>CAXTOS010000066.1:0-14659 GCA_964245935.1 uncultured Novosphingobium sp.
GCCAGGGTCAGTTCGGGGACGATATGCTTGCGGATGGCGATGGCCATGGCGCCGCGCGTCGCGGGGGGTGCAACCACCTGCACGCGAGCGCCGTCAGGCAGCGTCGCGGCGAGCAGGGGGTATTCGCGGCTGATGCCCTGGTGGCTGAGGTTGGCGATCTGGCGGACGAGGTGCCACAGCCGCGCTTCGTCGAGGTCGGGCATGGCGTGGCGTTCGATCTGGCCGCGAAGCGTTTCCACCCAGATTTCGCCAGGGCGGTTCACGAAGATATCGGTGACTTCGGGCCGCGCCAGCATCGGCAGCAGCGGCGCGAGATAGACCTCCAGATAGCGGACCGCTCCGGTCATCAGCGCACCTCCCCCATCTCAACGCACAGCCCCATCTTAACGTACAGCCCCATCTCAACGCACAGCCGGAGTGCCGCTGAAATCCAGGTCATGCGCGACCATCACCGCGATTTCGGCACCTTCGCGCACCTTGACCGTGGGCGGGCGATTGGCGTCGGGCACCAGTTGGCCCAGTTGCGGCGTGGCCTGCGCGGGCAGGCCGAGATAGACGGTATTGTTGCTGGTCGAGGCTCGCTGCGAGGCCAAGTTCACCCCGACCGCCAGCGCCGATTGCAGTACCGCGCCGGCAAAGCGCGCGAAGAAATGGGTATCGACCGAACCCGGCACGCCCGCGCCGCCCAGCGGGTCGGACACCGGCGAGCCGATGCGGATGGCCACGCCATCGGGCCGGATCAGCCGCGTCCAGGTGATCAGGATGCGCCGCACGCCGGGGCTGGCATCCGCCTTGAACTCGCCGATCAGCCGGCTGCCGCGCGGGATCAGCACGCGGGTGCCATCGAAGCCGCGCGCGTCATGCGAGATGATCGCGCGGGCCAGACCCGGCCGGTCGGAATTGAGCGGCGTTTCCAGCACCGCGCTCATGATCGCGCCTTGCGGAATGATCGCGGCGCGGTTGCGGATCAGCGTAGCGCGCACGGTATCGTCGACCGGTGCGGCGCCCGTGCCGCCATCCGCGCCGTTGACGATCGCGCCCGATCCGGGGGTCAGATCGACGACCATCGCCGGACCAGAGCCGCCATCGGGCGCATGCGCCGGCGGCGGCGCGAATGTCTGGCGGGGCATTTCCAGCATGGGCGGCGGCATGGTCGCGCGCATCGGCAATGCGGCGATCGCTTGAACGGGTAGCGTTTCATGAACGATCACGGGGGCCGGGGGCGGCGGCGCGGGCGGTATCGCGAGCGGCGGAGGAGCCGGGGGCAGTTGGGCAACGCTGCCATGTCCATCCAGTGCATCGAGCCGCGCCCGGCGTCGCGCGTCGAGCGTCAGGAACAGCGCCAAAGCCAGCACCGCCGCCAGCGCGATCAGCAGCGGCGGAGGCAATCCCGTGCCCCGCAGGGCTACACCGGGCCGGGGGTCGCGCCCTTCCCACCCCTCGCGCGGATCACGCTCGCCCGGTGTCATGGCTGCGCCTCGACCCGGCTGGCGGTGGCCCGCGCCGGGCCCAGGACGAAGACCAGCCGGCGATGCACGCCCTCGATCCGATAGATCCCGCCCTCCATCAAGCCGTTGACCAGCGCCAGATGGCCCCGCTCATCCTGCTGATACACCGCCGGAATGGTCTGGTCGCCGGCCCAGCCGATCGCGGTAGCGGCGCCGTCATCCGCCATCGTCGCCGGCCAGATGGTCTTGTCGCCGCGCAGCTTGTAACTGGCCGATGCCGGCGCCGCCACGGCCAGGGCCGGCTCGGCCGGCGGGACGGGATAGGTGAAGCTGACCAGATAGGGCTGCACGCCTTCTCCCGGCCCGGCGCCATACAGCGTGAAATTATAGCTGCGTTGATCCGACATGACGGTGAGGTTGGTCGGCGGCGGGTTGCCCAGCGGCTTGACCACCAGATGATCGGCGCGGTGATCGACGGTGACTTGCCAGCCGGCGCTGTCGCCCAGCGTCACCGTCTCGATCCGCTCATCCGGCGCGAACATCAATGTCACCGCATAGCCGCCCGCGACATGCAGCCCGACCACTTGCTGCGGATCATATTCGACGCTCTGGATATGCGGATCGCCTTCGCCGGCGTGCGGCGTGACTTCGGCGTGGAGCGGCGCAACCAGTGCCACACAAGCCAGCAGGGCCAGCGTGAGGCTTTTCATCAGAGCGTCTGGATCTCGCCGGGGCGGGTGACCGGGGCCACCGTGCGCGAATAGGCGGGCCTGATTTCGACCGTCGATGCCGGGCGAGGCGGCGCCCCCGGTATTGACGCGCCATCTTGCTGCGGTATCGCGGGCGCAAGCGGCATGGTCTCTGGCATGGTCTCGGGAGACGGCGCTTCCTGATCGCGGCGATAGGCCACCACCTGGAAACCCAGCGGATTGACCAGCCGGTCGGACAGCGCCATCGGCTCGCCGGAAAAGCGATAGCGCACCATCGCTGCCCAATAGGCGCGGGGTCGCGGGCCGTGGTCGGGGTCGCTTTGTTCGGTATAAAAGCGCACCAGCGCGGCGTCCGGCGCCACCGGCGACACGCTTTCGACATGCGTCTGCACCACCGTCGAGCGGGGGTAACGGCTGAGCGGATTGTCCGGATTGCCCGAAGTCATCATGCCGAGATAATCGCGCCGCGCGGCTTCTGCGGACCACAGCGCCACCTTCTGATATTGCTCGGGCAGGCCGGCGACAGCGAACGTTTCACGCGCCACGACATATTGCGCCAGCAGCGATTGGGTCAGCGCCGCCTGCGGTTTCAACGCGAGTGGATGAGTGGGGTCCAGCGCCTCGACAAAGCCGGTATTGCGATCGACCAGCAGCGTATAGGGCACGACGGTCTTGAGCGGCGCCAGCGCGATCAGCGCCAGCGCCTCCAGCACGGCAATCGTCACTGCGGCTGCCGCCAGCCCCCACGCCAGACGCCGCGACCGCTCGCGCGCGGCCTGGCTGTCCTGGGCCCAGCTGCGCGCCTCGCCGTAATATGTCTGATGCACGCCGTCCCGGACGCCCGGTCGTGGATCGGCTTCGCTCATCGGCCATCATCCCGTAGCTTGTCCCTCTGGCTGGCGGCGGGCGACATCCGGCGCGCCGTGCGCCGGCCCGATTGCCCCAGCGGCAGCGGCGACATGACCACTTGTTGCAGCCGCGCGGCGGGCTCACGCGGCACCAGCGCAGGCACGGCGGCCGCACCGCCGCCACCGCTGCGCGCGTCACGCCGCTCGATTGCGCGCGCCGCGTCCGCCACTTGTTCGGCGCGGCTGCGCTGACTCTGATCGCGCGGCGGCGGACCAGCCCGAGCGAACGCCGTAGCCCCCGCCATGTCACGCAGGGCCAGCCCTTGCCCGACCGAGCGCAGCGCCGCCGCCGGCAAGTGAAACGCCGCGGTCGTTCGCACCAGGGCAATCAGCGCCGCCAGCATGACCAGCGCAAAACAGCCGCACGTCGCCAGCATGTCCTGCGGCAACATGCCCGCCGGCTGGCCGCGATCCAGCAGGTCACGCAGCGCCACCACTTGCGGCTCGATCACCGCCAGTTCCAGGGCGATCACCAGCGCCGCCGCGACCCCGGCCAGCGCCGCGCCGGCCAGGATCCGGACCCAGCCGACAAACAGCCCGCGCGTGGCATCGAACAACACGCAGCCGATGAACAGCGGCCCCAGCGCCAGCAGCAGCGCGGTGACCACGCGCACCGACAAGGTGCCGGCCAGCGCCGCGCCGACCAGCAGATGGTCCGCCGAGAGCAGCGCGGCGCGCGCCTCCACCGAGAGCAGGGGCGCAGCAGCGACGGGTGCGGGGGGCGCTGCCGTTGCGGGAGCAGCAAGCGGCATGGCTGCGGGTGCGTCGGCGGTGGCAATCGGCGGGGTCAACTCGCCCAGCGCAGCATGCACCGCCTGCACCCGATCGATCAACTGCCCCGGCGCATTGCCACCCAGCCCGCCCGGCGCCAGCACTCGCGCCGCCAGATCGGCAGGCCCGGCGGTGATCACATCGTAGACCAGCGGCTGGTACGCCGCCCATTGCGTCGCCAGCGCGAGCACGAACCCCAGGCGGAGCGCCGACCACACGCCTTCGCGCAGGGTGATCTGCCCGCCCAGCAGCAGGCGATAGCCGATCAGCGCGACATAGATCGTCAGCAGCCCCGACAGCGCCAGGCCGAAGCTGGTGCCCGGCCCCAGCGCCTGATAGCCCGCCGCACCCAGCGCCAGGCTGTGGCAATCGACAAAGCCGACCACCTGGCTGACATAGGGGCCGGTCGGATCGAAGGCGGGGCAGGCGGCCATCATGCCACCTTTAGCTGTTCGGCCAGCAGCAGTTCGGGCAGCCATGCCGCCGGATCATCGCCGGTGCGGACGCGAATTTCATCGAGCAGGCGCACCACCCGTTCCCGACCCGACAGGATGGTCAGCAATTCCTCTTCGCCGGCCAGATTGAGCCGCACCACCACGCTGTCCTGGCCATGCTTGACCAGGAAGCAATGCGCGGTGTCGGGCAGCGTGCGCACCAGATCGAATTCATGGGCGGTCAGGCCGAAACCGTTGATGTAGTCCTCCGCCTGCGCCTTGGGATTGGCGGTGAATATCTGCGTCGCGGCCTGCTCGACGATGGCGCTGGCGATGCGGCTGGCCAGCGCGTCCTCGGCATTTTGCGTCACGAAGCCGACGATGCCGTTGCGCTTGCGGATGGTCTTTTCCCAGTCGCGGATGCGCGCCACGAATACGTCGTCGTCCAGCGCCTTCCAGCCTTCATCGACCACGATGATCGCCGGGGTACCGTCGAGCCGTTCATCGACCCGGTGGAACAGATACATCATCGTGGGCGTGCGCAGCAGCGGATCGTCCAGAATGCGGGTCATGTCGAAGCCAATGGTGTCGTTCGACAGATCCACGCCATCCTCGGCATTGTCGAACAGCCAGGCATGCTCGCCCTCGCCCCACCACGGGCGCAGCCGGGCATGAAGGTCGCGGGCATGGGGGCGCTGGCCGCCGCGAAACAGTTCCACGAAGCTGCGCAACCGGCGACAGGCGCGCGGGGCGGCGAAATTGGCGTCCACCGCTTCCTTGATCTGCTGCTGCTCGGCGGCGCTGAGCGGCTCGCTGCCGTCACTGGCCAGCCGGGCGAGCCAATCGTGCAAAAAGCGGCGGTTCTCCGCCGTGTCGGCCAGTTGCAGCGGATTGAGGCGGCTGGGCGTGCCCGGCCGCAGCACGTCATAGCCGCCGCCGATGGCGCGGATGAACAGTTCGGCGCCGCGATCCTTGTCGAAGAAGACGATGCGCGGGCGAAACCGCCGCGCCTGCGCCAGCAGGAAATTGACGATCACCGTCTTGCCCGACCCCGACGGGCCGATGACCGTGAAATTGCCCAGGTCGCCATGGTGGAAATTGAAGTGATAAGGCCCGGCCGCGGTGGTTTCGAACAGCGTGACCGCCGCCCCCCAGTGATTGCCGGCAGCGCGCCCCAGCGGGAAATTATGGGCGCTGGCAAAGCTGGCGAAATTGGCCGAGCCGATCAGCGCGCGCCGGGCGATATATTTGAAATTGCCGGGGAACTGCGCCCAGAACGCTGGCTCCAGCCCCACATCCTCGCGCACCGAAATGATCCCCAGATCGGTCAGTGCGGCCTGCACCTCGGCCACCCCGGCGTCGATTTCGGCCGCATCGCGCCCGCGCACCATGATCGTCAAATGATGCTCGCCAAAAGCGGCGCGGCCGGCGGCGACATCATCCTTGGCATGGGCCAGCTCGTCGCGCAGGCTGATCGCCTCGTCATCGGAGGCGCGCATCCGGCGCAGCGCCAGGTTCATCCGACCCAGCCCCTCGGCCCGGTCGACGAAGGCAAAGCTCTGGCTGATCACCAGTTCGATCGGGATGCGCAGCACATCGTCGAGCATCCCCGGCGTGGTCTGGCCGGGATAATCCTTGATCGACACGATCGCGGCCAGCGCGCGCGGCGCTTCGCCGGTTGCACCAAGCTCCCCAATTCTGCCAAGTTCCAGCGTATCCAGCCCGAAGCTCACCCGGCGATACGGCAGATATTCACCGGCATCGCCATGCGGCAAACGCACCGGGCGCAGTTCGGCATTGTAGAGCGCCGACAGGAACTCCAGCACTTCCGAACAGGGCCCGCCGGGGGTGTCGTAGACCGACAACAGGCGCGGGCCATAGCTGGCCATGGCAACGCCCAGCTGCTCGCCGGCGGCGTCCAGCGCGCGGCATTCGGCGGCGATCGCTGCGTCTGCTCCGCCGCCGTTCCAGCCCTTGGGCCCGGCCCGGCCAAACAGCCCCGCCAGCCGGTCGACGATCCCTGCGCGGCCGGGCATGGGCCGGCGGATCAGGGTGACGAACAATTCGTTGGCGTAGAGGTTGCGCGATGCGAGCCGTTCCTGCCAGATCGCGTTGACATGGGCACTGAACGGATCGGCAAAGGCGCCCTGGCCGCCCGGTTCGATGCGCCGCCGCAGGACATGGTGATACATCGCGAAACGCGAGGAGCCGATCGCGCGCAGGCTGGCATCCCGCAGCGCCTTGCGATAATTGAGCGCGTCGCTGTCTGCCGTTTCGAACAATAACCCGCCCAGCTGCATGACCAGCATCAGCGTGCCGTCGCGCAGCGCGACGATCCGGTCATCGATGTGGTGCGCGTAAGGCAGCCGGCTGCCGGCGGTCTGTTCCCGATCGAACGGCGGCGGTGCCCGATGCCCGGCGGCGTAGTTCAGGCGCGATAGGAATTGCATTGCCAGAACCTGAAATTGCGCACGCGTGGGCAGCGCGTGACCCGCACCAGCCAGATGTCGAACACGCGTGGCTCGCGCAGGCAGGCGGCAAAGCCGGCGAGGTGCAGGATCAGCGCCAAGGCCAGCACCCACACCGAGCGGAACATCAGGAATGCTTCGGTCGAGACGATGAAGTTGATCACGAAGAAGGTATACGTCACCCCCGCGAACATCTGCGGGCGGGTCAGCCCCACGAACAGCGGATCGCGATCGAGGCCCCCCGGCGTATTTGTGGCCGCGTGATTATTCGCCAAAAACCGGTCCCCGCTTCCTGGCATCACGCGGGCGTCAATAACCGGCGGCGGCGGTGGACTGGATGCCCGCAACGATGCTGGCCGCGCCGAACAGGACGAAGCAGCCCAGGATCACGGTCAGGCCATAGCGCCAGTTCATCCGCCCGGTCAGCATCATGAAGCCCACCACCGCGACCGCGATCACCGCCGCCACGGTTGCCACCGTACCCAGCAGCGTGCCCTGCAGCCAGTGCATCGCGCCGACGATCGGACCCGATCCCGCCGGATCATAGCTTTCCGTTTGCGCCACCGCCGGCGTGGTCATGCCCGCCAGCATGGGCGCCATGAGCACGACTGCCCCAGCGAAGTTATTGATTCCCTTGCCCATCGCCGGCAGACTATGCGCCGCCGCAGGTGTGCGCAATCGATATTCCATCGGTTTGCGTTGCAAAGCGCTAGAGTTAACAGTGGATGCCGGCTTTCGTTCCTGAATCAAGCGAAAAAATACGCGCGAGCATGAGGCGGTTCAACCTAATCGCAGCATGCCAAAGCCCGACAAGACGGTCATCCTCGCGCGCATTGGCGCATCGGCCTCGGGCATCGCGCGCTGAAAAATCGCCGCCGCCTCATCGCGGCGCCCCTGCCGCAACAATTCGATGCCGTGATTATACTGGCCGCGAAAATAGCCCCCTTCGGCCGAGCGGCGATACCATCGCGCCGCCCCGGCCGGATCGCGCGGCGTGCCCCAGCCCTCCTCCAGGCAGCGCCCCAGCAGGTTCATCGCCCGCGAGTGCCCCAACCGGGCGGCGCGTTCATACAGGGCTACCGCCGCACCGTGATCCCGGGCGATGCCGCGACCGTCGAACAGCATGTTGGCAAGATTATAGATGCCCCAGCTGTCGTTCGTAGCCGCGCGACGATACCACAGGACCGCCTCGTTCCAGTCGACAGGCGTGCCCCACCCCTGCTCATGGCAGCGACCCGCCATGTTCCGTGCCTCGCCGTCGCCAGCCAACCCCGCCTTGGCAAACCAGCGCAACGCCGACGCGCCATCTTTGGCCACGCCGGTCCCGGCGAGCAGCATCCGGCCCCATTGCACTTGCGCGGCGACCATGCCGCAGGCCGCGGCCGACTCCACCCATGGCGCAGCGGTCGCCGGGTCGCTCCCCAGCGCCGCGGCCAGTTCGGCAGCCGACATCGCCTGCAGCCGGGCCATCCGTTGGAACTGGCCTGCGCCGCGATCGGCCCCGGCGACTGACCGGAGAAGCTGCGGCGTCATACCCGAAAGCCTTGATTGCGCATCATTCCCCGGGTATTTGTCAGCGCGCTTTGCCATCACACTTCGCCCCATTCGCGCAGCAGATTGTGATACAAGCCGGTCAGCCGCAAAATCGCGGCCTGATCACCGGCAGAGCCGGTCAACGCCTGGATCGACAGGTCGAGATCGTGGAGCATCTCGCGATGGTCGCCTGATTTCACCATGCTCTGGACCCAGAAGAATGCCGCAACCCGGCTGCCGCGCGTGACCGGCTCGACCCGGTGCAGGCTGCGCGCCGGATACAGCACCAGATCGCCCGCGCCCGGCTTCAGCGCATGGCTGCCAGGGCTGTCCTCGATCACCAGCTCGCCGCCATCGTAATCGCCGGGGTCGGTCAGGAACAGGGTCGCCGACAGATCGGTGCGGATTCGCTGCGTCGTGCCGGGCACCTGGCGCACGGCATTGTCGATATGGCTGCCGAACGCCATGCCCGGGTCATACCGGTTGAACAGCGGCGGAAAGACATGGCGCGGCAGCGCGGCGCTCAGGAAGGCCGGGCTTCGCTCCAGCGCGCGCACTACGATAAGCCCCAGTTCGCGCCCGAGCGCGCTATCCGGTCCGATCTGCAAATTTTCCTTGACCCGGACCGACTGGTGCCCGGCGGTGACCCCGCCATCGGCCCAGGGCGCATCGCCGAGGCGGACACGCAGTGCGGCCGCCTCTTCATGCGACAGCAATCCTGGAATAGTGAGCAGCATCAATATTTTACCGCAGCGGTAAACAGCGCGGTACGGCCGGGCGACGGGACGACGTGGTTTTCGGCCGGGCTCGAATAATAGCTGCCCTGCCAGGCCAGCTTGTCGAACACATTATTGATGTTGACGCGCAGGCTCAGGTGGCGATCGATGGTCCAGGCGGCCATGGCATCGACCAGGACATAGCTCGGCAGCACCGCGGCTTGTGCGAAATCGGCGTAGCGCCTGCCCAGGTAATTGCCGCCGACGCCCAGTTCGAAGTGCTCGGAGAACTCGTACTCGGTCCACAGGTTGACCGCGTTGCGGGCGGTATTGGCCAATTGCCTGCCGACATCGGCCGTCGCGCTGGAGGCGATCGTCTTGCCGTTCAGATAGGTATAGCCTGCGGTGATTTCCCATTTCGAAGTGAGATGCCCGGCGACACCCAGTTCCAGCCCGTTGACACGCTCGTTGCCCGCCAGCACCAGCTGCGTGGGATGATCGGGGTCGGTGATCTGCGCATTGTCGATCTGGGTGCGGAACAGCGCGGCGGTGGTGGTCAGCCGGCCGTTCATCCAGTCCAGCTTGGCGCCCACCTCATAGCTCCTGGCCTTGACCGGGGCGAGATTGGCGGTCCTGGAACTGAGCGACAGCGCCTCGGCCGAGGGATCGAACGAGGTGCCGTAGGAGAAATAGAACCGTTGATGCTCGCCCGGCTTGAACACCAGCGACGCGCGCGGGCTCCAGACGTGATCGACATGATCGAGCGGCACCAGCGATGCTGCCGAAACCCCGGCAATCAGCGCCGCCGGCCGGTAATGGGCTGAAAACCTGTCGTACCGCACGCCGCCGGTCACATCGAACAACCGGCCGAGATGGACAGTGTCGATGAGATAAGCGGCAGAGCCGTAGGCGGTGGTGATGCCACGCGTCTTGCCGGGCTCGGTCGGAGAAGCCGCGTAGGGGTCGGGATCGAGCAAGGGGGTTGCCAATGTTTCCCCGAGCTTGCCGAACGGGTTGACGAAGCGCACCGTATCATCCCGCTCGCGGCTGAATTCCGTGCCCGCGACCAGGGTTTGCGACAGTCCAAAGATGCTGAAGTTCGCGGTCAGGTCGGTCTGGTTGGTCAGGTTGGTGCGATGGTCCTGGCTCGCCGGCGAGTCACGGCCGACCAGCACTTCGGACAGCGGCGTGACCGTCCCGGGGCCGCCCGGAGTGTCGGTATGGGCATACAAATTGCCGAAATAGCCGAAGTTGGGCGCGTTGAAACGGTCCAGATTGGTATGATCGCCATAGCGCAGCGTGTTCGACACGGCCACGGCCGTGCCGAATGCATGGCGGTAGCGCGCCGTCCCGATGTTGACGATGCTGCGGAACCGGTCGGAGGCCAGCCCGTAATCCAGATTGCGCGGCACCTTCGCGGGTTTGCCGTCGATGAACGGAACGCCGACATCGGGAACGTCGTTTTCCTCCTGGTGGTAATATTCGGCGGTGAAGGTGTCGGGGCCGCCGATGCCCACCGCAATCGACGGGGCCACACCCCAGCGGTGGTTGCTGACCAGGTCGCGATCGGCCACCTTGCTGCGCTCGCCCATCGCGGTGACCCGGATCGCGGCAGCCGGCCCGATCGGCTGGTCGATATCGGCCGTCGCGCGGAGTTCGTCATTGGTGCCGCCGACCACCGTGCCCGACCATAGCGGCGCCAGCGTCGGCGCCTTCGACACCTGGTTGATCGCGCCGCCGGTCGAACCGCGCCCGAATACCACCGCCGAAGGGCCCTTGAGCACTTCGATCGAGTCGAGGTTGAAGCTGTCGCGGGTGTAGATCGCCGCATCGCGCACCCCATCGAGGAAAAAATCGTTGAACGCCGGAAAACCGCGCAGATTGACCGTATCGCCGCGCGCTGCACCTTCACCCGCGTTCAGCGTGATCCCCGGTACATTGCGCAGCGCGTCTTCCAGCCGGCTGGTGGCCTGTTGCACCAGCACTTCATGGCTGACGACGGTGATGCTCTGCGGTGCCTGGCGCGCGGTCTCGGACAGCTTGTCGCGGGTGACCGAACGGACGCCGGTCACCGTGATCTGGCCCGCATCGTCTTCATCGCCATCATTGTCCCGCACGGGATGTTGCGCCTGTTGCGCCATCGCCAGCGACGATGTCAGCGCCCCGCCCAGGACGGTGCCGGCTACCAGGCGATTGATACTGTTCATGAAATTTTCCTCATGCCGCGTCACGAATTGCACGGCGGCCATCGACTGCGAATCGCTAATGCGACTAACTCGCAATAATGTCCAGAGAGTTTCCGATGCTTGTCCGGCCTTGATCGCAGCCTTGCCGGTTCTGCCCCGGGCGGTGGTTTTCAGGCACCGCCTGAAATTTTCGCCCGGCCATTTGCAGCCGCTGCCGAACTGGCGTAGCGCAGTCACGGGAGGGGGACTTTCGCCGATCCGGATGTTTCAGTCCTCGCAAGGCTGGAAAAAACACCAAGTTCGACCGGTTTCCCCAAGGATTGTTAATGATGCGCCCTTTGCGATCGGGCCGAGAGGCGCTAACGGACTTGCCTCATTCTCTGAAAGGACTCGCTCTTCATGAATAACAGTGATCTGGCTGACACGCTCGCCGCCGCCAACGACCTGACCAAGGGTGAAGCTCGCAAGCTCGTCGACGGCGTATTCGCCGCAATCGCCGACGCCGCCGCCAAGGGTGAAGAAGTTTCGCTGAACGGCTTTGGCAAGTTCAAGGTCAAGGACACGCCGGCGCGCGAAGGCCGCAACCCTTCGACCGGTGCGGCCATCCAGATCGCCGCTTCGCGCAAGCTGAGCTTTGCCGCCGCCAAGGCGGTCAAGGACAAGCTCAACGGCTGATTGCCGGGGGTTCAACGCAGGTACAGCGCCACGCCATCAGGCGGGCGCTGTACCTGCGATCGTCCAGACGCCAGGATGACTCCGATCGAATTGCCGATCCGCGTCGCGACGCTGTATCGATTTGCCCGTCTTGCCGCTCACCCGGACGAGATGGCAGCCTTGCGTGACAAACTGGCATTGCTGTGCGATGCACAGCGCGTCAGGGGTACATTGCTGCTCGCCCGCGAAGGCATCAACGGCACGATAGCCGGTTCCGACGACGCGATCTCGCGGGTGCTCGACGAACTCCGCCGCCTGCCGGGCTGCGCCGATCTGGACGCCAGGTTCTCCCGCGCCGCGACGTTCCCGTTTCACCGCATGAAGCTGCGCGTTAAGCGCGAAATCGTCACCATGGGCCAGCCTAACATCGATCCGCTCGCCAGCGCCGGTACTTACGTGGCGCCGCACGACTGGAACGCGCTGATTGCCGCGCCGGGCACAATCGTCATCGACACCCGCAATGATTACGAAGTCGCGGTGGGCAGCTTTGCCGGCGCGATCAACCCGAGCACGCCCACATTTAGCGATTTTCCGGCCTGGTTCCGCGCAGAACGGGGCCGCCTGATGAGCGCCCATTCGCTGAAGGGTGGACCGCCGCCCAAAATCGCCATGTTCTGCACCGGCGGCATCCGCTGCGAGAAATCGACCGCCTTCCTCAAGGCCGAGGGGCTGGATGACGTCTATCACTTGCAGGGCGGGATCCTGAACTATCTGGAAACCGTGTCTCCACGAGACAGTCTGTGGCAAGGCGAATGCTTCGTCTTCGATGCCCGTGTCAGCGTCGGCCATGGGCTGGAGCAGGGCACGCTGGGCCTGTGCCACGCCTGCCGCCGCCCGGTCAGCGAGGCCGATCGCACCTCACCGCAGTTCGAGGAAGGGGTGAGCTGCCCCGCCTGCCACAACCAGCGCAGCGACGCCCAACGCGACCGTTACCGCGAACGCCAGCGCCAGGAATGTTTCGCCGCCACGCGCGGCGAGGTGCATGTCGGTTCGCAAGGTTAGGGGTTAAGAGCGAGATACGAGGGGTATTCCCCGCGCGCTCCCCGTTATTTTTGTTGCACTCGCTTCGGCATCGTGGCGATCTGGGCCACAGCCATAAAGCCTGCGGCGCTGGAGCGTCCTGCGCTACATCTGCTTCATACCCGCCCGTCCTGAGCTTCGAAGGGCTGTCCTTTTCTTTGTGGACATGCCCGTGTCAAGACACAAGAATTCGCCGCGCAACAAGGCATGGGCATGCATGTGCAGCTGGTTCAGGCCGCCGCGATCATGCAGATTAACCCAGGATGTCAGTTTGAACGGCACCTCTTCCCCCGCCATATGCGCCAGCGCGCCGGCGACCAGACGGGTGATCTCCGCTGCCAGCGGCGTGAACACCGCCATGTCGAGGATCGCCCGGTCCGCGCTGTGCCAGCCGGACCGGGTGGAGCGCCCGGCCGATTGCGGGTCGGCCGCGCGCAGCTGGCCGATGTGCCACGTCCAGCCGCCGAGACTGCCGTGAAACTGGCTCAGCTGAACATCCCAGATCACGGTCGGAAAAGCTTGTACAGGGTGAGCGACGGCTGCTGGGCCGGGGTTGCGCAACGGCGCCCTTGACCTGGAAGTTCAAGCTGAATGAATTGTCCATGCGCCGCCCAGATCCTTCCGCGTTATGTTACCATGGCGACGTGAGCCGGGGAATGGGCGCCTCAAAAACCATAATTGACCTGCACATTGACCTGTACCGGCGCCACCAGCTGACCGGCGGTGCCTTCGATCGCCACCGAGTTTGCGGCGTTGACATATTGCGCGACGGGAACCTGGACATCGCCATAGAGCGACAGCTTGCGGGTCAGTTGAAACCGTACGCCAGGTGCAATCAGCAGCCGCCGATAGCCCGAGTTGAGCGTATCCGCCGCTGGTCCGGTATCATGCGCCCGCAACGAACCGAGCAATTGCAGCGTCGGGGCGATGCCGACGCGGCCCGGCCGATCGGCCAGATCGTAACTGACCCCCAGGCCGGCGTCGAATTCGTTGCCGGGGCGGTAGCCATCGCGGGTCGCGACCGCAAAACGATACTGCGCCTGGCCGAACCACCTGATCCGCCGCGTGATTGCGCCGACGTGATAGCCGCCGACCTGCAGGTCGGTGCTGCCCGTGCCCGGCAGCGTGTCGCGATCATAAGCCTCGTCGCCATGGCGGTCGACCGGGCTGGTATCGCGGCCGGTGGGCAATTTGACCGCCAGGCTCAACCCCGTGTTCATCGTGGACGAGAATCCGGTATAGGTCAGCCGGACCAGGGCGTCGCCCAGATCGTTCAGCGGGACGGTTTCGACCAGCGGATTGCCTATGGCGTCGGCACCGGTGGTGGCGAAGCTGCGCTTGTAGAAGGGCAGCTCGGCCATCAGCGTCCATTTGCGATTGATCATATATTCACCGCCGATGGTGAAAAAACTGGTTTCGATGCGTTTATCCTTGTTGTCCGCAGCCGGGGCCTGCGCGCCATGCTCACGGTTGCGGTCCTGATTGACATAGTCATACCGCAGCCAGACCGACACGCCGCTGTCCGAAGCCGTGGGGGTCACGGTGCCGTCGCCGACATCGAAGAGGCCGCAGCCGCAAGCGCAGGCCGAGGCGGCAGTGGGGGCGATCAGCGTCAGCACGGTGGCTGCCGCGAACAGATGCATGCGGGAAATCATGGGGGATTCTCCAGCGGGCCAGTGCCGCGCCTGAATTGGGTCACTTAGAGTCTTTCCGACTTACGTCGAGTCGGTGCCAGCCCGCTCCCCCGCCCG
>CAXTOS010000067.1:0-14653 GCA_964245935.1 uncultured Novosphingobium sp.
GCTGCTGGCCGCTACGCTGGGGTTCAGCCTGATCTTCGGCGGGGTCGTCCTGATGCGGATGCGCACCATTCTGGCGCAAGCGCAGGCCGACGCCAGGCTGCGGCGCAAGGCGACGGGCCGGGCATCGGAGCATTTGAGCCAGGCATGACCGAGGTGCTCGATCCGTGGCCCTTCGTCTGGGCGGCCTATGCGCTGGGCGGCGGCGGTACGCTGGCGCTGCTCGGCTGGAGTTGGCTCGGCATGCGCCGCGCCGAAGCGCGCCGTAACCGGGTGCGCAGCGAATGACGGCGATCAAGGCCAAGCATCAACGGCTGGTGCTGGTGGGAATTGCACTGATCGCGTTGATCGGCGCCGGGCTGTTGGCGGCCTGGGCGCTGCGCAACCAGGCGTCGTTCTTCTATCTGCCCAGCGACATGGTCGCGCACCGGTCGGACCCCGAGCGCGAGGTGCGGCTGGGCGGCATGGTCCAGCGCGGCTCGATGCATGAGGCAGCCGACGGCGTTACCGTTGCCTTCATCGTCGGCGACGGCAAGGCGCAGGTGCCGGTGCGCTTTGCCGGAATCCGGCCGGCGCTGTTCGTCGAAGGATCGGGCGTGGTCGCGGAAGGCAGGATGGGCATGGACGGCACTTTCGTGGCCGACAATCTCCTGGCCAAGCATGACGAACGCTATGTCCCGCGCGAACTGAAGGACATGACCGCGCAGCAGGCCCGCCAAGCCGTGGCAGCGACGAAATGATACCAGGCTATAGTGATTTTCGCTCATCTTCCCACCCCGGCGGGGACGGGTCGGGGGGGGGAGCGCGGCGAAGCCGCGCGTCGATGGTGGCGGTGCGCGCCCCCATCCAGCCTCCCCCGAACGGCGGAGGAGCTTTATGCTAGCTGAATTTGGCCTCGCCGCGCTGTGGCTGGCTGCCGCGCTGGCGGGGTTGCAACTGATTGCCGGCGGATTGGCGCTCACCGCCAAAGGCTCGGCGCTGGGCGATATCGTCAGGCCGGTGGCGGTCGTGCAGGGGCTGCTCGCCGCGATCGCGTTTGCCGCATTGGTCAGCCTGTTCGCGCAGACCGACCTGTCGGTCAAGCTGGTCGCCGAAAACTCGCATTCGGCCAAGCCGATGCTGTACAAGCTTGCCGGCACCTGGGGCAATCACGAGGGCTCGATGCTGCTGTGGGTCACGGTGATGGGCCTGGCCGGCGGCTTCGTCGCGCTGGTCGAGCGGCGCTTGCCGGAGCCGACGATGCTGGCGACGTTGGCCGGGCAGGCCTTCGTCAGCCTGGGCTTCTATGCCTTCCTGCTGTTCGCCTCCAACCCGTTCGCACGGCTGTCGCCGGTGCCGGCGGAAGGGCAGGGGCTCAACCCGTTGTTGCAGGATCCCGGCCTGGCGTTTCATCCGCCCACCCTGTATCTGGGGTATGTCGGGCTGTCGGTGGCGTTCAGCTTTGCGATCGGCGCGCTGGTCACGCGCGAGGTCGGCCCGGCGTTTGCCCGCGCCATGCGCCCGTGGGTGCTGGGCGCCTGGGTGTTCCTGACGCTGGGCATTACCGCCGGAAGCTATTGGGCCTATTACGATCTTGGCTGGGGCGGCTGGTGGTTCTGGGATCCGGTCGAAAACGCCTCGCTGATGCCGTGGCTGGCGGCGACCGCCTTGCTCCATTCCTGCGGCGTGCTGGCGGCGCGCAATGCCTTGCGCGCCTGGACGGTGATGCTGGGGGTGATCGCCTTTTCAATGTCGATGATCGGCACGTTCCTGGTGCGTTCGGGCATCCTGACCAGCGTTCACGCCTTTGCGGTCGATCCCCGGCGCGGCAGTTTCATCCTGGTGCTGCTGGCGATCAACATCGGCAGCGCGCTGGTGCTGTTCGCGCTGCGGGCGGGCACCGTCACCGAGGGGGAACGGTTTGCCGTCACCAGCCGCGAGAGCGCGCTGGTGTTCAACAATGTGATGCTGTCCTCGATCCTGGGCATCGTGCTGATCGGCACGCTGTATCCGCTGGTGACCGAGGCGTTCGGGCAAAAGGTATCGGTAGGGCCGCCGTATTTCAATCCGATGGCGGCGATCTTTTTCGTGCCGATGGTGCTGGTGCTGACGGTGGGACCATTGCTGCGCTGGCGGCGCGACCAGTTCGGCCGGGTTCGCGCTGTGCTGGTGCCGGCGATGCTGGTGCTGCTGGCCGGGGCGGGCGTCGTGGCGTGGCTGGGCGTCAAGGGCCTGCCGTATATCGGCCTGGCGCTTGCACCAGCCATCGCGGTGGCCAGCCTGATGCCGCTGCGCGGGCGCAATCTGCGCCGCTTGCCGCTGCCGGCGTGGGGCATGGTGATCGCGCATTTCGGATTGGCGGTGGCGCTGTTCGGCATGGCCTGTGACAGCGCCTTTACCGTCGAAAAGCTGGTCGCCGCGCACATCGGTCAGACCGTGGCGGTCGGGCCATGGCAAGTCACGCTTGCAGCCGTCGAGCCGGTCGCCGGGCAGAACTGGACCGCGCTGGAGGCGCGATTGCAGGTTCGTTATGGCGATAGCAAGGCTTTCGCGATGACCCCGCAGGCGCGCAGCTTCTGGGCGCCGCCGCAGAACACTACCGTGTCCGCCCTGCACACCCGCTGGAACGGACAGCTGTACACCGTGCTGGGCGAAGAGGCAGATGCCGATACCGGCGGCGTCCGCTGGCAATTGCGCTTGTGGTGGAAGCCGTTCGTGCCGCTGATCTGGGCCGGTGGCGGCCTGATCGGCCTGGGCGGCGCGCTGGCGCTGGTCGGGCGCCTGCTCGCCGATCTCAAGCGCATCGCGGTGCGTGACAAGATGGCCGATCGCCGCCTGCGGCAGGGCCGATGAGCGCGGGCGAACCCGATCGCCGCACCGCGCGCTGGGCGATGTGGCTGCCGCTCGGGCTGTTCGCCGGTTTTTGCCTGCTGGTGGTGGCCGGCCTGCTGCGCCCCGCCAATCGCGACGTGCCCAGCAAGATGATCGGCCAGCCGATGCCGCAATTCACCTTGCCGCAAGCGGTGCCGGACCGGCCCGGCCTCGCGCGCACCGACCTGGCCAATGGCAAGCCGCATCTGGTGAACATCTTTGCCAGCTGGTGCATACCGTGCGGCGTCGAAACGCCGCAGATTGCCGCACTGGCGGCGCAGGGCGCACAAGTCGACGGCATCGCCATTCGCGATCACCCGCAGGACCTGTCGGCGTTCCTGGCACGCAATGGCAACCCCTACGGGCGGATCGGCGCCGATGATGTCAGCGCCGTACAATTGGCGATCGGCTCGTCGGGTGTGCCGGAAACCTTCGTCGTCGATGGCCAGGGCGTGATCCGCTACCAGCACATCGGCGATATCCGCGCCGAAGAAGTGCCCATGATCCTTGGCAAATTGCGCGACGCATCATGAGCTACGCGCGCGATTTTCTGATCACGGCCACTTTGGCGCTGGCCGGCATGCCGGTACTGGCTGACGATACCATGCCGCCCGCGCCATACGCCTACCGCCAGCTCGACGATCCCGCGCTGGAGGCCAGGGCCGAGGCGCTGATGGAAACGCTGCGCTGCCTGGTGTGCCAGAGCCAGTCGATCGCCGATTCGGATGCGCCAATCGCCGGCGACATGCGCAATCAGGTGCGCCAGCGGATCGCGCGCGGTGAGGATCCCGAAGCGATCCGGGCGTGGCTGGTTCGGCGTTACGGCGATTATGTGACGTATGCACCGCGTGTTACCGCGCTGACCTGGCCGCTGTTTGCGGCGCCTGCCTTTCTGCTGGCGCTGGCCGCGCTGCTGCTGCGCAAACGCTTTGCGCGTGGCGGCGGCGCATGACCTGGATAGTGATCATCGCGCTGGCGGCCGTGGCCTTTGCGTTCCTGACGCTGGTTTTTCGCGTGCCGCGCGCGGGCTGGGAGGCAGTTCTGGCGGCTTTGATGCTGGGGCTGGCCGGCTATGCCGCACAAGGCCATTGGGCCGAGCCGGGCGCGCCGCGCGCCGCCGATGAACAGCCTGCCGCCAATCCCGAAGCGTTGGTGACGATCCGGCAGAAGCTGGCGGGCAGCGACGATCAGGGCGATAGCTGGCTGATGGTAGCCGACGCCATGTCGCGCCATGGCCAGTTCGCCGATGCCGCCAATATCCTGCGCGGTGCCGTCGACAGGAATCCCGCGAACGGTCAGGCGTGGCTGGCGCTGGCCAATGCGCTGGTCAGCCATGGCCAGGGTTCGCTGTCGCCGGCTGCGCTGCTGGCCTTTCGCCATGCCGCTGCCATCGATCCGGTCGCACCGGGGCCGCCGTTTTTCCTGGGGCTGGCGCTGGCTAAATCGGGGCAGCTGGCCGCAGGACGCGCGCAATGGGCCGGGCTGCTCGCCCGTAGCCCCGCAAATGCACCATGGCGCAGTGATCTGGTCAAGCGGCTGGCGGAACTCGACGCCTTCATCGCGCAGGCCGGCGCAGCGGGTATGCCGTGAACGAAGCGGCCAGGCGCCAAGCGGCCTGGCCGTTCATGCGATAGATTTTTCTCTCCCGCCAAAACACAAGCTAGTCGAAGCGTCCGCCGGATTGGAATTGGGTTTCCCATGGCATACTGTTAAGATTGCCTGACCGAATTTCGAAACAATCCATCGCGGCCAGCGGCGATATCTTGTTTGGGAAAGGTATATTTATCGGCCTCATGCGTTATTGGCGTGGGGCGTTTTATCGGACGCTCATGTCCATCGCGCGAAAGGAATTCCAATGTCCTTCTTCCTGCCAAATCTTCCTTATGCGACCACCGCTTTTGGTGAAGTCATCTCCGAAGAAACCTTCACCTATCACCACGGCAAGCACCACAAGGCCTATGTCGACAAGACCAACAGCCTGGTCGAGGGCACCGATCTGGCCGGCGCCAGCCTGGTCGAAGTTATCGCCAAAGCCAAAGCCGCGGGCAACAAGCCCCTGTTCAGCAATGCCGCCCAGATCTGGAACCACAGCTTCTACTGGGAGGGCCTGTCGCCCGAATCGCGTGCGCCGACCGGGAAGCTGGCAGAACTGATTACCGCCGGTTTCGGTTCGCATGACGCGCTGCTGACCAAGATCAAGGATGAGGCGGTAGCTCATTTCGCCAGCGGCTGGGCCTGGCTGGTGCTTGAAGGCGATGCATTGAAAGTGACGTCGTATCATGATGCAGACAGTCCGGCGGCCTATGAAGGCGTCGTTCCGCTGCTGACCATCGACGTCTGGGAACATGCCTATTACGTCGATTATCGCAACGAGCGCCCGCGGCATGTCCAGACGCTGCTGGACAAGGCGATCAACTGGGAATTCGTCGCGCAGAACCTCGATGGCAAGGGCGTGGCCCGCGCCGATCAGGGCTGATCCCAAAGCGCCATAACCAGGCGCAAATCCGCAACGCCGTTCCTCCACAAGCGGGAGGGGTTAGCGCGACGCTATCCCCCTCCCGCTTGTGGGAGGGGTTAGGGGTGGGCACTTCTTCAGGCGCCGACGTAGCAAGCAAGTGCCCACCCCCGGCCCCTCCCGCAGGCGGGAGGGGCGGCAACAGCGCGGCCAGCGAACAATGCGCGCTGAATCGCACCCTCAGGACGGGCGGGGGTAAATGTTGCGCGACACATCCCAATTGGCGTTGCTGCGGACGTTCGTCAATCACGCAGTCGGGGGTTCATCGGCTATGATGGCAGTTGCCGGGTCTTCGCCCAGGCCGTGCCGCAACAGCATCGGGATATGGGCAAAAGTGAACAGAAACGAGGCGGGCAGGAACAGATAAAGCTTGGCTTGCAGCCAGAGAGCGAAATTCTGGTTCTGGACATTGAAAAAATGCCGCAGGACTTCGTTCAGCACCGCGAGGCAAAGGAAATACCAGCCCCAGTTGCGCGACAGTATCATCCAGCCGGCATCGTCCAGTCCTTCGAACGCTGTTTCGAGCAGCACTTTAAGCAAGGCGCGCCCGCGCAGCCACCCGCCTAGCAGCGCCAACCCGAAAATGACGTAGATCACGGTCGGCTTCAGTTGAATCCAGAAGCTGTCCTGGAGAAAGACGGTCAGGCCGCCAAAGAACAGGATCAGTGCAGTCGACAGCCAGAGCATGGGCGAAACGCGGTGGAACTTGAACAGGCTGAATGCCACCGCCACGACCGCGCCGATCATGAAGGCGACCGTGCCCTTGATGACTGCCGCGACCTCGGCAATGCTCTGGTCGTGATGGGCGGGCGAGGCCCAGCGGTAGACCACGAAAAAGGCCACCACCGGCCCATAATCGACGACGACGTTCAGCCATGTCGAAGCGCGACGGGGCCTGGTCTGCGGTAGGCTCACCGGGCCACTCCGGCGATGACCCGCGCCACCAGATCGGGATCGAACGGGCGCAGGTCGTCGATTTTTTCACCGACGCCGATGGCGTGGATCGGCAGGCCATATTGCTCGGCAGCGGCAACCAGCACGCCGCCGCGCGCGGTGCCGTCCAGCTTGGTCATTACCAGCCCGGTCACGCCGGCCACTTCGCGGAAAATCTCGATCTGCGCCAAGGCATTCTGTCCATTCGTGGCATCCAGCACCAGCACCACGTCGTGCGGCGCGGCAGGGTTGAGCCGGCCGAGCACGCGGCGAATCTTGGCCAGCTCGTCCATCAGTTCGCGTTTGTTATGCAATCGCCCGGCTGTATCCACGATGAGCGCGTCGGTGCCTTGCTGGGTCGCGGCCTTCACCGCATCGAACACCACGCTGGCGGGATCGCCACCCTCTGCTCCCCGGATGATCGGCACGCCGACACGCTCGGCCCACTCGGCGAGCTGGCCGATGGCGGCGGCGCGAAAGGTGTCGCCGGCGGCCAGCATCACGGTATAGTCCTGCTCCTGGAACAGATGCGCCAGCTTGGCGATGGTGGTGGTCTTGCCCGACCCGTTGACGCCGATCACCAGCACGACATGCGGGCGGGGGAAGGCGGTGACATCGAGCGGCCTGGCCACGGGCCGCAGGATCGCGGCGATTTCCGCAGCGACGGCTTCGCGGATCGAGAGTTCGTCGGCGCCGCGCTCGAACCGGGTTTCGGCCAGTTTTTCGCGAATGCGCGCGGCGGCACGCGGGCCAAGGTCGGAGAGGATCAGCGCGTCTTCCAGCTCATCGAGCTGCGCGGGATCGAGCCGGGTCTTGCCCCCAATTCCAATGAGGTTGCCGGCCAGGTTTTCGGTCAGACGCTCGGAAGTCCTGGCCAGCCCGCCGAACACGCGCGCGCTCCAGCTTTCGCTGCTCATTCCAGCAGACCTTCAGCAACACGGCCGGGGATTATCGTCATCAGCGCGCCCGGAACCGCGCCGACCGGCAGCGTCACGCGCGCGAAATTTTCGGCATGGCCGGTGCCGTCGCGCTCGGCCAGCACCACCAGGGGCGTGCCGATCAGGCCTTGCTGCCAGCGCGCATGTTCGGCGGCGACGGCGGCGCGCAATTCCGCGGCCCGGGCGCGGATGACCGGCAGCGGGGTTTGCGGCATGCGTGCGGCCGGGGTCGAGGCGCGCGCCGAATACGGAAACACATGGCCGTGAACGATGCCAAGCTCGGCGACGATAGCCAGATTGGCGCGATGCGCGGCATCGTCCTCGGTTGGAAATCCGGCGATCAGATCGGCACCGATGGCCAGGTCGCGGCGCCGCGCGCGCAGGTCGGCAACCAGATCGATGGCGTCGCGGCGCAGATGACGGCGCTTCATGCGTTTCAGGATGATGTCGTCGCCATGTTGCAGCGACAAATGCAGATGCGGCATGACCCGCGGCTCGCCGGCCAGCAGTTCCATCAGTTCATCGTCGATCTCTACTCCATCGAGCGAAGACAGGCGCAGCCGGGGCAGGGCCGGGAAGGCACGCAGGATCGCCGCGACCAGTGCCCCGAGCCGGGGGGTTTCAGGCAGATCGAGACCCCAGGCGGTGAGATCGACCCCGGTCAGGATGACTTCGTGCGATCCGTTGTCCAGTGCACGGGAAATGTCGCCGACCACCTGGGCGATCGGCCGCGACAGGCTGGGCCCGCGCCCTTGCGGGATCACGCAGAAGCTGCAGGCATGGTCGCAGCCGGTCTGCGCGGCGATGAAGGCGCGGGTGTGCCGGCCCCCATGGTGCAAATGGCTGCCGGGCGGGCGCGCCGCCGACGTGACATTCCACGCCCGCGGGTCGAGCTTGGCGGCATTGGCGACCAGCCCGTCGACTTCGGGCATGGCGGCGATCGCCATGCGGTCGATTTCGGCGGCGCATCCGGTGACCATCAGCCGGGCGTCTGGCCTGGCGCGACGGGCGCGGCGAATGGCCTGCCGGGTCTGGCGCAGCGCCTCGGCGGTGACCGCGCAACTGTTGATAACCACCAGATCGCCGCCTTGCGCGAGGAGCCCGCGCAGGCTTTCGCTCTCGGCCAGGTTGAGACGGCAGCCGAGCGAGATCACCTCGACCGTCATGCGTTGAAATCGGCGGGATCGAAACTGCCGCGAAAGCTTTCCGCCGCTGGACCGGTCATGACGATCTGGCCGTCATCGCGCCATTCGATCGTCAACATGCCGCCGGGCAAAGTGACCGCAACCCGCCGATTGGTCAGCCCGCGCCGCATCGCGCTGATCGCAGTCGCGCAAGCGCCGGTGCCGCAAGCCCGCGTCAGTCCCGCACCGCGTTCCCATACCCGCAAGCGGAGCGCATCGCGCGCGATCACGGTTGCAACATTGACGTTGATGCGTTCGGGAAACAGCGCGTCGTGTTCGATCATCGGTCCGAGACCGGCCAGCGGTACCGCATCGCAATCGGACACGAAGAACACCAGATGCGGGTTGCCGACGTTTACCGCCGCCGGATCGGCAAGTTCCCCCCAGCCCACCGGCATGTGCAGCGTATCCATCGCGAAAGCCAGCGGGATGACATCCCAGTCAAAGCCGGGCACGCCCATTTCCACGGTGATGCCACCGGGCGAGGGGGCTGCGGTGATGATCCCGCCACCGGTTTCGATCCGCGCCACGCCGCCGTGGAGCAGGCCGATGGCGCGCGTGGCATTGCCGCATGCCCCGACCTCGGACCCATCGGGATTGAAAATGCGCATGCGCAAGTCGGCGCGGGCCGAATGCTCCAGCAAAATCAGCTGGTCGCAGCCAATGCCGGTCTGCCGATCGGCCAGCGCCCGCGCCAGCGCGCCATCGACATGCGGCAAACTATCGCTGCGCCCATCGAGCACGACGAAATCATTGCCCAGGCCGTGCATCTTGACGAAGGGTACGCGCATATCGAGCGCGCTCTATGCGTTGCAAGCCGTGCCGTCCAGACCCGCGCGGCTTCCTGCCTGCTGCACGATCAGATTTCGACCTGGCTGCCCATTTCGACGACGCGGTTGGTCGGCAGCTCGAAAAACGACATCGCCGAGTCCGACATGCGCATCATCCAGGCGAACAGATGCTCGCGCCAGATCGCCATGCCGGGGTGGCGCGACGGCAGCAGCGTTTCGCGCGACAGGAAGAAGCTGGTCTTCATCGGGTTGAAATCGGTGCCGCAGCCTTTCACCTGCTTGAGCGTTTCCGGGATGTCGGTCTGCTGCATGAAGCCATAGCGCAGCCGCAACCGGGTGAAGCCCTGGCCCAGATCGATGACCGTATAGCGATCGGCATCGGTGACATAAGGCACCCCGACGATCTTTACGTTCAGCAAAACGGTATGTTCGTGCAGCACGTGGTTATGCTTGATGTTGTGGAGCAGCGCGGAAGGCACGCCCTCGGCCGCTGCGGTCAGGAAAACGGCGGTGCCCGGTGCCCGCATCGCCGATCCGGCCACCGACTTGATGAAAATCTCGACCGGCAGCGCCGAGCTTTCCAGCTTGAGCTTGAGCAGCCGGCGCCCTTCGGCCCAGGTGGTCAGCAAGGTGAAGATGATCAGTCCCACCACCACCGGCAACCACGCGCCTTCGAAGAATTTGGCAGAGCCCGCCGCCAGATAGGCCGAATCGATGCAGACGAAGAACACCAGGCCGAAACCCGCGATCCAGACCGGCGTCTTCCAGATCCGGAAAATGACCTCATACTGCATCAATGTCGTGATCAGCATCGTGCCGACCACCGCCAGGCCATAGGCCGGCAGCATCGACGCCGAACTCCGGAAGATCAGCACCAGTCCCGCGACCATCGCCGCCAGGAACCAGTTGACCCCCGGCACATAGATCTGCCCTGCGGCCTGCGAACTGGTGTGCTTGATCTTGAAGCGCGGAATATAGCCCAGCTGCATCGCCTGCTGGGTTACCGAAAACGCACCGGAGATCACCGCCTGGCTGGCAATCACGGTCGCCATCGTCGCCAGGATCACCAGCGGGATGAGGAATTGCGGCGGTGCCATGTGGAAGAACGGGTTGGCGGCGGCCGCCGGCCGGGTGATCAACAGCGCCGCCTGGCCCATGTAGTTGAGGATCAGGCACGGCAGGGCGATCAGCACCCAGGCGAAGGCGATCGGTTTGCGGCCAAAATGACCCATGTCGGCGTACAGCGCTTCTACCCCGGTGATGGCATAGACCACCGCGCTCAGTGACAGGAACGACACCATCGGATGGGCCCGGAAGAACACCAAAATATACCAGGGGTTCAGCGGCTCCCACAAAACGCTGGGGTGCGCGGCAACATTGGTCACGCCCAGAAACGCGATGACCAGGAAATATAACAGCATGATCGGGCCGAAGACCTTGCCTACCCGGTCGGTGCCATGCGCCTGAATGACGAACAGGCCGATCAGGATCACCAATGCGATGGGGACGATATAGGGGCGGAAACCATGGCTGACGACATTCAGCCCCTCCACCGCCGAGATCACCGAAATGGCCGGGGTCAGCATCGAATCGGCGTAGAACAGCGCGGTGGCCAGCAGGCCGCAGATGGTCAGCCAGCGCATCCGTTTCGAAAAACCCAGTTTGCGGTTGATCAAGGCCAGCAACGCCAGGCTGCCGCCTTCGCCGTGATTGTCAGAACGCATCACGATGAACACATATTTGACCGTCACCACCACGATCATCGTCCAGAATATCAGGCTGATCACGCCATAGATATTCAGGATATTGATGGCGAGCGGATGTTCCCCGGTCATGATCGCCTGCAGCGCATATAGCGGGCTGGTGCCGATATCGCCGAACACCACTCCGGTTGCGCCCAGCATCAGCGCCGGCAATGTGCCCCCGACATGTGGTGCGGATTCGGCATCGAAATCGAGCGGCGGCGGCGCATCGTCCGCGATGTGGCCCGGATCCCTCATGCTTGCATCCTTGCGGCGCCGAGATCGCCAGGTGATTCTGTGGACGGCATGGCCAGCGCCTAGGAGGCCACTGGCCGTGGTGCAATCGGAATAAGTCTGCCCGGCGGCAAGGCGCGATGGCCCCGGCATGCTGTGCGGCAGCGAGTCTGTCAGATCGATCCCATCGCGAGAAAACGCTCTTCGCGGCGCAGTTGCAGTTGTTCCGGCGCAAACCCGGCCAGGGCATCCAGCTCTTCGGCCAGCGTCGCGCCAAGGATGCGGGCCGTGGCAGCCGCGTCGCGATGGGCGCCGCCGACCGGTTCCGGCACGATGCGATCGACCACCTTGAGCGCGATCAGGTCTTGCGCAGTGATTTTCATGGCCTCGGCGGCATCGCCTGCTTTTTCAGGGGTGCGCCACAGGATGGAGGCGCAACCTTCCGGGCTGATCACCGAATAGACGGCATGTTCGAGCATCAGCACGCGCTCCGCACTGGCCAGCGCCACGGCTCCGCCTGACCCGCCTTCGCCGACAATGGCCGCAACCATCGGAACGGGCAGGGCCAGACAGGCCTCGGTCGCCCGCGCAATGGCTTCGGCCTGACCGCGTTCTTCGGCTTCGATGCCCGGAAAGGCACCGGCGGTGTCGACCAGCGTGACCACCGGAAGGCCGAACCGGCCGGCCAGTTCCATCAGCCGGACCGCCTTGCGATAGCCTTCGGGTTTGCCCATGCCGAAATTGTGGCGCACGCGGCTTGCCGTGTCATGGCCTTTTTCGTGGCCGACCAGCATGACCCGCCGATCGCCCAGGCGCGCGAAACCGCCGACGATCGCCTCGTCCTCGCCATAAAGCCGGTCACCGCCCAGCGGCATGAAATTCGTGAAGATGGCTGCCACATAGTCCCGGAAATGTGGCCGCTCGGGATGGCGGGCCACTTGCGTCTTTTGCCACGGCGTGAGCGTTGCATAGGTCCGCGCCAGCAATCTGGCGGCCTCCGCTTCCAGCCGTCCGATATCGGCGCCAAGCTCAAGCCCGGCTTCGGCGGCGGTCGCGCGCAAGTCGCGGATACGGGCGTCCAGCGCCGCCACCGGCTTTTCGAACTCCAGATATGAAATCGTCAATTGGCGCTGCCTTGCATGCCGGCCTGATGTTCCAGCCAATCCTCAAGCCATTTGATCGTGTAATCGCCGCTAAGAAAGTCGGGGTTGCGGATGATCGCCTGATGCAGCGGGATCGAGGTCTTGACCCCCTCGACGACCATTTCCTCCAGCGCGCGCTTGAGGCGCATGATGCAGCCCTCGCGCGTGCGGCCGTAGACGATCAGCTTGGCGATCATCGAATCGTAATAGGGCGGGATGCGATAGCCGGCGTAAAGCCCGCTATCGACGCGGACATGCATGCCGCCCGGCGCATGATACGCCTCGATCCGACCCGGCGACGGCGTGAAAATCCACGGGTCTTCGGCGTTGATGCGACATTCTATGGCGTGGCCGGAAAAAACGATGTCTTCCTGGGCGACGGACAGCGGCTCGCCCTCGGCAATACGGATTTGTTCGCGAACCAGATCGATCCCGGTGATCGCCTCGGTCACCGGATGCTCGACCTGCAGGCGGGTGTTCATCTCGATGAAGTAGAATTCGCCATCCTCCCACAGGAATTCGATGGTGCCCGCGCCGCGATAGCCCATGCCGGCCATGGCTTTGGCGACGATGCCGCCCATCCGGTCGCGCTCTGCGGGGGAGATGACGGGCGAGGGGGCTTCCTCCAGCACTTTTTGATGGCGGCGTTGCAGCGAACAGTCGCGTTCGCCCAGATGGATCGCATTGCCCTGGCCATCGCCGAAGATCTGGAACTCGATATGGCGCGGATTGCCGAGGTATTTTTCCAGATATACCGTGTCATCGCCGAAAGCGGCCCTGGCTTCGGAACGGCACTGGGCGACCAGCGCCGCCAACTCGCCCGGTCCCGTAACGACCTGCATGCCGCGCCCGCCGCCGCCCGACGCCGCCTTCACCAGCACCGGATAGCCGATCCGTCCGGCGATGCGGGCGGCCTCGGCAATATCGTCGATCGCTCCGTCCGACCCTGGCACCAGCGGCAAGCCCAAGGCCCCGGCGGTGCGCTTTGCCGCGACCTTGTCGCCCATCGTGCGGATATGTTCGGGCTTCGGGCCGATCCAGATCATGCCGTGCGCCTCGACGATTTCAGCGAATTTGGCGTTCTCCGACAGAAAGCCATAGCCGGGATGGATCGCATCGGCCTGGGTGATCTCGGCGGCGGAAATGATCGCCGCCACATTTAGATAGGAATCACGGGCCGGCGGCGGACCGATGCACACCGCGTGATCCGCCAGTCGCACATGCATGGCATCGGCATCGGCGGTGGAATAGACCGCGACCGTCTCGATGCCCATTTCGTGCGCGGCGCGGTGGATGCGCAGCGCGATTTCGCCGCGGTTGGCGATGAGCAGGCGCGAAATGCCCATGGCTTTCAGCCGATCATCACGAGCGGCTGATCGTATTCGACCGGCTGCGCGCTTTCGATCAGCACCGCCGTGATGATCCCGGCAAACGGCGCAGTGATCGGGTTCATGACCTTCATCGCCTCGATGATCAGCAACGTATCGCCGGCTTTCACGCTTTGGCCGATCACCACGAAGGGCGGCGCATCGGGGGCGGACCCGAGGTAGGCCGTGCCGACCATCGGCGATTTGACCGCGCTGCCCTCGGGGACCGGGGCTGCGCTATCAGGTTGGGGAGCGGCGGCCGGGGTGGTTGTGGAGATCAGGGTAGCGGGCGAGGCAAACGCGGCGGGGTTCGGCGCGGCCATGATGCGAGCGACCCTGATCCGGCGATCGCCATCTTCGACTTCGATCTCGCTGAGGTTTGTTTCGGCAAGCAGTTCGGCGAGTTGACGCACCAATGCTCCGTCGATGCTCATTCCGGCGCTGCGGCCCGCATTTTCGTCACCCATACGCTATTCTCTCCGGGGGATTCAGAGCGCGCATATCGCCGAGGCGGTGCGCGATGGCAAGGCCTTCGGCGAAACGCGGCGCTGCTGTGCTTTTGCAACCCCGGAGCCGAGGAAGCCGGGTTACGCCGCTTGTGTTTCAGGGCGCAGGTAATCCAGCAGCGATCCCAGCGTGGCACGCAGATCCTTGCGGTGCACGACCATGTCGACCATGCCGTGCTGATAGAGGTATTCCGCGCGCTGAAAACCTTCGGGCAATTTCTCGTGCAGCGTATCCTGGATCACGCGCTGCCCGGCAAACCCGATCAGGGCGCGGGGCTCGGCGATCTGGATATCGCCAAGCATTGCGTAGCTCGCCGTGACGCCGCCGGTCGTCGGATCGGTCAGCACGACGACATAGGGCAGGCCGGCGGCCTTCAGCCGGCGCAAGGCGACCGTGGTTTTCGGCATCTGCATCAAGCTGAGGATGCCCTCCTGCATTCGGGCACCACCTGCC
>CAXTOS010000068.1:0-14338 GCA_964245935.1 uncultured Novosphingobium sp.
TCCATCGTCAGGCTGCCCGGCGCTTCTACCAGCACCGCGCGGCTGCGCTCGCAGATCGCCGCTGCGAAGGCGGGGATGTCCAACGGGTCGAACCAGCGCGTCTCGACGCCGAAATCCCGGAGCAATCCCCGGCCCATGGCGCGGCTGGGCTCATAGGCGTTGTCGGTCATCAGCAACACGTCGCCGGGCCGCAGGACCGTCAGCAGCGCGCCGGCAACGGCCGTAACGCCGGAGGGATAGAGCATGGTGCCCGCCGCACCGGGCTCGATTTCGGTCAGTGCCTCCGCCAGCGCCCATTGCGTCGGACCGCCGCGCCGGCCGTAATAGAAATGCCCGTCGACATTGTCATGGCTCGCCCGCATCGCCGCCATGTCGGGATAAAGATGCGTGCTGGCCCGCCACACCGCCGGGTTGACCACCGCGCCCGGCGCTCCTGGCGTACCGGTCCATTCGTCGCGCCGCCCGGCGGTGACGACACGCGTGGCGGGCCGCGCATGGGGATCGGATAATTCAGCCATCGGTCACGCGGAAATTTCGGTTCCAGAGGCTTTCGTGGATGCCCCGCATTGCTTGGGCGTTGCCGGATCGGCGCCCCACTCGGTCCAGCTGCCGTCGTAAAGCGCGACATCGCGCTTGCCCAGCAGGTGCAGGCCAAAGCCCAGTACGCAGGCGGTCACCCCGCTGCCGCAACTGGTCACCACCGGCGCGGCCAGATCGAGCCCCGCCGCCGCGAAGGCAGCACGCATTCCCGACCTGTCCTTGAACGTGCCATCGGGCCGGTAAAGTGCTGCGTAATGGACATTGAGCGAGCCGGGGATATGGCCGCGCGCGATATGGGGCCTGGGATCGGGTTGCTCGCCGGTGAAGCGGGCTGGACCGCGCGCATCGATCACCTGCTCGCCGCGGCTGTCCAGGTTGGCCAGCATCTGCGCCTTGCTGCGCAGCGCCTGCTCATTCTGCCAGACCGTGAAATGACGCTCGCGCAGCACGGTATGCCCGGTTTCGAGCGGCCGGCCTTCGGCGCGCCATTTGGCCAGTCCGCCGTCGAGAATGGCCACGTTCTGCGCCCCGAACATCTGCAACAGGAACCACGCCCGGGCAGAGCTTTTCACCGCGCTGTCATCATAGATAACGATTCGGCTGCCATCACCGACGCCAAGCCCTTGCAGGCGGCGGGCGAATTTGGCCGCCGGGGGGGCGGTATTCTCGATCTTGGCGCCGGTATCGACCAGTTCGGCAAGATTCATGAACAAGGCGCGGGGAATATGGCCGTTTTCATATTCGGAGCGGGCATTCCGCCCGGTATCCGCAAGGTGGTACGAGGCATCGACTATGCGCAGGTCGCAAGCGCCCATTTCATTAGCCAGCCATTCGGTAGTCACCAATGCGTCCATGCTTCCAGCGCGCCCCTTATCGCTGCGAATGACCCGGGATTAGCCCTCAGCCTGGTCGCCGTCGAGGGGCAAGTGGCAAAAACCTATGAAAGATCGGTGCACGGCAGCCGTCTGGCCGTCAGCTTGCGCCAGATTGCCGGGCCCAGATCGAGGCGAAAGGGCTGGATGCCGCCCCCGGCGGACAGCGGCGGCAGGCCGATGGCGAAACCGGCAGAGACGCTCAGCACGGGTTGACACTCCCCCGCCGACTCGGCGCAAAGACGCATCAGCGGCACCAGCAATTCCGCCGTGCCCAGCCGCATCGCGGCGATACCGGCGAGCGGCAGGCGCAACTCGCCGGTCAGTTCCATGGTGTCGCCGGCGGGCAGGCTGTCGAGATAATGGCACAGCGGCAAGGCATCGGCGGCGCACCCGACCGGATGGTGTTGCGCCATGCGGCTGGTCTCTGCGACCAGATCGGCGCGGATGATCAGCGGCCCCAACGGCTCTGCCCCGCGATTGCAGAACGCCAGGCGATACCCCAGCGCCGCATGCTGCAATGTCAGGTTGAAGCGGGTCGGCTGGCAGTTCATCTGCAAGGGCCAGTCGATCGGTCCCGGTTGCGCGATGCCGGTTTCGGGAAACGCAAAGGTCATCGCGACGAACCGGGCGCGCGCTGCCAGATCGGCGCCTTGCGCTTGCCCCCGCGAGGCGGCGACTGGCTCGCTCGCGGGGACCAAAGCGGCCGGCAACGGTTCCGGGGCAGGTTCGGGCCGGGATACGCTCAGGGTCGCGTCCAGCCCGGCCTGGCGCACCGCAATCCCGCGCCAGCTTGCGGCGCGCAGCCGGACGAGCCATGCTGCTACCCCTGTGATCAAGGCAACGGGCCAGAACAGCAGGGCTTTCGCGAAATCAGCCAGCGCCTCCGTCGGCATGCCGATGGCCAGCACCGGTACGGTCAGCGCAGCAAGCGATGGCGGCTGAAAGGGTACGACGGGGCCCGTGTTTTTTGCCGACGGTAAAATCCTGGTCAGGTTCGGCGAATTCCGTGCCAGGCCTGCCGCAGCGACCGAAGCGGCCCAGGCGCGCCCGACCACAAAGGCGCCCCCATGACCCGGCGGTGCGCCAATGTGAAGTGCGACGGAGATCAGCATGGCTGCCAGCGAGCCTGCAAACCGCCCACTGCGGTTCATGCTGCGGTTCGACGGTCAGTTTGGCGTGTTCCGGTGGGCCCATCGGGGCTAGCTGAGATCCGGATCCTCGGCCATGACACTGCTACCTGCTTCATAAATAACGATCCGGTTCCTTCCCCGCCGACCCGTGCCTGCCAACGCATAACTGCCACAATCGAGCGAACCAACCGGGGTTTGCTCCATTCCGGAGGCTTGTGCTGACGCGGGGATAGCGGCATGGCGACCGCATGAGCGATCCTGTCCCGCCCCCCGTTCCCCCGGCTCCGCTCTATCTGGGGCGGCCCAGCGCGCTGCCGGCCTCGCCCGAGGCGGCCATGCTTGACTACGTTCCCAATCCGCGCCTCACTGCGCTGTATCTGGTGCGGTTCGCGGCGCCCGAGTTCACCTCGTTATGCCCGGTGACCGGCCAGCCCGATTTTGCCCATCTGGTGATCGATTTTGCCCCGGACCAGACCATCGTCGAATCGAAATCCCTGAAGCTGTTTCTAAGCAGTTACCGCCAGCACGCCGGCTTTCACGAGGATGTCACCGTGGGGATCGGCCAGCGGCTGGTCGCCGAAATGCATCCAAAATGGTTGCGTATCGGCGGCTACTGGTATCCACGCGGCGGCATTCCGATCGATGTGTTCTGGCAAAGCAGCGCGCCGCCCGCCGGTCTGTGGGTTCCCGACCAGGGCGTGGCCGCCTATCGGGGCCGGGGGTGATTTTCCGCTTGCACAGGCCTAACCCTGTCACGGGCCAAACTTGTCACAGCAATGCAACGCAAGCGCGGGAAAGATGTTCTTAAGGGGTCGGGAAGTTTCCGCCGGTACTGGCGGTTCGGCCGTGGTCCGGGGTATAGGGCCCATTCCACCAGCATCGTGGGGCTAAGGATCGGCGCATCATGACGGAAGCGGTTCAAAAGAACGACGACGTGCCGGCCATGGTCGCGCCGCTGGTCGCGCCACCGGTGACCCCGGCCCAGGCCGCGGGGCCCGCCACGCCGGACCGGTATTTCAATCGCGAATTGTCGTGGCTGGCCTTTAACCAGCGCGTGCTGGCCGAGGGGCGAAATGCCAATTATCCCTTGCTGGAGCGGCTGCGCTTCCTGTCGATTTCAGGCAACAATCTCGACGAATTCCTGATGGTCCGCGTGGCCGGCTTGGCCGGGCAGGTGCGCCAGAAGATCGAGGAAGTCTCGGTCGAGGGGCTGTCCCCGGCGCAGCAACTCGCCGCAACGCACGAAGGGGTGATCCGGCTGGAGGCCATCCAGCAGGAAATCTGGACCGAATTGCGCCATGCCCTCGCCGATGAGCGCATCACGATCATCGGCGACGAAAATCTGGACAGCGAAGCGGCGCGCTGGCTGGAAGATTATTTCCTCAGCCAGGTGCTGCCGGTGATCACCCCCCAGGCGATCGATCCCGCGCATCCGTTTCCGTTTATCGCCAATCAGGGCATGGGCCTGATGATGTCGCTGACCCGACAGTCCGACGAGATGCGGATCATGGAAATGGTGCTGATCCCGCAGGCATTGCCGCGGTTCGTGCGGCTGCCCGGCGAGGCGGCGAATTATATCAGCATCGAGAGCCTGCTGTGCCGGCATGCCGGGCTGCTGTTTCCCGGGTTCACGGTCGGGGGCCGCAGCGTGTTTCGGGTGCTGCGCGACAGCGATCTCGAAATCGAGGAAGATGCCGAGGATCTGGTGCGCTATTTCCGCACTGCCATTCAGCAGCGGCGGCGCGGATCGGTGATCATGCTGCAATTGCAGAATGATTTCGACGCCGAGGCGGAACAGTTGCTGCGTGAACAATTGCGGCTCGACTATGCCATCGTCATCAAGACCGGCGGCCTGATCGGCGTATCCGGCCTGTCGGCGATCATCGACGAAGCGCGCCCCGACCTCAAGTTCGAGCCGTACAGCCCCCGCTTTCCCGAGCGGGTAAAACAGCATGATGGCGATTGTTTCGCCTCGATCCGCGAAAAAGACATGATCATCCACCACCCTTACGAAAGTTTCGAGGTGGTGGTCGATTTCCTGCGCCAGGCGGCGGCCGATCCCGAGGTCATCGCGATCAAGCAGACGCTGTACCGCGCCGGCAAGCAGTCGGCAGTGATCGCCGCGCTGATTGCCGCGGCCGAGGCGGGCAAGTCGGTGACTGCGGTGGTCGAGCTGAAGGCGCGGTTCGACGAAGAACAGAACCTGTTGTGGGCCAGCCAGCTGGAACGTGCCGGGGTGCAGGTGATCTACGGCTTCCTGGACTGGAAGACGCATGCCAAGGTGTCGATGGTGGTGCGCCGCGAGACCGAGGGTTATCGCACCTATTGCCACTTCGGCACCGGCAACTACCATCCGGTCACCGCGCGGATCTACACCGACCTGTCGTTCTTCACCGCCGATCCCGATCTGGTGCGCGATGCGGGTCAGGTGTTCAATTTCATCACCGGCTATGTCGAGCCGCGCACGGTGTCGCAGATGGCGATCGCCCCGGTGTCGCTGCGCGAGCGGATTTACCAGATGGTCGACCAGGAAATCGCCAACGCCCTGAAGGGCAAACCGGCGATGATCTGGATCAAGCTCAATTCGCTGACCGACCAGGGGGTGATCGAGCGCTTGTACGAGGCCAGCCAGGCCGGCGTCGATGTCAGCCTGGTGGTGCGCGGCATCTGTTGCCTGCGACCCGGCGTTCCGGGCTTTTCGGAAAACATCAAGGTCAAGTCGATCATCGGCCGCTTCCTCGAACACAGCCGCATCTGGTGTTTTGGCAACGGCGCGGCGCTGCCCAATCCCCAGGCCCATGTGTTCATTTCCTCGGCCGACGGGATGAGCCGCAATCTCGATCGCCGCGTCGAGGTGATGGTGCCGATCCGCAACGAGACGGTCCACGACCAGGTGCTCGATCAGGTCATGGTCGCCAATCTGCTCGATACCGAGCAAAGCTGGCTATTGCAGCCCGATGGCAGCTACGAGCGGGCCCAGCCGGGGAAGAACCCGTTCAACTGCCATCGCTATTTCATGACCAACCCGTCGCTGTCCGGGCGCGGTGCGGCGCTGAGTTCGGGTCGCAAGGTGCCCAAGCTGGCGCTGCGACGTGGCGGGGTCTGACGCGAACGCCATGCTGTTGCGTCAAGTCGCTTCAGGCCCGGGCACCGCAGCGCCGGTGCAAATCGTGAACGAAGACCAGCGGGCGATCATCGACATCGGCTCGAACACCGTGCGGCTGGTGATTTTCGGCGGCCCGGCGCGGGTTCCGGTCACGCTGTACAACGAAAAGATCACTGCCCGGCTGGGACGCGGCGTGGCCGAGGATGGCCGGCTCTCGGCCAAGGCGATGCGGGCGGCGCTGGCCTCGCTGGGGCGCTTTGCGGCGCTGCTGCGGCTGCGCGGGGTGCAGGACGTGGAATGCGTGGCCACCGCGGCGGTGCGCGATGCCACCAACGGTCCGGCATTCCTGGCCCGCATCGCCGAGCTCGGCCTGTCGCCCCGGTTGCTGTCGGGCGAGCAGGAGGCCCTGACCGGCGCCCGGGGCGTGCTGGCGGCGTTCCCCGGCGCACAAGGCGTGGTCGCCGATCTTGGCGGCGGCAGTCTGGAACTGACCGACATCGCCGCCAGCCCCGCCAGCTCGGCAATTCGCTGCACCCATGGCGTCAGCATGCCGCTGGGCACGCTGCGCTTGCCGCAATTGCGCAACGGCGGTGCCGACAAATTCGCGCGCCGGGTGCGCAACATGCTGAGTGCCACCGCGTGGACCGGCCAGCATGACCAGGATCTGTACCTGGTCGGCGGATCGTGGCGCGCCCTGGCGCGCTATGCGATGGACCGGGAGGACTGGCCGGTCGACGATCCGCATGGCTACGAACTGCTGCCGGAAGCCGCGCTGAAGCTGGCCCGCAGCCTGATGGCGATGCAGAGCCATGACGGTCGCGCGCTGAAAGCGGCATTCGCCCGCGCGAACGAGGGTCTGTCCCCAAGCAGTGTCGCGGCGCCCCGAACGACCGGCGGGCTCGGTCAAAGCAGGCTGAACGACGTGGCGGGAATATCGACCTCGCGGCTGGCCAGCCTGCCCGATGCAGCGGCCTTGCTCGGGGTGCTGGTGCGCGAGCTGAAACCGGCGCGGCTGATTTTTTCGTCGTGGGGCCTGCGCGAGGGGTTGCTGGCCGCCAGGTTCCCGCCCGAGGTGGAGACGCAGGATCCGCTGGTCGTGGCCGTCACCCATTTCGTGGCCGGCCTGGGACGCGATATCCCGGCAATCGCGCGTCTCGTCGCCGACTGGACCAGGCTGGCCGCGCCCGTTGCGCGCGCCGGGGACGAGCCGCTGCGCTTGTCAGCCACCATGCTCGCGCTCGCCTCGATGCGCAGCGAGCCCAATCTGCGCGCGGAGCAGGGCACCGACTGGGCGCTGCGCAAACGCTGGATCGGGGTCGATGCACAGGGGCGAGCGATGCTGGCCATGGCGGTGCGCGCCAACAACGGCCGCAGCGCGATCCCGGCCGAACTGCTGCGCCTGGCACCCGCCGCCCGCTTGTGCGAAGCGCAGGCCTGGGGGCTGGCGACGCGGCTGTGCCGGCGTTTGACCGGACCGTCGGCGGCGGCGCTGGAGGCGACCGGCCTGACCATCGAGCAGGACCGGCTGGTGCTGCGCGCGCAGGGCGACATGGCGGTGTTGTACGGCGATACGGTGGCGCGCGATCACCGCTGGCTGGCGGAGACGCTGGGTCTGGAGGCGGTGTTCAAGCTTGTCCCGCACAGCGCCGCGTCACAAAACTGACGCGCCTTCGTCATGCTGACGCAACGTCGCTGCGCTATCGCGAAGCCGAAACAAGCTAAGGAAAAGCGATGTTTGGCAATGATGGCGCGCTGCTAACCGACTTGCTTCCAAAACTGGCCGAGGCTGAATTGGGCAAGGGCGGCTTTGGTCGTATCCCCGATTGGCTGAACCTGCCCGAACCGCGCGGGTTCCGCCCCAAGCGCAAGTACCGCACCGTCTGGATTTCCGACATCCACCTGGGCACGCGCGGTTGCAACGCGGCGATGCTGGTCGACTTCCTGCGCTCGATCGAGTGCGACACATTGTTCCTGGTGGGTGATATCGTCGATGGCTGGCGGCTGCGCCGGGGCTGGTACTGGCCCGATGCCCATAACGAAGTCGTCCGCCGCATCCTGAAAATGGCGCATCGCGGCACAAGGGTCGTGTTCGTGGCCGGTAATCATGACGAAATGCTGCGCGACTACGCCGGGATGAGCTTCGGCGGCGTCGAACTGGCGCTGGAGGCAGAGCATGTTACCGCCGACGGCAAGCGCCTGCTGATCACCCATGGCGACGGTTTCGACGGCGTGGTGCTGTACGCCCGCTGGCTCGCCTTCCTGGGCGACACCGCCTACAGCCTGCTGCTGCGCGCCAATATCGTCTTCAACCTGGTGCGCCGCCGGCTGAAAATGCCTTACTGGTCGCTGTCGTCGTACATGAAGAAGCGCGTCAAGAACGCGGTGCAATTTGTTTGCAGCTTTGAAGACGCGGTGGCGCGCGAGGCACAGACGCGCGGCTACGACGGCATCGTCTGCGGGCACATCCACTGCGCCGAAATCCGTCAGATCGGCGATATCACCTATTATAACGACGGCGACTGGGTCGAAAGCTGCACCGCGCTGGCCGAGGATGCGCAAGGGACGATCCGGATCGTCGACTGGTCGCGCGAAATGGCCGCCGAGCATCGTTCGCTGCAGGACAATGCCTCGGCCGGAATGGCGGCGGCACAATGAACGCGCCGGTCAGCCAGCCCTCGTTCGCACGCACCGGAACCGCGATTTCGCCGCTGAAAATCGCCGTTGCGACCGATGCCTGGTATCCGCAGATCAACGGCGTGGTCCGTACCCTGAGCGCTACCGTGGCCGAACTGGACCGGCGCGGGCACGAGGTCGAACTCATCACCCCCGAGCGTTTTCTGACCGTGCCGATGCCGGGCTACGCCGCGATCCGGCTGGCGATGGCGCCGCGCTTTTCCGTGCGGCGGATGCTCGACGATTTCCGGCCCGATATCGTCCATATCGCCACCGAAGGTCCGATCGGCTGGTCGGCGCGCGGCTGGTGCAAGGCGCGCGGCGTGCCGTTTACAACCGCCTTTCACACGCGCTTTCCTGAATATGCCGCGTTGCGCACGGGAATCAGCGCCGAGCGGTTCTGGCCGATCATGGCGCGTTTCCACGGCGCGTCGCGCGGCGTGCTGGTGGCGACGCAAAGCCTGGCCGACGAACTGGCGCGGCGCGGCATCGCCCACACCCGCAACTGGAGCCGCGGCATCGATGGCGAATTGTTCAGGCCCGATGGCGAAACCCTGGCCACGATGGCCGATCTGCCGCGCCCGATCCTGCTGAACGTCGGCCGGGTGGCGCCTGAAAAAGGTCTGGCTGCGTTTCTCGATGCCGATGTACCGGGGACCAAGGTGGTGGTCGGCGACGGTCCGGCGCTGGAGGATTTCCGCCGTCGCTATCCCCAGGTGCATTTCCTGGGCAGCCTGTCCGGCGAAAACCTGGCGGCAGCCTATCGCAGCGCCGACTGCTTCGTCTTTCCCAGCCGCACCGACACTTTCGGGCTGGTCGTGATCGAAGCGCTGGCTTGCGGACTGCCCGTGGCGGCGTTGCCGGTGCCGGGACCGATCGACATCGTCGGACCGCAGGGGCGCGGCGTGGATGGCCGGATGCCGGCGACGATCGCGGTGCTGCACGAGAACCTGGCGCAAGCTATTGACCAGGCTCTGCGCCTGGACCGAATTGCCGCCGCGGTGTTCGGTGCAAGCTTCACGTGGCAACGCGCCACCGATCAATTCCTGGCCGCCATTACCCAGGCGCTGCACCAGCCCCAAGCCGCGGTGGTCGCTGCGTCGGCGTAACACGGGCTCTGTCGCTTCAATCTGAAGCGCCCGATCAAACCCGTCCGTCCTGCCCAGGACGGGCGGAAGGGGCGGATGGCGCGCGATCAACACTCCCCCGTATTGAGACAATGGAACCACGTGCCGGCAAAATCGTTCAATAACGATAAGACAGGGGATGATGCGCCGATGGTCGACCCACCGGCGGCGGAAAGGAAGTCGATATGAACCGTTTTCTGGCTTTGGCCGGTGTTGCTGCGGTCGCGCTGTCGTTGAGTGCCTGCGCCGATGAGATGTACGCCGGTGGCGGGGTGGGTGTAGGCTGGGCCGGTCCGGTCGCCTATGACGGCTGGTATGATGGCGCTTACGGCGACGTCTATGATGGATATTGGGGCGATGACGGCTATTTCTACTACCGTCATGGCAACAACGACCACAGATATTACCGCGGCGATCGCAATCACTTCGCCCGCGGCGATTCGGCGCCGGGCGGAAATTACCGCCATTTGCAGGGCTCCATTCAGTCGCAGCCACAGGGCGTGCGGATGCCGCATTTCTCGGGTGGCGGCGGCGGCGGCGGGATGCATGGCGGCGGCGACCACCACCGCGATCATTGAGCCTGGGCAAACCGCTTTGAGCAACAAAGGGTCGCCGGGTGCGTGGTCGTACCGGGCGACCCTTTGTCCTGTAACCGCGGCTTCGCTAGTCGCGACCGTCCAGGCCTGGCAAGACATCGGAAACGAGCGATGGGCAATATATTCAACATGGTAATGCGGGTGGTCAGCACCCTGTTGGGGCTGGTGATGACGGCGATGGGCGGAATATGGATACTCCAGGGACTTCACATCGCCTTTCTCAACAGCTTCATGGCGGGTCAGTTGAAATGGGCGTTTTACGGGGCTGTTTTGGCCATTTTGGGCATTGGGCAAATGGTCTGGAGCAATAGCAGGCAGCGTTGATGCCGGTGCTTGACCAGAACGCCTGACCCGGCTAAAGGCGCAACCTTCCAGACGGGGCTTCAGGCTCGGTCCGGCTATAGAGCTGAACATTGGCGGTGCGTGCAAGCGGTATTTCCCAGGAATACAGCGGATAAGCCGTCAAAGTAACCCGGTGCTCACGGCTTCGGGTGGAGTGTTTCCGGCTTTCAGGGCGTGGCGGTGATTCTCCCCGGGAGAATTGCCGGGCATTGCGTCCTGTGGCAACTGAATCCGCTTCACCTTCGCCCGATGGCGCCACAACCCAGGTGAAGAATCCTTCATGCCCACTATCAATCAATTGATCCGCAAGGGTCGCGTTCCCCAGAAGGCCAAGAGCAAGGTTCCGGCGATGGAGCAGAACCCGCAGAAGCGCGGCGTCTGCACCCGGGTCTATACCACGACGCCGAAGAAGCCGAACTCGGCGCTGCGCAAGGTCGCCAAGATCCGCCTAACCAACCAGCGCGAAGTGATTTCGTACATTCCGGGCGAGGGTCACAATCTGCAGGAGCACTCGGTCGTGCTGATCCGTGGCGGCCGCGTTCGCGATCTTCCCGGTGTGCGCTACCACGTGCTGCGCGGCGTCCTCGACACCCAGGGTGTGAAGAACCGCAAGCAGTCGCGTTCCAAATATGGCGCCAAGCGACCCAAGTAAGGCTGGCTTACGGGTCCGGCCCGCTCCCCCTGCCCAGACACACTGACGTGTAATCTGGGGTGGCTGGGCAGGGGGAGCGGGCCGGAACCGACTATTCCGAAGGAATCAGAAAAAATGTCACGTCGTCGTCGTCCCGAAAAGCGGGAAATCCTGCCTGATCCCAAGTTCAAGGATCAGATCCTGTCCAAGTTCATGAACAACCTCATGATGGACGGCAAGAAGTCGGTTGCCGAAAGCATCGTCTATGGCGCCATGGAAACCATGCAGACCCGCGCCAAGGCCGATCCGATCCAGCTGTTCCACGATGCGCTGAACAACGTGAAGCCGCAGATCGAAGTGCGCAGCCGCCGCGTCGGTGGTGCCACGTATCAGGTGCCGGTCGAAGTGCGCGTCGAGCGTGCCCAGGCGCTGGCGATCCGCTGGCTGATCACCGCCGCGCGCAACCGCAGCGAAACGACGATGTCGGCACGGCTGTCGGCGGAATTGCTCGACGCCGCCAACAATCGCGGCAACGCGGTCAAGAAGCGCGAAGATACGCACCGGATGGCCGATGCGAATCGCGCGTTCAGTCACTACCGCTGGTAGTCAACGGATGAATGCTGCCGGCTTGCCGGCGACATTCATCAGCGTGTCACGCTTTTGGCCATAGGGCCAGAACCTGAGGGCGGGGGCCATTCGGCCTTCGTCCAGCTTTTGCGAGGAACTTCCCATGGCCCGCAGCCATCCGCTCTCGATGTATCGCAATATCGGCATCATGGCGCATATCGACGCCGGCAAGACGACGACCACCGAGCGCATCCTGTTCTACACCGGCAAGTCCTACAAGATCGGCGAAGTCCATGACGGCGCCGCGACCATGGACTGGATGGAGCAGGAGCAGGAACGCGGCATCACGATCACGTCGGCCGCCACCACCTGCTTCTGGGGCGATTACCGCATCAACATCATCGATACGCCGGGCCACGTCGATTTCACCATCGAGGTCGAGCGTTCGCTGCGCGTGCTCGACGGCGCGGTGGCCTGCTTCGACGGTGTCGCCGGCGTGGAGCCGCAATCCGAAACGGTGTGGCGCCAGGCCGACAAATACGGCGTGCCGCGGATGTGCTTCATCAACAAGCTGGACCGCACCGGCGCCAATTTCAAATATTGCGTGCAGTCGATCATCGATCGCCTGGGGGCCAAGCCGGCGGTGCTGTATATTCCGATCGGCCTGGAAGGCGATCTGCGCGGGCTGGTCGATCTGGTGCAGAACCGCGCGATCATCTGGAAGGATGAATCGCTGGGCGCCGAGTTCTTCTTCGAGGAAATCCCCGCCGAGCTGGCCGACGAAGCCGCCCGCTACCGCACCGAACTGATCGAGCTGGTCATCGACCAGGACGACGATGCGATGGAAGCCTATCTCGACGGCAACCTGCCCGATGTGGCGACGCTCAAGGCCTGTATCCGCAAGGGCACGCTGGCCCATGCCTTCGTGCCGGTGGTGTGCGGCTCGGCGTTCAAGAACAAGGGCGTGCAGCCGCTGCTCGACGCGGTGGTCGATTACCTGCCTTCGCCGCTCGACATCGAGGACGTGCAGGGCGTGAAGATGGACAGCGACGAAAAGGACAGCCGTCCGCCCAAGGACGATGCGCCGTTCAGCGCGCTCGCCTTCAAGGTGATGAACGATCCGTTCGTGGGCTCGCTGACCTTCATCCGCATCTATTCGGGTTCGCTGAGCAAGGGCACATACCTGAATTCGGTGAAGGACAAGAAGGAAAAGGTCGGCCGTATCCTCGAAATGCACGCCAATGACCGCAAGGACATCGACGAAGCATTCGCGGGCGACATCGTCGCGCTGGCCGGCATGAAGGAAACGACCACCGGCGATACGCTGTGCGCCGAGCGTTTCCCGATCGTGCTGGAACGCATGGAGTTCCCCGAGCCGGTGATCGAATTGTCGGTGGAGCCCAAGACCAAGGCCGACCAGGAAAAGATGGGCGTCGCGCTCAATCGGCTGTCGGCGGAGGATCCTTCGTTCCGCGTTTCCACCGATCACGAATCGGGCCAGACGATCATCAAGGGCATGGGCGAACTGCACCTCGACATCATCGTCGATCGCATGCGCCGCGAGTTCAAGGTGGAAGCCAACGTCGGCGCACCGCAGGTCGCTTACCGCGAATATCTCGGCAAGCCGGTGGACGTCGATTACACCCACAAGAAGCAGTCGGGCGGTACCGGCCAGTTCGGCCGCGTGAAGGTCAAGGTCACGCCGGGCGAACGCGGTTCGGGCATCACCTTCAAGGACGAGATCAAGGGCGGCAATATTCCCAAGGAATATATCCCGGCGATTGAAAAGGGCATGCGCGAAACCGCCGCATCAGGCTCGCTGGTCGGCTTCCCGATCATCGACTTCGATATCGTGCTGTATGACGGTGCCTACCATGACGTCGATTCGTCGGCGCTGGCCTTTGAAATCGCCGGCCGTGCCGCCATGCGCGAAGTGGCGCAGAAGGCCGGGATCAAGCTGCTCGAGCCGATCATGCGGGTCGAAGTGGTCACGCCGGAAGACTTCATCGGCGATGTCATCGGCGATCTGAACAGCCGTCGCGGACAGATCCAGGGCACCGACAGCCGGGGCAATGCCCAGGTGGTCGAGGCGCTGGTGCCGCTGGCCAACATGTTCGGCTACGTTAACACGCTGCGTTCGTTTTCGCAGGGCCGGGCCAATTATTCGATGTTTTTCTCCCACTACGACGAGGTTCCGGCGAATGTCGCGGCCGAGGTCAAGGAGAAGCTTGCCTGATCGGCAGGATCGGTCTAGGGGCGGCGCCTGTTTCAGCAGGCGACCCGTTCTTCCTGATCCCCGGGTTTGCTTTCAAATGCTTAAATACCCTCTGAAATGAACTTTTTGCGAAAAGAAGGTTTGAACAATGGCCAAGGCTAAATTCGTGCGGAACAAGCCGCACTGCAACATCGGCACCATCGGTCACGTCGACCACGGCAAGACCACGCTGACCGCCGCCATCACCAAGGTGCTGTCGCTGACCGGTGGCGCCGTCTTCACCGACTATGCCAATATCGACAAGGCGCCGGAAGAGCGTGAGCGCGGCATCACCATCTCGACCGCCCACGTCGAGTATGAAACCGCCAATCGCCACTACGCGCACGTCGATTGCCCGGGCCACGCCGACTATGTAAAGAACATGATCACCGGTGCGGCCCAGATGGACGGCGCGATCCTGGTGGTGAACGCTGCCGACGGTCCGATGCCGCAGACCCGCGAGCACATCCTGCTGGCCCGCCAGGTCGGCGTGCCCG
>CAXTOS010000069.1:0-14317 GCA_964245935.1 uncultured Novosphingobium sp.
GGTGCCGGCCCGCTCCCCCGCCCGGCCGCCCATATTATACAATGACTTGGGTGGCGGGCGGGGGAGCGGGCTGGCACCGTCTTAACCGGAAAGACTCTAGAGCGGCGCGCTCAGGACAGACGGGGGGATTTGCGGCACGGCGCCATGGCGCTCATAACAGCTTGTCCAAGGTAATCGGCAGATCGCGGACCCGCTTGCCGGTCGCATTGAACACCGCATTGGCGACCGCCGCGCCGACCCCGGTAATTCCGATCTCGCCCACCCCGCGCGCGCCCATCGGGCTGTGTGGATCGGCTTCGTCGGTCCAGATCACGTCGATGTCCGGCACGTCGAGGTGGACCGGTACGTGATATTCGGCCAGCGAGGGGTTCATCACCCGCCCGGTGCGCTCGTCGAACTGGGTTTCCTCCATCAGCGCAAGACCCAGCCCCATGATGATGCCGCCACGAAACTGGCTGGCCGCGGTCTTGGCGTTGATGATCCGGCCGCAGTCGAAGACGCCCAGAAAGCGGGTCACCCGGACCTCGCCGGTGATCGCGTTCACCCGCAATTCGCAGAACAAGGCGCTGTGGCTATGCATGGACCAGTGCTGCAATTCGAGCGGCAGCGGCGCCTCTGCCTCGACGGTAATTTCTTCCCGTTTGGCGCGGGTCAGGATCGAGGCGTAGCTCTCGCAACGGCTTTCATCCGCCAGCGCGCACAGACCGCCGTTCAGGCCGCCGACATCATCCGGGGTCAGGCCCGACAGGGGTGAATCGTTACCGGCAAGCTTCAGCAGTTCCTTGACCAGCTGGTGATGCGCGGCGATAACCGCGGCACCGATCGAGGCGGTCTGTTGCGATCCGCCCGCCAGCACCACGCCGGGCAGATCGGTGTCGGCATATGCGAAAGTGATGGCCTCCATCGGCAGGCCCAGCCGCTCGGCAGCGATCTGCGTCTGGGCGGTCGACGTGCCCATGCCCATTTCATGCGCGGCGATGCCGACGGTGGCATGACCTGCTTTGGTAAGGGTGATCCGCGCCGCCCCGCCCGGCATGCGATGGTAGGGGTAGCAGCCGGTGGCAACCCCCATGCCCACCAGCCAGTCGCCATCGCGCCTGGCGCCCGGTGCGCCGCGCGCCTCCCAGCCGAAGCGCTCGGCGCCGATTTTCCACGCCTCGGCGATACCGCGCTGCGAAAACGGCAGTCCGGTGGTCGGGTCTTTTTCGGGCTCGTTGCGCAGGCGCATCTCGATCGGGTCCATGCCCATTGCCTGCGCAAGTTCATCGATGGCCGATTCCAGCGCAAAGGTGCCGACCGCCTCGCCCGGTGCGCGCATGAAGGTGTTGGCGGTCATGTTCATCGCCACCGCCTGCACGTCGAGCAGGAAGCTGCGCGACGCATAGGCGCTCTTCGACGGCAGGATGAAGGGCTCGGGCATGTTGTTATGGGCCGTCATCGCCACGGTGCCGGTGTGGATCAGGGCATCGAATGTCCCGTCGGGCTGCGCGCCGAGCGCCATGCGCTGCTCCGTTACGGTGCGCCCGCCGACGATGCGGTACACGCCTTCGCGTGACAGGGTGATCCGCACCGGGCGCTGCACCAGCTTGGCCGCCGCCGCCGCCAGCACCTGGTGCTGCCACAGCGTCTTGGCACCAAAACCACCGCCGACGTAAGGCGAGGTGACGTGGACATCGTCGGCGCTGATTCCGAACACCTGTGCCAGCGTCCAGGCTTCGTGCGCCACCGCCTGGACGGTATCGTGGATGCGCAGCTTGTCCCCTTGCCAGACCAGCGTCGCCGCGTGCGGTTCGATCGGATTGTGATTGTGGCGGGGCGTGGAGTAGCGCAGGTCGATCGCATGCGGCGCCGCCGCCAGCATGGCCTCGGCATCCCCGATCTCGGTGTGCAGCGGCTCTCCCGCGAACATGCCCTGCTTCGAGCCATTCGCCTTGGCCGCAGCAAACGAGGTCACCCCATCGTCCGCCGCCGCATAGGTCATGCGGATCAGCGATTGGGCATAGTCGGCCTGTTCCTGCGTTTCGGCCAGCACCAGCGCGACCGGCTGGCCGTTCCAGTGGATCTGATCGTCCTGCATGATCGGCAGATCATCCCCGCCCGCCGCCCTGGGTGCGGTCAAGAACGCGGGCATCGGCTTCAGGCGCGGCGCATTTTCATACGTCATGACCAACGCGACGCCGGGCGCGGTCTCGGCGGCGGTCGTGTCGATTTCGGCGATGCGGCCACGCGCGATGGTCGAATATTTGAGGGCGGCGTACACCATCCCGTCCAGCGGGAATTCGGCCGCAAAAGTCGCCCGTCCCGATACCTTGAGCGGGCCGTCGATGCGGCTGACCGGCGCGCCGATCAGCCCGTGCTGGTGGCGGATCAGCGGATCGGGCTTGCCCCCGGGAATGAAGCTGTCGGGCGCGAGCGCGATGGCCTTTTTCATGACGGCCTGCGCGGCTTCCTTGATGACCATCACAAGTTCTCCTGCAGCGCGGCCAGATTTACCAGCGAATCGGCGATCAGGCGCCGGGACAGTTCGATCTTGAAGGTATTGTCGCGCAAGCCTTGGGCCGGTTCCAGTTCCGCCTCCACCGCCGCCTCGAACGCCGCAGCGGTGGCCGGACCACCGATCAGCGCGGCTTCGGCGATCCGCGCCCGCCACGGCTTGTGGGCAACCCCGCCCAGCGCGATCCGCACGGTTTTTACCGTGCCTTCCTCGACCTCCAGCGCCGCTGCCACCGCGACCAGCGCAAAGGCATAGGAGGCGCGGTCGCGCACCTTGCGATAGCTGGATCGCCCGGCAAAGCCTTCCGGTGGCAGCGTTACCGCAGTGATCAGCTCGCCCGGCCGGAGCACCGTCTCGATCTGGGGCGTATCGCCGGGCAGGCGGTGAAAGCGGGTCAATGCCGCCTCTCGGGTGCCGCCGGGGCCAGCGATGGTGACCACCGCGTCGAGCGCGGCCAGGGCGACCGCCATGTCGGAGGGATGCGTCGCCACGCAAGCCGATGAGGCGCCCAGGATGGCGTGGATGCGGTTGAAGCCATCGATCGCGTCGCAGCCGGAGCCTGCCGCGCGCTTGTTGCAGCGGGCGGCGTCGTCATAAAAATAGCCGCAGCGGGTGCGCTGCAACAGATTGCCCCCGACCGTGGCCATGTTGCGGATCTGGGCCGAGGCGCCGGCCAGGATCGCCTGGGAGAGCAGCGGATAGCGGGTCCGCACGCGCCGGTCGGCGGCCAGCGCGGTATTCCTCACCCCTGCGCCGATCTGCAAACCGCCCCCGTCGGTGTCCGCGATGCCATTGGCCAGCCCGGTCACGTCGACCAGCACGTCGGGATGCTCGATCGTCTCGCGCATCAGGTCGACCAAATTGGTGCCACCGCCAAGGTATTTGGCTCCGGCCCGCGCGCCGAGCGCCAGCGCGGCGGGTTGATCCACGGCGCGTTCGTAGGAAAAGGGATTCATCAGGCGGCCTCGCGCTTTGAAGGCTGGGTTCCAGCCGTGCCGAAGGTTTCGCGGATGGCATCGACAATGCCGTTGTAAGCGCCGCAGCGGCACAGATTGCCGCTCATCCGCTCGCGCAGCTCGTCATGAGTCAGGGCAAAATCGTCTGCCGCCACATCGCCGCTGACGAAGCTGGGCACGCCGCGTTGCAATTCATCGACCATGGCGATGGCCGAGCAGATTTGCCCCGGCGTGCAATAGCCGCATTGAAAGCCGTCGTGCTCGACAAACGCCGCCTGCAACGGGTGAAGCGCCCCCGGCGCGCCGATCCCCTCGATCGTAACGATCTGGCGCCCCTGAACCTGCGCCGCGAGCGCCAGGCAGCTATTGATCCGCTCGCCATCGACCAGCACCGTGCAGGCGCCGCATGCGCCCTGGTTACAGCCCTTCTTGACGCCGAACAGGTGCAGTTGCTCACGCAGCAGATCGAGAAGCGATGTCCGGGGATCGAAATCCAGCTCGACCGCGTCGCCGTTGATGACAAAGTGCATATGGGGATTTTCCGCAAGGTTCGAATGGATGTGGCGGGCTGCGCTCGTCAAGCTGCCCTGCCGCGCTCCGCCGGCTCGGCATCACCGGGTAACGCTGGAACGCCGCTTTGCGTTCCCCCGCGAATTGGTCCGGCCTGCGTAGCAGACCCTTGCATCCACCGCTATGCGGCAGTCCATGACCGCCGCGATGGCTCCCTCAAGCCGCCGGGGCTGGAGTTCGCCGCGCACGCACCGCCCGGCGGACCATCGACCCAAACGGACCGAGCACGATTGCAGCTATGCCAATAACGTCTTGATCCTGGCCACCACGGGACGAGGCGTCAGATCGGCATTGAACAAACCAAAATTCGCCATCTCGCTTGAACCGGGCCAACTGAACAATTCATAAAGACTGACCACGGCAACCGTCGGATCGGCGAAAATACTGCTCAGGTCGGAAGCGATCAGGTCGGCCTGGCGCGCGACGGTCACCGGGGCGGCGGTAAGATTGGCCGCACCTCCCCCGGTGGTACGGCCCCATTCGGTAATCACGCCCTGCCGATGACGGCCAACAGACACTGTCTGGTTAAAGCCGGTAATCAGCTTCGCTACATTGGAAGTTGCGCTGGGATAAATGTGTGAATTGCCAAAAGTACTGAGTGGCCCCTGTTGCGCCTGCATATAGTCGTTGCTGGCGATGATCGGGATCGCTCGCAACACGGGGTCGGCGGCGAACAGATTATGGATGGTCTGGATATAAAGCATGAATGAAGGGGCATTGCCGGTTCGAAACCCCAGGCGGGCGTCGCATACGCCGTTGAAGCAAACGGGATTCAAGTCCGGTTCGTTGGGATATTCGATGGCCCAGATCGAACCCGGCGCCACCAGCAGGAAGCTGCGCAGGTCGGCGAGCGAGTTCTGCGGCTCCCTGCCTTGAAGGGTGAAACAGAACCGCACGCCCGCGCGGGCGAGGCCAACGTAGGTATTCCAGCCGACGGTGTTGGCATCGGGCTCCCGGCAGCGCATCAGTCGGACGCCGCCAAGCTGGTCCAGAGCAGGCATGATGTTGGCGACCTTGTACAGCGACCCACTGTCCTCGGGCCGCCCTTGCACGCAAAGGCGAGGCCGGGGTGACGGGCTCAGGCTTGCTGCACCGAGCAGCGGCGACACGGCAAGTGCTCCCAGCATCTGCCTTCTGGATAGCGAGACGGGCAATTGATCCACTTTGAAACTCCCCTGGCCGCTCAGTAAATCTCAAGATGATGGCGTGGATTCACAGTCCGGAGCGGAGCGAGTTGGGAACCCAGAAACATCCATTACACAAAACTCAATAGTCAAGTTGAACCCCGGTAGCCGCAACCTTTATACGTGCGACTGTCAAAGCCGTTGAGCCAAACCTTGACTATGATTGGTTCAAAAACTGTTTTCAGATGAAGTTAACGGCTCGCCATTGCCCCTCGCCGACCGAGGACGGTCATTCGGGACCGAACGATTGTCCCAACTGACCTTGATTTGACGTTGCAAAGGGCGCTCCGCGTATTCGTGAATAAGGACAGCCGCGAGCAGAGCAACGCCATAGGCCGGAAGAAACGCTTCCCAGACCGACCATCCTCGCGCAATCAAGGCGGCGTAAACCGGTCCGCCGGTCTGGTAGTGGACCAGATAAAGCGGATAAGTCAGCGCACCAAGGTTCCCGATGAATGCGGCCGACCGCGACAGTCTGGCGTTCATCCGGTCGCGCCATTTGAACGATGCCATGATGAACAGAACGGCGATCAGCCATACGCCGCATGGCAGCAATCCCCCCGGTCGGTAAGGCGATGCGCCGAGTTCGCTGGCAGCACGAACTGTGATCTCATAACTGGCGGTCGCCAGGGTCAGGCCGATCAGAACCAGGCGTCGCCAATCGTAGCCTTGCGTACTGGCCTGGGCTATCGCGATACCCAGCGCGAAATAACAGCCATGAGCCAGCAGCGCAAAAGCCTTGAGGTGATCGTTCCACTGCGAAACAGCTTGCGGCCACGCCGCGACGATCACCCAATAGCCCGCCGACCACAACGCCAGGCACCACGCCGTCCACTTGAGCCGTTGCGTCCCGCCGCCGACGACCACCAGGCCCACGACGGCATAGAAAGCGACCTCGACCGGCAGCGTCCAGACCTGTCCGCTGAACCAGGGGCCCACCGGACTGAACATCAACGAACCGACGAGCCTGCCTGCCTGCTTGGCGATGCTGGTATGCCAGAACAGCACTGACAGCGCCGAGCACAGGCACGCGCTCGCCAGCATCCCTGGCCAAAGCCTGGCAAACCGGCTGATGAAGAAGGACTTCCGGGTTTTCGCCCGCTCGGCCGAAAAAGCGATGACCGCTCCCGATATGACGAAGAATATCTGGACACCGATCCATCCGATCGATGTCAGTATTGCCCCCGGCGGGACGGTGGCGCCGGCCGGCGGCATCAGCGGCTGAAGCGTGGAAGTACCGGGAGAAAGGAACGGCTTGCCCGCAAAATGCCACATGATCACCAGCGTCGCGGCAACGAAACGGGCAATGTCGATCCCGAGCACTTCAACTTTGCGATGATCCGACAGTGACCGGCCCTCGATATTAAAAACTGATTACCTAGCTATACATGCTTTTTTCGATAAATCGACTGATAATTTGGACATGTCTTGATATCTGTGCGAAAAGTAAAATTCCAAAGTTTGGACTGTGATTGATTGCAAGTCAGGCTGGCTTGCACCGTCCTCGATTGATCATGACCCACCGGTCAATTTGCGGCGACCGATGATCATGATGTCCTATCGCCGATCGACGCGCTTATTCCATGCTTTTCAGCAGTGGTCGGCGATGTTGACGCAGGATATGAAGATGCGGTTCAGTCTGGCAGGCACCAGCAAATCTTGATCGGTCGCGCCTTGGGAAGTCGCTTCAGGGGATAGCGATTGCCGGGATGGCGTTACATGCTGCATTGGCAAACGCTGATTTCCAGCTATGAAGGCTCATCATCGGTCGGATTGGGGTTCTGATAATGGGTTCGTGGACAAAGCTGGCGGCGCTCGGACTAGCAGTGGCGGGACTGTCCGGATGTGCGGGCGACCCTCCCCCGCTGAATTTATCCGCGGATAACGCCCTGCAGACGGGGTTTCGCCTGGATACCGGCGACAAGCTGCACATCATCGTCTATAATGACGTAGCGATGACCGGCGATTACAATATCTCGCCGGATGGCAATGTCGACTTTCCCCTGATCGGCGCGGTGCAGGTTCGCGGTCTTTCGATCAGCCAGGCCGTCACGGCGATCACGACGAAATTGGCCGATGGTCTGTTCAACAATCCGCGGGTCAACATCGAAGTCTTGAACTATCGACCATTCTATATCCTGGGCGAAGTGGCCAAGCCGGGTGAGTATCCTTTCGTGCCCGGCATTACCGTGAATCAAGCCATCGCCTCCGCCGGCGGATTTACCTATCGTGCCAACAAGTCCAAGGCCTTTTTGTTGCGCGCGACTGCGCCGGGCGAAAAGACCGTAAAAATCAACGAGTCAGTCGTAAAAGTCCTGCCTGGCGACACGATCAGGATTGGCGAGCGCTACTTCTGAGCGGGTTTGTCGGCCGGCGCACTACTCGAGGTGGTGCGCCGAGCCTGGTATTCCGGGCCGGCTCAGGCGGTTTATCCGCTCTTCAGCTCGTCCTCGGTCCCGACGTAATCTTGGCGGGCATCGATGACGGGTGCGGGCGCGATGGTGTCCTCGCCTTCGTGCGCGACCCCTCTGACCTTGGCGACGAATGAGAAGCGCTTGCGCAGCCCAAGGACGGGTTTCTCGACGTTGTGCCATGAAAAGGCGGCAAAGATGCCGACCGCAGGAATGCCGAAGAGCGTCAGAAAGGCCGGTCCCGATCCGGCTTTCAGGAAAACGCCCGGCGCCAGGCTGATCAGGACTTGCAGGAGTGGCGCGTGGTAAAGGTAGACGCCGTAGGAGTAGTCGCCCTTGCGCAGGAAGGCCGGTACCGGGATTGGCGTCAAGCCGAGAAAGACGGTTATGTAGACCAGCGCCGGGAGGACCAGAAAGCGGTTCAGGACATGCTCGATGTCCGCTGTTTCCAGATAGGCGATCGCGAAACCGCAGATTACCACGCTGAGGCCGAGGAGGGGCCAGCTGTACGGGATGCGGTCGCGATAGACATACAATCCGATTCCCATGAGGAACGCGGTGATCGTTTGGCCGCCCCTGCTGATCAACAAGAAGCGAAGCACCGTAAAAACGAGGTTTGAAATATGACTTTGCACTAATTCCGCAACGAGTCCTGTAGCCATGAAGATAAGTATCACGGCAAGGATCGCGCGCGGATTGAGCATTGCCTTGCTCAGGATAAGACAAGAGATTATCCCGTAGCATAGCATTTCGTATGGCACGGACCATAGCGATCCGTTGACACGATAGGTTGGAAGCGTCGAGAACACTCCGGGCAGGTGATAATGCATCCACCCGGTCACGTTTAAAAAATACCGGAAGAAATCAGGGTCCGCAAAGTATTTGGACAGCGCGAACGTGGTCATCACTGGCCCAATCACCAGCGCACAAAAAACCACGTCTACGGCCAGTGCCGGGAGGATGCGGAGCCCGCGATTAAGCAGGAAATTGTAAAGCGTCAGGCGGAGCGCGCTGCCGGAAATCAGAAAGCCGCTAAGCGCGAAAAACATGGGAACCAGCGCATACTCGCCGAACCAGAACCCGGTGGTCCGGAGGTAAGTGTCGCCGGATAACCAATACGCATGGAACACCACGATCGCGCAGGCGAGACCAATGCGGAGGAAGTCAAACCCCGGGCCCAGCCCGCGATAGTGCTCAAGCCTAGCCCCAAGGGTAGTCAAGTTGAACCGATTCTTTCTGCCTTCTATCGATCCTCGCTTCCCGCCGGACAGTCTACCCGATTCGGCCAGGACTGGCAAGATGCTCGCATTGCCGTAAGTTCATTGTGATACACCCTGGATCGCAGCCGGCGAAGATCGCCAAATGACCATGCTCTCCTGCTCGCTTTGAGTATTGGGGTACAAGTTTTGGGCAAGCTGCAAAATTTGAAGGCCGTACATGCCCGTCACCGGCTCAGGCGGGTTTTCTCCTTAACGCGAGGCTGCCGACAGCGTCCGGGCCCGCGCTGCGCCCGAGGCAGATGCAAACCGCTTGTAGGCTGCGCGCGCCGCACGCATCGACCATTTCGGGGCGAGCAGCGTCGGCAGGGCGCGCGTCCAATAGCGCGGCATCCCGCGATATGGCCCAAAGAGGTAGCGTGCCGCTGCGAATATACCGGGCGTCGGCTCTCGTGACGTCTTGGCGTTCGTGATCCTGGCCAACACATGGGTGCCGAATATCCGCTGGCGCATGGCGGCGTGCGCAGCCGCGTCGTGTGCGAATAGCGCGTCGGCAATCTGGTCATAGGCTTCAACGTCGATCTTGAGACGCTGAAGCCAGCCGAACTTCGTCTTGAACTGATCATTTCCCGTGCGGAAACCGACGCAGGGTTCCTGCACGACCCCCCACGTCCCGTAGCGCTCGATCACCCGGCCGATGATGTAGACTTGCACGTAATAATTCTGGAAGTCCTTGACTGACGGATTGGCGGCAACTTCCTGCCACTTCGCGCGATCGACCACCAAGGCTGACATAAAGCCAAGCAATTCAGCCATTCGGCTGAACACTGGACCGACACCTTCCATAAGTTGTGTCGCCGGCATGGGACGGATGCCGACGAAGTGGTCCATCGTGAAGTCATAGTCGATCACCCCGAGCGTCAGCCCCGCCACCCCGGGCCAGCGCCGCAGCGCCTCGAGCACGCGGGCAGCGCCGCCGGGTTCCAGGCGATCGTCGTCGCCCATCAACCAGATGTAATCGGCGGTAGCGGCCTCGACCACCGCCAGGAAGTTACGATCCAGTCCCAGATTCTGTGGCTGGCGGATAAAGCGATATCTGGGGATCCGTCCATTGTAGCTTTCGCCAACCGCGGCGGTGTCATCAGGCGAGGCGTCGTCGCTCACGATGACTTCGATCTCGGGCATATTCTGCGCGATGATGCTGTCGAGCAATTCTGCGAGGAACCGGGATCGGTTGTACGTGGGGATGCAAATCGAGAGCGTTGGCATGCAATCTCCGAGCGTTAAATATTGGGTTCGAGATCAGGACGGCGACCGGCTGCCCAATGGCCGGCATCGACGCTCATGAGAGCGATACCAGCAAGGCGTTTCGCCCAGGCCCCCGGCAATCCGCGGGTCGAAGACACTTGCGCGAAGGGACAAAGCGGTTTGCCGACCCGCCAGCGTGAACGAATGCCCAGTATGGTTTCATGCCAGTTCCCGTTATCCAATAGCTAAAGCATTGTCCTGACAGAGGCAACGCGCCAGTCGGCGCTCGCCTGCGGCCGCTACGTCTTCACCCCTTCGCCCGCACCGCTCAGGGTGTGGATTGCCTGCAACGCCGGTCGGCGCAGCACGAAAATCGCCACGGTCCAGCCCAGCACACCGGCGCAGGTCGAAAAAGCCAGCCGCGCCAGGATTTGGTCGGTCAGCATCGTGGCCAGAAACCGTCCGCCGATCGCGCCGGCCGCCGTCGCGGCTGTCGGCACCAGGATGACCAGCCCGGCCGATCGCCATTCGGCAGCCGATGGCCGACCGATGGCCATGGTCATGGCCAGCAGCGCTGCGGTCGTGGCGGCCAGCACCGTCGCTGATGCCGCTGCGGCGCCCACTATGCCAAACGGCGACAGCGCAATGGTGCAGATCGCCACCATGACCGCACCCGCCAGTTGCACCCAGAACACGCCCTTCTGCCGATCGGCGGCGATCATCTGCGCGCTGGTCACCGCCGCCAGCAACGACCACAGCCGCGCGATTGCCAGTACCGCCACCACCGGGCCGGCCGCGGCCCACTTCTTGCCCAGCATGACCGGGGTCAGCCAGTCGGCGAGCGCCGCCAGTCCAATCAGCGCCGGCCAGCCGAGCAGGGCCACGCCGGAAAAGATGCGCAGCCAATAGCCGTCGGGCGCAATTCCCTCGGCCGCGCGGCGCGAGAGGCTGGTCATCCCGATCAACCGCGCCGGCTGGGCAAAGCAGTCGGCAACCGCCGTGACCACCCGGTTGCTGGCGCGAAACAGCCCGGTGGCGCTGGGCGACAGCGCGATGCCGAGCACCAGGTCGCCGCTATAGTTCGAAAGAAAGCCGACGAGCACTGCACCATAGCGACTGATCGACCAGCGCGTGATTTCGCGCAGGCGTGAGATATCGATGGAGCGCATCGCCGCGGGTCGATGAATCGCGCGATAGGCGATGGTCAGCAGGACGATCCGGACATAGTTCTGCACCACCAGTGCGATCAGGCCGAAGTGCAGCACGAGCAGGACGACGGCAATCGCCGAGGAAACCAGCTCGACCCCCAGCGTGATCAGGTAATAGGTCTGGATCCGCCCCGATTGCAGCACCTGCGACTCCATCCATGCGGCCAGCGCGGCCAGCAGGATCGAAGGCGTCAGCATCAGCATGATCGGGCGCACGGCGGTCGATGAAAACACGAACGGCGATGCTTCTGCAATGCCCACCAGGATAATCGCGCAAAACGCGGCCAGCAGTACCGTTGCGGCCAGGCATTCGACCGCATCCGCCGCAAATTCCTTGGATTTTATCAGATATTCGAACGGGCCGGCGTAAAGCAGGGTGCGCGCCAGTGTGGTAAAAGCGGTCGCGACGGCAAAGACGCCGAAATCGGCCGGGCTCAGGTAGCGCGTGGCGACGAGCGTAACGGCGATCAGAAACAACTGGTTGCTGGCGCGCGAGATCATCGCCACCCCGGCGGAAAATATCCCCTTGCCTCGGCGTACCTGGCGCTCTGCGGTGCGGTCGGCGGGTTCTTCGCCGTCGTCGATCGACGCGGCCTCGACGGATCTGAGGTCGCCGCTCATACGGGCTGTCGAACCCGCTCCAGGACGATCCCCAGCAATTGCGTCCCGGCAGCGTGCCAGTTGAAACGGCTTGCCCGGGCACGCCCCGCCGCCACCCTGGCAGCACGCAGGCCAGGATCGCGCAAGGCAAGGAATGCCTCGCGCCAACTGCCGGGATCGTCGATATCGGCGTAAAGCGCGGCGTCGCGGCAGATTTCGGGAATGGCGCCGCCGGGCGAGACCACCGCCGGGCATCCGCACATCATGGCCTCGATCGGCGGCAGGCCAAATCCCTCGGTTCGCGATGGAAATGCCAGGGCAAGGGCGCCCCGGTACAGCGCATGAAGAATGCGATCGTCACAGCTGCCGACAAAGACCGCATCGGCCGGCGCCACCAGCCCGGCAGCGGCCAACGCTTCGCGCGAAGGCCCCACGACCACCAGGCGTGTGGGCGCAAGCGCCCCTGCCGCAAAGGCGGACAGCACCACGCCGACATTCTTGTATGCTTTGGGCGAACCGAACATCAACACATAGCCATTCGGCTCAAGGCCGAACCGCGCGAGCGCGCCAGGGTCGAAAGCGGCATCGAGGATATGGTCGGCGCCGTTGTACAGCCGTGTCGTCCGTTCGCGCGGGCAGACGCCCAGAACATCCAGCATCTGGCGGGAATAGTCCGAAACGGTGAGCACCACGGCGCTGGTCCGCGCCATGATCGGCAACAGCACGCGATATCCGGTGCGCTGCCGCCAGGGATACGAGCTGTCCGGAAACAGGAACTGCGCATCATGGATCAGCAGTATTTTGTTGGCATGCGCGATAGGGGCCAGATTGGCCAGATTGACCAGGACGCCGCCGGACGCCAGGCGCGGCAGGACCATCTGCTCCCAGCGCTGGCTGTGCGCGCCATCATGTTCCTTCAGCTGGATGGTGGACAATTTCGGCTGCCATTGCCGCCGGACCGGGACATGCAAAAACGATTGGGGGCGGGCGGACGCCGGCATCTCGGCCAGCCTGGCATCGCACTCGCGGATCAGCCGATCGGCGACCCGATGTACTCCGTTCAATCCTGCTGCGTAAAACTTGCCATTAAAATGGATGGGATGCATGTGGTTTACATGGCCTCGATCTTGCGGGGGTCGAGGCGCCCGCGCACAAGATCGGCCAGCGCCACCAGATTGCCCAGCAACCGCCCCTTGCGGTCGATCCACGGCTCGGGTCTCAGGCTTTTGGCGATATTGGAGAGAATGTTCGACACGATCAACTTCTCGCCTAGTCCCGGCTCCATCGTTCCCTTGCGCTTGAGGTAAAGGATGTTGGCCACCTGGGAATAACCCAGCTTTATGCCGGAAGTTCGTCCACTTTTGATCCCCATGTGGACCCCGGTCACTCGCCCGGTCCCGATAAGGCGACCGCGCCGCCCCAGCTGGAAGGTGTAATCGACATCTTCCTGCCAGCCATAGAGCGGCAGAGCTTCATCGAAGCGCAGGCCTTCGGCAGCGGAAAGCCGGATTGCCATGTTGCAGCCGTAGAGCGCCTGGCGGTTTCTGAATGCCGGATCGAGAGTATCAACCCCCTGCTTTGCAATGGCGACAGCATCGTCGAAGGTGATGCCGGGACCTCCGATACCGTCTGCTAAAAGATGTCCCGTAATGCCGACAATCTCGGGATGGTCGGCAAGAATCGTTTCGATCTCGGCCAGATAGGTGTCGGCCATGACGAAATCGTCATCCAGGAAAACGACCACATCTGCCCGATCGTTCAGGTATTCGAGCGCTCGATTGCGCTGGCGGCACAAGCCACGCTGCTCGGCCAGCAGGATTTCGCAGACGTCGGGTAATTCCTCGAGGCCCGCTACGTCCGCAGGACTGGCGCCAACGATCAGCACGCCGTCGGCACGCCGGGTCTGGTGGGCAAGTTGGCTGACGGTCCGGGCGACAAGTGCGGGACGTCCTACCGTGGCGATGGCTACGTACAGTCGGGTCACTCATTCGCCTTTGCAAAATGCTGTGGTGCAGCATACCTGCCGTGCTCCACGTAAAAAATCAAATCCTTTCGCGGCAATCTCTTGAGGAAGCATGTGCCAGTCGCAAAAGATTGCCGTACTAACCGGACTTGTGCCGAGGCCAAGCAATGGACAGCTTGAGCATGGCAGATATTCCGTGCGCTTGGCGATTTGAGACCCGGCAGAAATCGCCGCGCCGCCGCGATATGTCACGGGCGCCCGCAATCTCATCGGGCATGAGCCACGGCACTCTTGAGCGAGCGCCAGGGCTCGACCCTTTCTTGAGCAGTTTGAGCTACAAATATTGACTGTCAGGTGGGTGACCGCTTGCCCCGAAGCAGCGCCAGGCCGCTGTGCAGATGTTGCGCTAGCGTCAGATCGCCGCAGCTATGGAAGCGGGTGCGTCTCGCCGAGGAATTGGAAGGCT
>CAXTOS010000070.1:0-14146 GCA_964245935.1 uncultured Novosphingobium sp.
GCCGGGCGGGGGAGCGGGCCGGCACCGACTCGACGTAAGTCGGAAAGACTCTAAGGCAACACGCTCTACGCCAAAGCCCTCTTCAGCAACTCGTTGACCACCTGCGGGTTCGCCTTGCCCTGCATGGACTTCATCGTCTGGCCGACGAAGAAGCCGAACAGCGCTTCCTTGCCACCCTTGTACTGCGCGACCTTGTCGGCGTTGGTCGCCAGGATTTGGGCAATGGCAGCGTCGATGGCGCCGGTGTCGCTGGTCTGGGTCAGCCCTTCCCGGGCTACGATAGTGCCGGCGCGGTCGCCGGTTTCCAGCATCAGTTCCAGCACCTGCTTGGCGATGGTGCCGGAGATCGTGCCGTTGCCGACCAGCGCCAGCAATTCTGCGGCGGCTTCGGGGCCGACCGGGGAGGTGTCCAGCCCCTTGTTCAGCTTGTTGAGCGCGCCGAAAAATTCCGACAGCAGCCAGTTGGACGCCTGTTTGGCGACCTCTGCCTTGGTCTTGCCCTGGGTGGCGGCACAGGCGTCGGCCAGCGCTTCGAACCAGCGCGCGGTTTCGACTTCGGCGGTCAGCACCCCGGCATTGTAGGGCGTCAGGCCGAGCACAGTCTCGTAGCGGTGGCGCTTGGCGTCGGGCAGTTCGGGCAGGCTGGCGCGGCAAGCGTCGATGAAACCGTCTTCCAGCACCAGCGGCAGCAGGTCGGGATCGGGGAAGTAGCGGTAGTCATGCGCGTCTTCCTTTGACCGCATCGACCGGGTGGTGCCGCTGTCGGGGTCGAACAGCCGGGTTTCCTGCGCGATCCTGCCGCCGCTTTCCAGCACATCGACCTGGCGGTTGGCTTCGAACTCGACCGTGGTCATGACGAAGCGCACCGAATTGACGTTTTTGGTCTCGGTGCGGGTGCCCAGTTCGTCACCGACGCGCCGGACGCTGACGTTGACGTCGGCGCGCATCGAGCCTTCTTCCATATTGCCGTCGCAGCTGCCGACATACCGAAGTATGCTGCGCAGCTTGCGCAGATAGGCGCCGGCTTCGGCGGGCGAGCCCATGTCGGGCTTGCTGACGATTTCCATCAGCGCCACGCCGCAGCGGTTGAGATCGACGTAGGACATGGTCGGATGCTGGTCATGCATCAGCTTGCCCGCGTCCTGTTCGATGTGGATGCGCTCGACGCCGATGCGCTTCACATCCGCGTCCGGGTTCTTGTCGTCCAGGCCAATGTCGATATGCCCCTCGCCCACGATCGGGTGATACAGCTGGCTGATCTGATAGCCCTGCGGCAGATCGGCGTAGAAGTAGTTCTTGCGGTCGAAGCGCGAATAAGTGTTGATCTGCGCATCGATGGCCAGCCCGGTGCGAACCGCCTGGCGGACGCATTCCTGGTTCAGCACCGGCAACATGCCGGGCATCGCCGCGTCGATCAGGCTGACCTGCGCGTTGGGTTCGGCACCAAACGCGGTGGACGCGCCGGAAAACAGCTTGGCACGGCTGGTTATCTGGGCGTGGACTTCCAGGCCGACGACCACTTCCCACTCGCCGGTGGTGCCCTGGATACGATAACTGCTCATGAGGGTGCCGATAAGTCCAATGCTGTACTTCGCCAAGGGGTAGCCCGAAAAACCATAAACCTCCCCTCCCCTTCAGGGGAGGGGATCGAGGGGTGGGGCCTATTCCCACGCGCTGGGCAATCCGGCGAGGCCCCACCCCCAGCCCCTCCCCTGAAGGGGAGGGGAGTAAGGACGCTTACCACCACTTGCCCGGCCGCGCCGTAAACCCTGCCCGGGCCTCGATCGCCAGCCCGGCGTTCAGTACGCCCTGCTCGTCGAACGGGCGGCCGATGATCTGCAAACCCAGCGGCAGCCCCTGCCCATTCAGCCCGGCGGGCACCGACATCGCCGGCAGCCCGGCCAGGCTGGCGGGCACCGAGAACACGTCGTTCAAGTACATTGCCAGCGGATCGTCGCTCTTTTCGCCCAGCGCGAAGGCGGCGCTGGGGGTGGTGGGAGTCAGGATGACATCGCACTGCGCAAACGCCGCCTCGAAATCCCGCGCGATCAGGGCGCGCACTTTCTGCGCCCGCGTATAATAGGCGTCGTAATAGCCCGAGGACAGCACGAAAGTGCCGATCATGATGCGGCGCTTGACCTCCGCGCCAAACCCCGCCGCGCGCGTTGCCGCGTACATATCCTGCAACCCGGCATGATCGGGCAATTCGCGCAGGCCATAGCGCACGCCGTCGTAGCGGGCCAGGTTCGACGAGGCTTCGGCGGGCGCGATGATGTAATAAGCGGGCAGCGCGTATTTCGTGTGCGGCAGGCTGATATCGACCACTTGCGCGCCGGCATCTTTCAGCCAGGCGATGCCATCGTCCCAGCTGCGCGCGACATCGGCATCCATTCCGTCCATGCGGTATTCGCGAGGGATGCCGATCTTCTGGCCCGCGAGATCGCCGCTGAGCGCGGCTTCCCAGTCAGGCACGGCAACATCGAGGCTGGTCGAATCCTTGGGGTCGAAACCCGCCATCGCCTCCAGCATGATCGCGCAATCGCGCACGTCGCGCGCCATCGGCCCGGCCTGATCGAGCGACGAGGCAAAGGCGACGATGCCCCAGCGCGAGCAACGGCCATAAGTCGGCTTGATCCCGGCAATCCCGGTGAAGGCCGCAGGCTGGCGGATCGAGCCGCCGGTGTCGGTGCCGGTCGCCGCTGCACACAGATGCGCCGCAACCGCCGCCGCACTGCCGCCCGAAGAACCACCGGGGGCAAGGGGCGCGTCGCCGCCGTCGTTCCGGCGCCAGGGTGAAACGACATTGCCGAAATAGCTGGTCTCGTTGGACGAGCCCATTGCGAACTGGTCGAGGTTGAGCTTGCCCAGCATCCCCGCGCCCGCGTCCCACAGCTTTTGCGAGACGGTGCTTTCATAAGGCGGGATGAAGCCTTCGAGGATGTGGCTGGCCGCCGTGGTCTGCACGCCCCGGGTGGCGAACAGGTCCTTCATGCCGATCTGTACGCCGGCCAATTTGCCCAGCGGCTTGCCGGCGGCGCGGTCGGCATCGACCTTTGCTGCCGACGCCAGCGCGTGTTGGGGAGTGGTGACGATGAACGCGTTCAGCGCCGGCTGTGCCTCGGCGACGGCGGCATTGAACGCCTGCGCCACTTCCACAGCCGAAAACTCGCCTGCCGCCACGCCGTTGCGGATCGCAGCGACGGTCAGATCGGTGATGTCGGCGATCATTCGATCACCTTGGGCACGCCGTAAAAGCCGTGCTGCGCCGCCGGGGCATTGGCCAGCACGGCGTCGCGCCGATCGCCGCCGGTCAGCGGATCGGCATCGACGACATCGTCGCGCAGCCGCAACGTGTTGGGGATCACCGCGGTCATCGGCTCGATCCCGGTCACATCGACCTCGGCCAGTTGCTCGACCCACGCCAGGATGCCGTTCAGTTCGGGCACCATCGCCGCGACTTCGCCTTCGCTCAGCTTGATGCGGGCAAGCGCGGCAATCCTGGCCACGGTGGCGGTATCGACGGACATGTTCAGTCCTCAGTAATCAGTGATCAGTGATCAGAAGAAAAAGGCCAGCAGCAGAGCTATTGCCCCGGCATCGCTCCCGGAGCACCACCGGGCGCGCCCTGGCCTTGATGCATCTGCTGGGCCATCATCATCTGCTGGAACTGCTGCGCCGGCATCGATCCGAGCAATTGCACCTCGAACACCAGATCGCTGTTCGCCGGGATCACTTCCTGCCCGCTGGCATCGCGCTTGGCGGTCGAGCCATAAGCCAGCGCCGCCGGGATTTCGAGCCGGTACGTACCGCCCGCCTTCATCTTCTGCAGGCCCTGCGAAAAGCCCGGGATCACCCCCTCCAGCGGCATCGGCGCGCGATCGCCATGGTCGAACACCTTGCCGTTGGTCAGCTTGCCGACGTAATTGATCAGTGCCACATCCGCGGTGGTCGGTGTGGGGCCCTGCCCCTCCTTGATCGCGATGACCTTCACTTCGCTGAACTGCACGACGCGGGTAGCGTGAGCGACACCGAACGCGACCAGCAGCGCGACGATCACGCCCACCCACAGCTTGATGAGCGAGCCCCTGGCGATGGGCTGCAACGGCACGCGGGTGATCTCGGTCATCGAATCGTCCTCGATTTAGGCGCTTTTCGCAAACGGGCCGCTTAATCGACAACCGCCAGGCGCAGCAAAAAGGCGCGGGAATTAATCCGCGCCCTCATGGCTCAAGCCGTCGGCAGGAGCAAGCCCGGCGTCACCAGAATAGATTTCCACGCTACCTGTTCCTGCGAGAGGCGCTGGGGTAGGCACTGGCCAAAGCGCAGCGCCGAACGCAAGAAGGGCCCACCCCCGGCCACTCCCGCCCGCGGAAGGGGAGAAGACTGCCTACTTCCCCCCGTCACGTTCCAGACGCTTGCGCTCCAGCTTGCGGGCGCGGCGGACAGCGGCGGCCTTTTCGCGGGCGCGCTTTTCCGACGGCTTCTCATAGTGACGGCGCAGCTTCATCTCGCGGTACACGCCCTCGCGCTGCAGCTTCTTTTTAAGCGCGCGCAGGGCCTGATCGACATTATTGTCGCGGACGAGAATTTGCATAAACCGACACACCTCACAACACAAAGGCCAGAACCCCGCAGCCGGGCGGGGGAGTGCCCTCAAATGATAAACGAAAAAATCACCGACTCCATCAGAGTCGATGCAAAGCTGGGCGCCGCTAACAGAGGCGGACGGCAAAGGCAAGGCATGGCGTAGCTGCCAGCACAAGGTCTGAGAAGGAATGCGAGGGCGTTTTTGTTTAGACGCCCTTTGCAGGCAAAGGGCTTTGGCGCCTCGCGCTCCCCGTCATTTAGTGTTTGTGCACCTTCCCGTGGATGCGCTCCGCCGCGAAGCGGCTATAAAGCCTGCGGCGCTGCCAACGTGCACCGGGTTTCGGTCGCGCACGACGCTGACAGTAACGGGGTTTTGGGGCCTTTGGCCCCAGGAAACCTTTTATAACTTAAACTATTAATTCCAATTATAATAATTTCAACAGGCCTCAATCATCAAAATGTCGCGCTAGCCATGATCGCCTCTACCTTTGGCGCATCCCGATCGAAATAAAACAGCGCCGGGGCGATGAAATTGATGAGATAGAGCTGGTTGTTGACGAGCGTTCCGGCCGCGATCCCCTTGCGCTTGAGCGTGCTGGCAGCCACCGCATATTCATACGTGAATTTCACCGCAGCATGTCCGCCCAGCGTAACCGGCTGGACATTGGTGACCTGAAACACCGAGGTATCCAATCGCACCCGAATCGAGCTCTCGACGAAATCCGGGATGTCGGTGAGTTGCATGGCCGCGCGCAACGCCGGCAGGGGCGCATCCTTTTTCGCCGCATCCTTGAACAAGGTTTCGCCGGGCGCCAGGCCGGAGACGAAATAGAGTTCGTTCAGTGACATCCCGTCCAGCGTCCAACTCTCGCCCTTGTCGATCGGGTGGCCGGTCCAGCGGTTCCAGTCGTCGCCCGGCGTGATCGACAGCGTGCCCTTGGCCACCTTGACGGCAGTGCCATGCGGCACCAGCTTCCAGCCGGCGAATGCCGGGGACGGGGCCGCAGCCCATGTCGCCAGTGCCAGCCCCAGGACCAGTTTGCCAATAGTGTTCATGGTGTTCCTCCTGCCATCATGGCGATCAGCGAATGGTCTTCGGCGGCGGGCGCCTGGCGAATATATTCGGCGAGATCGGCCCGCCCACCGGCGGCTGCGCCCTGCTTGATGCGGGCAAGACCGCGTTCGCGCCACATCGCGGGCAAGTCACCACCCGTGGCGCCACCCGCAGCAATCGCCTGATCGAAGCAGCCGATCGCCTTGTCGAGGTCTCCCGGCCCGTCACGCCGGCGATAGAGTTCGCCGTGCGCGTAGAGCAGCCACGGCGTCCAGCCATCGACCGCGCTGCTGGTCAGCAGATACTCGGTGGCGCCAAAATCGTTGCGCTTGAGCTGATCGTCCAGAAAGATCGGCCACCACTGCTGCATTGCCTGTCGCCACTGCGCCAAGCCATTGACGCCGGGCGTTCCGGGCAGCGCGGTCGCTTCTTCCTTCAGATAGGCAACCCGTTCGGCGGAAGGGGGATGGCTGGCGAACAGGCCGGTGTCCTTGTCCTTGCGCGACGGCAAGTTCCGCGATGCCGCCGTGGCATCCATTTCGGCGCGCAGCTGTTCCCAAATCGCGGCTGCCTCGCGCGTGTTATATCCCGCCTGCGCGATTTTCTGCAGGCCCCCCAGATCGGCAGCGCGCTCCATGTCGCGCGAATATCTGAAGAGCGATGCCACCATGCCGATCGACGCGATCAAGCCAATTCCGGTAAAGGCGAGCCAGGTGGCGGCCGAGGATTTCGATCGTGCTTCGCGGAATAGCCGCAACGAATCCTGATTTTCGAAATGGGTGTATTCGTGGCCAAGAACTGCCGCGAGTTGGGCTTCGTTGCGGGTTCGCAGCAACAGGCCCGAAAACACCTCCATCATGCCATTGGCCGACATGGCGGCGTTGAAATCGGGCGTTCGCAAAATATAAAGCCGAACATCGGCGCATTTGCTGGCGCCAATGGTCCGGCACAGGACCGCGCGGACGTAGGCGTTCAGCCCGGCATCGCGAATTATCAGCGGCGAGGTTTTGAGGACGCGCTCCTGTTCGTCCATGCGCATGAGCAACGCGCGCAGATCGGGGGCCGCTGCCGGCGCTGGCGGGGCTGTCGCAACAGGCGCCTGCGCACCAGTGGCGGGCAGGTCTGCGGCTTGCCCCAGGCTCGGTTGTGCCGCCACGACCGCCGTGGCCAAGGCGAGCAGCCATGGATGTTTAACGATGGGCATCGCCAATGTTGCCGTTCGCGTGGCTATTTGGCTGCGGGCGGGGGCGGGGGCGGCGGGCTGACGGCAGCGGAGGCCTGCCGCGTCGGAAACCCGGCCAATAATTCGCGAACCCGCTTGTCAGCCCCGTCGGCGGTGCGCACGTCACCGCCCATCACGGGATTGAAATTGAGCCAGACGATCTTGCCATCGGCAAGATCGACCAATCCCGCATAGCCGATGTGAACGCCAGCCGGCATATAAGCACCCAGCAACCCGGCCATCAGCAGTTGAGCCACTTTGCGGCCAGCGTCGCCGTAAGCATCATGAGTCACGAAGAACAGCGCGTAATCACCACCGGTGACGGATTTGAGCCGTTGAGCCTGTTCGCCCAGCGTCCAATCGAGCCGATATTCCTTGGCTTGCGACGCCACTCTGGGCGCCAGCTTGGTCGGCAAATGATCGCCGGGCAGGCTATGCTGGAACGCTTCCGCCGCCACCGCCTCGAACAGGCCGCGATAATCGGTGAGCAGATCGCCATCGGCGCCATCGGCATCGCCCAGAAACTTGACATGATAATTGCGAACTTCGCCGGCTGCTTGCATAGCCTTCTGGATATTGTCGCGCGCCGCCTGGGTCCAATCGGCGTTGGCATCGTCAAGCCCGCCTACTCGCATCGAGCCGACTTGCACATCCGGCCGAAATACCACGACTTTAACCTGGTCGCTGTTTGGAAATGTAAAGTTATCCCGCGTCAAAGCTCCCGCATGAGCGGCTTGTACACCCCAGGAAAAGCAAATAGCCGCAGCGAAGCGGCGCAGACAAAACTTCTCAATCACGATCATTTTTAGCCCCACCCCTGGAGTTATACGATTTAAATAGGGTGCATTGCGTGTCAACCCCTAAAGCCAAATTGATCCTTGTTTATCTTCAGACTACCGCCCGCTTGCGCGCACGCTGACTTTTGCAACCGGCAGCAAGGAAATTTGAACCGCTCGCCGCGTGCCGTGATCGCGCACCTCGCGGCATGCGATCACGGCTCTCGCGAAGCTGTTGCCCGATTTGATTGAATGATCTCTTGCGCTAAGGCGTCCACCATGAACTCTCCCCCTTCCTTCACAACCGCGTCGCTGCTGGTGCTGGGCGGCGGCGGCGTTGGTTCCTGGTTGCGCTTTCTGACCGGGCGGCTGTGGCTGGCCGCGCTCGGGCCCGTGGCCGCCACCGCCTTCCCCTGGGGGACGCTGACCGTCAACATCGTCGGCAGCTTCTGCATGGGGCTGCTGGTCGGCTGGCTTGCCCGCCATGGCCCACTGTTCCAGAGTGTCGGGGGCGGCGAGGCCTGGCGGTTGCTGCTGGGTATCGGACTGCTGGGGGGCTATACCACCTTTTCATCCTTCGCGCTGGAATTCGCGCTGTTTGTCGAACGCGCGAACCTCGGCATGGCCGCGCTGTATGTGGGCGTTTCGCTGGCCGCGGGATTTACCGCTCTGTTTGCCGGGCTGTTCCTGATACGGGCGCTGGCATGAGCATCACCGCAAAACAAGCTGACGACGCCTCCCCGCCGAGCGGCGCCGACAATGGCGTTCGCCAGTTCACCGTCCAGGCCGATGATGAGGGCGTGCGGCTGGATCGCTGGTTCAAGCGGCATCTGCCGCTGATCGGCTTTGCCATGATCTCGCGCTGGGCGCGCACCGGGCAAATCCGCGTCGATGGCAAGCGCGCCGACCCCGCCGACCGGCTGACCATCGGCCAGGTGCTGCGCGTGCCGCCCGGCGGGCTGGAAAAGCCGGGTACCGGCAACATGGGGGGCGGGGCGGCCCGAGCGGTGCGGCCGCGTCCGGAGCTTAGCGAAGACCAACACGCCATGGCCGACGCGATGCTGATCCACAAGACCGCCGCCGCGCTGGTGATCAACAAGCCGCCGGGGCTGGCCACGCAGGGCGGCACCGGCACGTATCAACATGTCGACGGGCTGCTCGATGCTTATGCGCAAGGGTCCGAACCGCGCCCCCGGCTGGTCCACCGGCTGGACAAGGACACCAGCGGCGTGCTGCTGGTCGCGCGTACCCCGGGCAGCGCGGCGTGGTTTGCCAAGCGTTTCGCCACTCGCGCCGCGCGCAAGATCTATTGGGCGCTGATCGTCGGCGTGCCCAGCATCGAGGAAGGCTTCATCGATTTGCCGCTGGGCAAGCAGCCGGGCAGCGGCGGTGAAAAGATGATGGTCGACGAAAGCGAGCATGGCCAGGCCGCGCGCACCCGCTATCGCGTGCTGGAATTCGCCGGAAACACCGCCGCCTGGGTCGAATTGCAGCCGCTGACCGGGCGCACTCACCAGTTACGCGTGCACATGGCCGCGATCGGCCATCCGATCGTCGGCGATGGCAAATACGGCGGGCCGGACGCTTTCCTGACCGGCAGCATCAGCCGCAAGATGCACCTGCACGCGCGCCGCCTGATCATCGGCCAACCCTCTCAAAGCAAAGAATCGGGCGGTGAGGATCTGGACGTGACCGCCGATTTGCCCGATCATTTTGCAGCAAGCATGGAACAGCTGGGTTTCGATCCGGCGCTGGGCTTTGCCTTGCCCGAGGCGCCGCCGCCGCCCGGCAAGGTCGAGAAAAAAGCCGCCGCCAAGGCCCACGCCAAGCAGTACCGCAAGGAACGGCGCGGCGAGCGGCGCGGGCGCGGCAGCGCCGGGGACGCGGATGCGCGCGGTGCCGACAAGTTCGCCGCCCCCAAGGCTTCGCGCACCGGTGCAGTACGGCCGGCGGGCAAGGCGGCCAGCCGGCCCCCGACCAAGGGCCCCGCCCGCCCGCCGGGCAAACCTGCGGCCCGGTCAGGCCCCAAGGCGCCGCTGGGGGCCGGCCCGCGCCAGCGCTGAGCGGAACCGCGCGAGCCCTGTGAAACTCGAAGTGGCGCCGAAGTGATCGCGCGAACCCCGAAAGACCTGGCAAAATGGCTGATATGAACGACGATCCGGCTAGATTGGGCTTCATCGTCCTGCAATTCATGCGGATGAGCGGCGTTGCCTTCGCGGTGGTCGGCGCGGCGATCATGGCGGGCAAGATTCATCTGCCGCCACAGATCGGCCTTGGCCTGCTGGTGTTCGGGGTGATCGAGTCGCTGCTGCTGCCGGCGCTGCTCGCGCGCAAATGGAAAAGCCGCGGCTGATGAAGCGTTTTTACCGCGACGTGGCAACCGGGGCCTGCGGTTCCGGCTGGCGCGTGACGCTGGACGGGCGGCCGATCAAAACGGCAGGTGCACGCCCGCAGATCGTGGCTAGCGCCGCACTCGCCAATGCGCTGGCGGCTGAATGGGCGGCGCAAGGCGAGACCATCGACCCCGCCCGTTTCGAGCTGCGCGACATGGCCGACTACGCCATCGATGTGGCGGCAACCGGCCGTGCCGAGGTCTTGCGCGCCATCCTCGCCTTCGCGGAGAGCGATACGCTATGCTATCGCGCCGACCCGGACGAGCCGCTGTGGGCGCACCAGCAACAGCACTGGGAACCGCTGCTGACCGCGGCCGAACGCCGCTGGGATATCCGGTTCACGCGGGTTTGCGGCATCATCCACCGCCCGCAGCCGCCGGAAACACTCGCCCGGCTGGCCGAGGTCGTCGCCGCGCAGGACGATTTCACGCTGGCCGCGCTGCACACGCTGACCAGCCTGGCCGCGTCGCTGGTGCTGGGCCTGGCCGCGCTGGAGCCTGACGCCGACATCCCCGCCCTGTGGGCCGCCGGGCATGTCGAGGAAGATTGGCAGGCCGCATTGTGGGGCCGCGACGAGGAAGCCATGGCGCGGCAAGCGCAGCGCGGCGCCACCTTCGCCGCTGCGTCGCGGTTTGTGCGGCTGGTGAACGGCCAGGCACTGCGCTGAGTTAACCAGCAGAAGTGCCCACCCCCGACCCCTCCCGCAAGCGGGAGGGGAGTTGAGCAGCGCGAAAAACGACGGGGAGCGCGGGGGCATCTCGCACCGTCACACCCTCAACCTACTGATCCACCCAATCCGCGACCTGCCCCGCCACGTCGTTGGCGGCGGCATTCAGCGCCGGCGCCACTGCGCTGGCCAACGGATCGATGTCCTTTTCAACCGCTTCGAAGCGCCGCGAGATGGTCACGCCGTCGCGACCAACGCGCAGGGCATCGAAGCGCACGGTCACCGCGCGCGTGCGTGCATCATAGCCCATGGCGTCGAGCCTGCCCGACAGGCTGATGCGCACCTGCGGCAGGTTTTCATCGAGCACCAGCCGCTTGCCCCGCGCGCGGATGGTTTCGATGAGCAGGGTCTGGAACAGCCGCCGGGGCTGATCGACCCAGGCCGCACCGGTGAGGTAGGAGATGGAATTCGGATCCACCTGTACCGGCACCCTGGTGGTTTCGAGCGTGTGATCGGCTTCCGGCTCCAGCACGACGAGCGCGTCGACCGATTTGGAGCTGAGCGTCTGCCCGGCCGGCGCCCGGGTGGTGGGCGTCAGGCTGATCAAGCTGGGCAGCGACTTGCCGCCGCCGCCGATCCCAACACTGATGCAGCCGGCCAGCACCAATGGCAATGCCAGCATCAGCGTGCGTTTGCCCATGCGTGCCCGGTCCATGTGCCTGGCGGTCGGCTGCCGATCTGAATACCCTGCGCGCATCACCGTGATTTGCCCCCTGATGGCTTGTAATCGGGCAGTTTGCCGCCGCCCAGCAGCGAGCCTGCACCGTTGTCCTCGATCTTTTCGGTCAGGCCGCGCAGCGACTTGGTGGTGGCGCGCAAATCGCGGATCGCGTCCTCGGCGGCGGGCAGCGTGCTTTGCGACAAGCGTTGCGTGGCCGGGCGCACCTCGTTGACCGTCGCGGCCAGCCCGGCGGCTGCCGCATGGGCCGCAGTCAGGGTATCCTTCAGCTGGTGCGCGAGCGAATCGCCATCGGGATCGAGATCGCGGTCCGCCGTGACGGCCACTTTCTGGAACGCGGCCAGCGCGGCGTTGGCTTGACCCAGCGTCTCGCGCAGGGTGGCCAGGGTCTGCTTGACCTGGGGCGCGGTGGCGGCGAGCGCCCCGGTAAAGGTCTCGGTATTCTGCAGGATATGGCGCATCGAGGTGCGGTTGTCGTCGGACAGCAGCAGCGTCAGCTTTTCGGTGAGCGTGGTCAGCCGCTCCATCAGCAACGGCGCGTTGCTGAGCAAAGCGCCCAAACCGCTGGTCTTGGTCGGGATCACCGGTACGTTATCCGGACCCGGCCCGGGCGCGGTGATCGGCGGTGCGCCCTTGACCCCGCCGTTCAGCTGGATGGTCGACACGCCGGTGAAGCTGCCCTGGACGCTGGCGGTAGTTCCTTGCAAAATCGGGATCTTGGGGTCGATGTCGATGCGCACGCGCACGAAGCCGGGGTCATCCTTCCAGATTTCGATCGCGGTGATCTGCCCGGCCGGGACGCCGGAGTAGGATACCTGGGTGCCATTCGTCAGCCCATCGACGGACTGGCGAAAAAAGATGTCGAACGGCAGCTTCTTCCCCTCGCCCAGATGCGCGAGCCACAGGAAGAACGCCGCCAGCAACGCCAGCAACGCCAGCGCCACAACCCCCACCCAGACGTGATTGGCCCGTGTTTCCATGCGCCTGTTATGCCTTTTCGATCACGGGCTTGTCCACTGCCTTGGTGTCTGCACCCGCGCTGGCCGCGCGGCCACGCGGACCGTTGAAATATTCCTGGATCCAGGGATGTTCGCTTTTCACCAGTTCGGCAATCGAGCCCACGGCGATCACCTTTTTATCGGCCAGCACCGCCACCCGGTCGCAGATCGCATACAACGTATCGAGATCATGGGTGATCAGGAACACCGTCAGCCCCAGCGTGGCCTGCAATTCGCCGATCAGCTTGTCGAAGGCGGCGGCGCTGATCGGATCGAGCCCGGCGGTGGGCTCGTCCAGAAACAGCAGTTCGGGATCGAGCGCGAGTGCCCGCGCGAGGCCGGCCCGCTTGCGCATGCCGCCCGACAATTCCGACGGGTACAGCCCTGCCACATTTTCGGGCAGGCCCGATAGCGCCACCTTGAACCGGGCAATCTCGTCGAGCAGTTGCGGTTCGATTTCGGCGTAGAATTCCTTGAGCGGCACCTCGACATTTTCGGCCACGGTCAGCGTTGAAAACAGCGCCCCGCCCTGGAACAGCACTCCCCAGCGCGAGCGGATATCGATGTCGCTGTCGTCGCGCGCATCGGTGATCGAATCGCCCAGCACTTCGATCCGCCCGGCCAGCGGGATCTGCAAACCGATGATCGCGCGCATCAGCACCGATTTGCCGGTTCCCGAACCGCCGACCACGCCCAGGATTTCACCACGGCGCACGGTGAGATCCAGCCCGTCGTGGACGATATTCTCGCCAAAACCGGTGCGCAGGCCGGTGATCACGATGGGCGCGTCATGGTCCCGGGCATCGCCGGATGCACTATCGGCAGCGGTCGCGGTGTCGGGCAGGGCGGCGCTCATATCCAGCCGACCTTGGTAAAGAACACCGCGAAAAACGCATCGAGCACGATCACCATGAAGATCGCCTGCACCACGGCCATGGTGGTGCGCAGCCCGACCTCCTCGGAATTGCCCGAAACCTGCATGCCTTGATAGCACCCGGTCACCGCGATGATCATGCCGAACACCGGCCCCTTGACCAGCCCGACCCACAGATCGGTAATCGGCACGACATCGCGAATACGCTGGAGAAAAGAGAAAAACGGAATGCCCAGCGTAAACGCCGAAATCACCGCGCCGCCGACAATCGCCATCAGCGACGCAAAAAAGCCCAGCAGCGGCAGCATCAGCACCGATGCCAGCACGCGCGGCAGCACCAGCGCCTGCATCGGCGAAACCCCGATGGTGCGCATCGCGTCGATTTCCTCGGTCAGCTTCATCGTGCCAATCTGGGCGGCAAAAGCGCTGCCGGAGCGACCCGCGACCATGATCGCGGTCATCAGGATGCCCAGTTCGCGGAGTGACAGCCGTCCGGTCAGATTGACGGTGTAAATCTGGGCGCCGAACTGCTGAAGCTCGACCGAGCCTTGCTGGGCAATGACGATCCCGACCAAAAAGCTCATCATCCCCACGATCGCCAGTGAATTGATCCCGACCAGCTCCATCTGCCGCACCAGCGCGGTCATGCGGAAATGGCTGGGGCGCCTCACGATGTCCCAGAAACTGACCAGCATCGCACCCATGAAGCCGATGATCTGGATCGTGCCGCGGCCCAGCGCGACCAGCAGATCGCCTACGTTGGCGGCCACGCGGTACATTGCCCAGTGGCGCGGCGGTGCGATCGGTGTCTCGCCCTGCGGCGCACCCACGGCATC
>CAXTOS010000071.1:0-13569 GCA_964245935.1 uncultured Novosphingobium sp.
CTTTTCGATCGCGCGAGGTAAACAAAAACTAAATATGTTTCATATATTTCGTCACCCCGACCCAGGTCGGGGTCCATTGCCGCAACATCGCGGTTCGATCGGAGCGTTGCGACAATGGATCCTGACTTTCGTCAGGATGACGATAGAAGAATAAGCATCCAGATTTCAATAAAGTCCGCGCCCCGACCTTATCGCTGAACTGAAAACTCAATGCCCCATCGCGCCGTTCTGCTGGTGCGCTGCTGCAACATTGGCCTTGTGCTTGTAATAGGCTCGCCCGGCAAAGCAGCCACCGACGGCGCCCACCACGGCGTGATGGTGCATGTAATGCCCGGCCACGCCGCCAGCGACGGCGCCGCGGATACAGCCCTTTGCCATTACTTCGCTGGGCGCGGCGGTCATCATCAGGGCGGCGGACAGGGCCAAAGGAAGTATATTGCGCATTACCATTCTCCAAAGCTACGAAACCGACTTGCCCTCCCGTCAGAAATGCCGATCGCGGTTTTATGTTCCGACGGGACAGGGCTGTCATCCGGCATATGGGAAAGCGTCGGCGTCCAGACAAGCGCCAAATCAGCGCGGTTGCGGCGGGGGCTCCCGATGTTCTAGAGCGGGGCATGCCAGATACACTCAAGATCACGCTTGCCCAGATGAACCATGCTGTCGGCGATCTCACCGGCAATGCTGCGGCCATGCTCTCCGCGCGCGCCAGGTCAGCCGCGGACAAGGCGGATTTGATCGTTTTTCCGGAGCTGAACCTGATCGGCTATCCGCCGGAAGACCTGATCCTGAAGCCGGCGCTGATCGAGCGGGCGGCAGCGGTGCTCGAAACACTGGCCCAGGCGACGAGTGCGGCGGGGCCGGCGATGCTGGTGGGCAGTGTGTTCGTGCAGGATGGCGCGCTGCACAACGGCGTGGCGTTGCTCGACGGCGGCAAGGTCGTGGCCACGCGGTTCAAGCATGAATTGCCCAATTACGGCACCTTCGACGAGATGCGGCTCTTCCAGCCAGGACCGCTGCCCGAACCGATCATCTTTCGCGGCACCATGATCGGCGTGCCGATCTGCGAGGATATCTGGCATCCCAGCGTTTGCCGGCATCTGGCCGATTTCGGCGCGGAACTGCTGATCTGCCCCAATGGCAGCCCGTACGAGATCGACAAGGACGCGCTGCGCATCGATGGCGTGGCCAAACGCCGGGCGGTGGATACCGGCTTGCCGCTGGCCTATCTCAACCGCGTCGGCGGGCAGGACGAGCTGGTGTTCGACGGCGCCAGTTTCGTCGTCAACGGCGATGGCGGCCTGGCGGTGCAGATGAAGGACTGGGAAGAGGAACAGGTCCTGACCCGCTGGACCAAGACCGCGCAGGGCTGGCGCTGCGATCGCGGCGAGATCGCGCAGCTCGCCGGGCATCCCGAGGATGTTTATTGCGCCATGCTGCTGTCATTGCGCGATTATGTGAACCGCAACGGCTTTCCCGGGGTGGTGCTGGGGCTGTCGGGCGGGATCGATTCGGCGGCCTGCGCGGCGATCGCGGTCGATGCGCTGGGGGCGGACCGGGTGTGGTGCGTGATGCTGCCCAGCCGCTTCACCAGCGCCGACAGCCTGCACGATGCGGCGGAATGCGCGCGCGCGCTGGGTTGTCGCTATGACACCATCCCGATTGCGCCTGCGGTCGGGGCTTATGACGAAATGCTGGCGCCGGTATTCGGCAATCGCGCACCCGATTTGACCGAGGAAAACCTGCAATCGCGCATTCGCGGCACCACGCTGATGGCGCTGTCGAACAAGTTCGGCCCGATGCTGCTGACCACCGGCAACAAGAGCGAGATGAGCGTCGGTTATGCCACGATCTATGGCGACATGGCCGGCGGCTACAACCCGCTGAAGGACGCCTACAAGGAAACCGTGTTCGCCCTGTCGCGCTGGCGCAACAGCGCCCGGCCGCGCATCGGCCTGGGGCCGGAGGGGCTGGTGATCCCCGAGAATATCCTGACCAGGCCGCCCAGCGCCGAGCTGCGCGACGACCAGAAGGACGCCGATTCGCTGCCGCCGTACGACGTGCTCGACCCGATGTTGCGCGGGCTGGTCGAACAGGAGAAAAGCGTCGATCAGCTGGAGCGCGAAGGTTTTGACCGCGCGACGCTGGTGCGGATCGAGCGATTGCTGCATCTGGCGGAATACAAGCGGCGCCAAGCCCCGCCGGGCGTTAAGCTGGGCAGCCGCAATTTCGGCCGCGACCGGCGCTATCCGATCACGCAGGCTTTCAGAACAGCATGATTGGCCGTGCCCGATGACCACCGTGACGCGCTTTGCCCCGTCGCCGACAGGGGTTTTGCACATCGGCAACATCCGCGCGGCGTTGCAGAACTGCTTCCTGGCGCGCCGCGATGGCGGTCGGTTCCTGCTGCGCATCGACGATACCGATGCCGAACGCAGCCGCGAGGAATATGTCGCGGCCATTCGTATCGACCTCGCCTGGCTGGGGCTGTATCCCGATGGCGAAGAGCGTCAGTCGGCACGCGGCGAACTGTATGAAGCGGAGTTTCAGCGGCTGGTCGCATCCGGCCGCGTCTATCGCTGCTACGAAACCGCACAGGAACTGGAACTCAGGCGCAAGGTGCAGCTGGGGCGCGGGTTGCCGCCGATCTATGACCGTGCCGGGCTGGCGCTGACCGGGGCCGATCACGCCGCCCGCACCGCCGCCGGGGAGCATCCGCACTGGCGCTTTGCGCTCGACTATGCGGAACCGATCGCCTGGCAGGACGGCATCCGCGGCGACCAGCACTTCGACCCGCGCCAGATTTCCGATCCCGTGGTGCGCCGCGCCGATGGTTCGTGGCTCTATATGCTGCCATCGGTGATCGACGATATTGCCATGGGTGTCACCCAAGTTGTGCGCGGCGAGGATCACGTCAGCAATACCGCCACGCAGTTGCAGATGTTTGCTGCGCTTGGGGCATCGCCGCCGGAATTTGCCCATGCCGCGTTGCTGGTCGGTGCCGAGGGCAAGCTGTCGAAGCGGCTGGGCTCGCTGGGCATGGCGGAACTGCGCGAGCAGGGCATTGAGCCCGAGGCGCTGGTCGCAATGCTGGCGCGGCTCGGCACCAGCGATCCGGTCGATCCCGCGCTGGATGCCGAGGCGCTGGCGGCCAGCTTCGACCTGTCGCGGCTTGGCCGGGCGCCTGCGCGTTTCGACGAGGCCGAGTTGAAGCGGATCAATGCGGCCGTGCTTCACCGCCTGCCCCATGCGCGCGTCGCTGCCCGGCTGCCACAAGGGATGGGCGAGGCGGCATGGCAGGCGATCCAGCCCAATTTGACCACGCTCGCCGAGGCGGCGGAGTGGTGGCAGGTGATCACCGGGCCGATTACGGCGCCCGCCGTCGACCCCGAAACCCGAGCTTTTCTGGACCAAGCCGGCGAAGCTGCGGCAGCCATCGAGTGGGGCGAGGGGGCATGGCCTGCGCTGACCGGCGCGTTGAAGGAACGCACCGGGCGCAAAGGCAAAGCGCTGTTCCTGCCCCTGCGCCAGGCGCTGACCGGACACGACCACGGGCCCGACATGGCAATGCTGTTGCCGCTGATCGGACGCGAAGCCGCGCTGGCGCGATTGTCGGGTTAGAGCGTGCTCCCGTTAATCCTCACCCGATCGGCAGTCTCAGGGTAGCGCTCAACCCGGCGCTGGCACCTGGCCGGTTGGCCAGTTGCAGCCCGCCGCCATGTTGTTCGGCGATGGCCAGTGCCAGCGTCAGGCCGAGCCCGGCCCCGCCGGTCTCGCTGTTGCGTGACGGATCGCCGCGCGTGAAAGGTTCCAGCATCCGGGCGATGTCGGCATCGGCGATGCCCGGTCCGCAATCGTCGATGCGGATCACCGCCCACTCGGGCCGCGAACCATCCCGCGCGCTTTCCCGCGTCAGCGACACTTCGGCCTGGCAGCCATAGCGCAGCGCATTGCTGATCAGATTGCGCAGCGCACGGCGCACCCAGGTGGCGCGCAGCGAAACGACGATGCGCGGCATGTGAGTCACGGTCACGGGTTCGCCCATGTCCTCGTATTCCTCGACCACCGAACCCACCAGGGCCGAAAGTTCGGTCGCCTCGCACGGATCGCTGGGCCGGCCGACGCGCGCCAGCGACAGGATATCGTCGAGCGTGCGCACGATATCCTCGATGGTCGCCGCCATCCGCTCGCGTTCCACATCATCCTCAACCGATTCGATCCGTACCCGCAGTGCCGAGAGCGGGGTTTTCAGATCGTGGCCGATCGCGCCGAGCATCACGTCCTTTTCGTCGAGCAGCGAGATGATGCGCGATTCCATGGCATTATGCGCCAGGATGAGCCGGCGCAGATCGTCGGGGCCGCGCGGGTCGAGACGGCCATCGGGATCGCGGGTTTCGGCAAAATGTTCCAGCCGGGTGGTCAGGGCCGCCAATGGCCGGGTGATCCGCCGCAGGATCAGGCCGGCCGCGCTGATCAGCAGGGCATAGGTCACCAAAGTCTGAACCAGCAGCGTCGTCAGCAGATCGCCCTGATCGGTCGGCGGAAACACCCGCGTCACGTGCCATGGACCATTCGCCTCCAGCCGGACCGCGGCGATCAGCACATGGCTGGGTGGTTGCGGATGATGCGCGAACATTGCCTCGCGCTCGGCAACATGCGCCTGCCCCACCGGATCGGCGGAAAACGGCCGATCGACCACGACAATCCCGGAAAGATTGATGGCCTGTTCCTGAAACACCTGCCGCAGACCCTGTTCGACATCGGTCAAACGGCGGTCCTGCGCGATTGGTTCGAACCGGGCAACCACGTCGACCCCGCGCGGCCCCGCCGCGCCGGGCGGACCCTGCCCGATGAATGCCGGGCCATGATCGGACGGGGCGTGGTCCGACGGCGGGCCGGTGCGATCGAAGGGGGAACCGCCGCGCTCGCCGGGACGGTGCCCGGCGTTGAACAGCCGCATCGCCACCATATGAGTGAGCCCTTCCTGGCGGCGTGCGGCTTGGGCGCGATACAGCAGCACGGCGTTGATCGCCTGGGCCAGCAGCAGCGCCGCCGCCAGCGCCAGCAACACTTGCCCTTGCAGGCTGCCGGGCCAGGGCAGGCGCAATTTCCGGCGCGGCGCATCTGCGGTCCGCGACGCAATCGTCATTCGGAAATGGCCGGTATCCGGCGCACATCGGCGGCCAGCATATAGCCGCCGCCCCATACCGTCTGGATCATCTGCGGATTGCGGCTGTCGATCTCGACCTTGCGGCGCAGGCGGCTGACCTGGTTGTCGACCGCGCGGTCGAACAGATGGGCCTCGCGCCCCTGCACCATGTCGAGCAACCGGTCGCGGTCGAGCACCTGGCGCGGATGCTCCAGAAAGGCCAGCAACAACCGGAACTCGACCGAGGAAATCGCGACGACCGCGCCATCGGGCGCCGTCAGCCGGCGCTTGAGCGGATCGAGCCGCCAGCCCTCGAACTGGAAATCCTCATCATACGCCGTGTCCGCCGGGCCTCTGGCCGCACGACGCAGCACGCTGCGGATGCGGGCCACCAGTTCGCGCGGCTCGAATGGTTTGACGACGTAATCGTCGGCGCCGATCTCCAGCCCGACGATGCGATCGGTGGCTTCGCCTCGCGCAGTCAGGAAGATCGTCGGAATCGCGCGAGTCTCGACCAGATGGCGACAAAACGACAGCCCGTCCTCGCCGGGCATCATGATGTCGAGCAGGACCAGATCGGGAGTTTCCCGGCTGAGTTGCTGCCGCGCGTCTGCCGCGCTCACCGCCTCGCGCACGGTAAAGCCCTGCCGCGTCAGATAAGCGGCCAGGGGTTCGCGCAGGCTTGGCTCATCATCGACGAGCAACAGGCGGGTCAGTGCGGCTTCGGTCATGGGTGAAGGGTTGCGCGCCGGTCAGTTGCCGTCTGGCGGCGGCATGTCGTCATGTTCCCAGCCACCATGCCGCTCCATTCCCGCGCCCATTTGTTCGCGCGCGGCCCGGGCGGCGGCCTGGCGTTCCGCGGGGGTCAGGATGCCGTCATGGTTGGTGTCGGCCTGGTCGAACAGCGCCAGCGCCGCCCCGACAAACGTATCGCGGGTGACGGTGCCGGTGTGCCCCGGATCGGCCCGGTGCAGGATAAGCATCACCAGCCCGTCCCGTTCGCCGCGATCGTGACCCCGGTGGCCACTGGCATGGCGACCACCCGGATGCCCGTCGCCTTTATCCGGATCGGCCATGTCGTGATCGGGCCCGCCGTGCTCGTGGCCCATCCCGTCCGCATGGGCAGCGCCGAATTCCTCACGCGAAATCACTCCATCATGATTGGTATCCAGCCGGTCGAACAGCTCATTGCTGTGAACCGCGCGGTCGGCCTGATCGAGCTTGCCGTCGTGATTGAGGTCCAGCTTGTCGAACAACTGGCCCGCCGCTGCCTGCGCTTCCGCACGCGTCTGAGGCTGAGCAGCAGCCGTGTGTTCTTCGGCGGCAAAGGTGGTGCCCGCCAAAATCAGCACTGCCGCCGACAATCCCAAGGCCATCCGCTGCATCGAAGAATTCCTTTTCGCAAGGTTTGAAGGCCGCGCCGCGCTGCAGAGCTTTGGGGGGACAGGGGATCCGCACTTCGCAACGCGGCCTTCACAGCCCAACTAAGCGTCTCTTGTCGCGCGATTATGCCGGATCGCCACGGGTTTGTCGCCATTTGTCGCGTTGCCAGAAGGCTACCCCGACGAATGGAAAGGCATAATTGCAAAGCTGGAGACCCTGGGGCAGTGGCCCCGGACCCCGCCGATGATCTTGTCGTACGACCAATCGTCGTTTTTGCAAAGCTGGACCGCTGCGGCGTTTGTGGCTGCTTCGCGGCAAGATACAACGCCGAGCTTTATTCGTTTTCGTCAGGGTGACGAAGTCTGGACATTTATACAGTCTATCGATTGGCCCCTATCGACGATCATTCTCGCACCTGGTCGATCTTGTTTTCCAAACCTTGGCGCTTTCGCCTGCGCTCCTTACCTTGGGCGGATGCCGGCCGCTTCCCTTCCGCCCGAGATCGCCGAATGGTTTGCGACCCGGGGCTGGCGTGTGCGGCGGCATCAACTGGAAATGCTGGAACTGGCCGCCACGGGCCGCCACGCCTTGCTGGCGGCCGACACCGGTGCGGGCAAGACGCTGGCAGGGTTCCTGCCGACGCTGGCCGAATTTGCGCCCTCTCTACAGGCCGGGGCGCGGATGGCGGGGGTGGCTGTGCCGGACGGGTTGCACACACTTTATGTTTCGCCGCTCAAGGCGCTGGGGCAGGATGTGCAGCGCAATCTGCTGGCGCCGATCGCCGACATGGGCCTGGGCGTCCGCGTGGAAACGCGCAGCGGCGATACGCCCAGCGACCGCAAGGCGCGGCAGCGCGCGCGACCGCCGCATATTCTGCTAACGACGCCGGAATCGCTGTCGCTGCTGCTGTCCTATCCGGAAAGCGCCGAGCTGTTTGCCACGCTCAAGCGGGTCGTGGTGGATGAAATCCATGCCTTTGCCCCCACCAAACGCGGCGATCTGCTGGCACTTGCGCTCGCGCGGCTACAAGCCTTCGCGCCCGGGTTGCAGCGGGTCGGGCTGTCGGCCACGCTGGGCGATCCGCAGGCGTTTCGCGAATGGCTGGCGCCGGATGGTGACGGCGAGGCCGTGGCCCTGGTGCAAGGCGAACCGGGCGCTGCTCCGCAAGTCGAGGTGTTGGTGCCGCAAGGCGAGGTCATGCCATGGGGCGGCCATGCGGCACGCTGGGCGGTGGCGCAGGTCCATGACCAGATCAAGGCGCATCGCACCACGCTGGTGTTCACCAATACCCGGTTTTTGGCGGAATATATCTTTCAGGCCTTGTGGGAAGCCAATGACGACAACCTGCCGATCGGCATTCACCACGGATCGCTGTCGCGCGAGGTGCGGCGCAAGGTCGAGGGGGCGATGGCACGCGGCGAGTTGCGGGCGCTGGTCTGCACCGCCAGCCTCGACCTGGGCGTCGATTGGGGCGATATCGACCTGGTGATCCAGATGGGCGCGCCCAAGGGTTCGTCGCGGTTGTTGCAGCGGATCGGGCGCGCCAATCACCGGCTCGACCAGGCCAGCGAAGCGGTGCTGGTGCCGGGTAACCGCTTCGAATTTATCGAGGCGATGGCCGCTGCGGACGCCGTTCGGCAGGGCCAGCGCGATGGCGAGGCGTTCCGGCCCGGCGGGCTGGATGTGCTGGCGCAGCATGTGATGGCCTGCGTGTGTGCCGGGCCGTTCGCGGAGGCCGGACTGCTGGCAGAGGTGCGCGGGGCGTCGCCTTACCGCTGGGTGGACGAGGCGTTGTGGCAACGCGTGCTGAACTTCGTGGCGACCGGCGGTTATGCCTTGCGCGCCTATGACCGCTTTCGCCGGATCGTGCGCGCCCCCGCAGCGAATTCGCGCGACGGAACCTGGCGGCTGGCGCATCCCGAAATGGCAGCCCGGCACCGGCTCAACGCCGGGATCATCGTCGATAGCGAAATGATCGAAATCCGCTTTCGGAATGGCAAGGCTCTGGGCCGCGTCGAAGAGGAGTTCGCCGCGCAACTGGCGCCGGGCAACACCTTCCGCTTCGCCGGCCTCGATCTCGAAGTGGAAGGGCTGCGCGATGGCGATCTCATCGTGCGTGCCTCGCGCAGTTCGGCGATGATCCCCAGCTACATGGGCGCGCGGATTCCGATCAGCACCCATCTGGCCGAGCGGGTGCAGGAAATGCTGGGCGACCGCCCAGGCTGGGCGCGCTTTCCCGACGATGTGCGCGAATGGCTGGAAATGCAGGATTGGCGCTCGCAACTACCGCAGCCCGGGCGGCTGCTGGTCGAAAGCTTTCCGCTGAAATCGCGGTCCTATTCGGTGTTTTATACGTTCGAGGGCTGGCCGGCAAACCAGTCGCTGGGCATGCTGCTGACGCGCCGGATGGAAGATCGCGGCCTGGCGCCCCTGGGCTTCGTGGCCAATGATTACGCGCTGGCGGTGTGGGGGCTGCACGAAATAACCGATCCCGCCAGCCTGCTGTCGCCGGAAATCCTTGCCGGGGAGTTTGTCGAATGGGTGCAGAAATCCTACCTGTTGCGCCGCGCCTTTCGCGAAGTGGCGGTCATCTCGGGCCTGATCGAACGCCAGCAGCCGGGCAAGCGCAAGACCGGGCGGCAAGTGACCTTCTCGACCGACCTGATCTATGACGTGCTGTGCCGCTATGAACCCGATCACCTGCTGATCGAAGCCGCCTGGGCCGACGCTCGCGCCCGCCTGACCGATGTGTCGCGCATCGCCGATGTGCTGGAACGCGCCCAGGCCGGGATCGATCACATCCGCCTCGACCGCGTCAGCCCGCTGGCCGTGCCGCTGCTATCGATGATCGGCCGCGAAAGCGTGCCCGCAGGCGCAGCGGACGATGACCTGCTGGTGGAAGCGGAAAGCCTGGCGGCAGCGGCGATGCGGCCGGATTGATTTCGGGAATGTAGAGTAAGTATCAAACACCTCGCCAGGATGACGATAAAAGAATAACGCTCGAAGATTGAATAATGTTCGTTAAGTTGGCGCCTATGGGCAATGGCCCTCGAACCTCGACCTTGTTCGTCCCCTACGAGCCTTGGACAAAAAAAGGGAGCGACCTGCGCCGCTCCCTGATCATGGCATAGAGATCCTACCGCTGTTATTCGGCTTTGGGTGCATTCGCGGATTTGCCGAAGTTGACGTATTGTTCGTTGCCGACGAAGCCGAATTTGGTCACGCCCGATGCCTTGATGATGTTGAGCACATGCGCGGACAGATCGTAGGGGGCCTGCTGGTCCGGCTGGAATTGCAGTTCGGGCTCGACCGGCAGAGCCAGGGTCTGCTTGAGCAGCGAGATCAGCTGGCCCTGGGCGACCTCCGTGCCGTTCCACAGGATCTTCGCGTCACCGCTCAGCACGACCTTGTTCTTGTCGGGCTTGACCAGCGTTTGCGGCGGCGGATTTTGCGCCGAGGGCAGGTCGATATTGACCGCGTGGGTTGCGACCGGAATGGTGATGATGAACATGATGAGGAGCACGAGCATGACGTCGATCAGCGGCGTCGTGTTCATTTCCATCATCGGCGCGCCATCGTCCTTGCCGCCTGACATTGCCATGGGAATTACTCCTTAAATTCGATCAAGCGTTGAGCAACGCCTTACGCGTTCGGATCGACCGGGTTAGAGATGAAGCCGACCGTGGGGTAGCCCGACAGCTGGACATTGTAGATCGCGCCGGCCACGCAGCGCCAGGGCGCGTTGACGTCGGCGCGGATATGCACCTGCGGGATCTTGTCGGGCGATTCCTTGAGCGCCTCGGCGCCGCCGGCGCGCTTGACGATCGCGTCCAGCCGTTTGAAGGCCAGGTCGCGCAGTTCGTCCGATGTCACCGGGGTGATGTTGTTGAAGTAAATCCGGCAATCGCCGCCGCGCGCCGATCCCTCGTATCCGGCATCGCCGGGACTGCGACCCGCAGCGTCGGTCGTGGCGACGGCGAGCAGCAGGTTCTCCACCTTGTCCTTGGATTCCGAAGACACCATGATCGGAATCTTCAGTTTCTGGATCTGCTGGATCGCCACCGGGATTGCGATCAGAAAGATGATCAGCAAGACCAGCATCACGTCGACCAGCGGCGTGGTATTGATATCCGACATCGGTCGTTCCTGAACGCCCGAGCCGCCTACCGACATAGCCATTGTCTAATCCTATCCTTAACTTTGCCCGAGAGGGGCCTGTAACCTGGCCCCGGGAAGCGGGTGGGGATGGTCGCCGCATGCTGCGACCAGCCCCCACACTCCATTCCGGCCACCTTGATCATCCCGGTGGCCGGAAAGCTTGCGTCGATTACGGCTTGGGCGTGGTCAGCGGCTTGGCTACGGGTGCCGGAGCAGCCTTGGCCGCTGCCAGCTGGGCAGCGTGCTGCGGACGGATCAGGCCCTTCGAGTTGATGTATGCCAGAATATCGTTCGAAAACGCGGACAGCGATTCGGCGATGCTCTTGTTGCGGCTTTGCAGGTAGTTGTAGGCGAGCACGGCGGGCACGGCGACGAGCAGGCCGAGCGCGGTCATGATCAGCGCCTCACCGACCGGCCCTGCGACCTTGTCGATCGAGGCCGAACCGGCGATGCCGATGGCGATCAGCGCGCGATAGATACCGACCACGGTGCCGAACAGGCCGACGAAGGGTGCGGTGGCGCCCACGGTTGCCAGAAACGGCAGGCCCTGTGCCAGGCGGGCGTTGATGAAGCTTTCGGTGCGGGCCAGCGTGGTATGCAGCCAGTCATGCGCTTCGATCGCGTCGGTCAGCTTGCTGTGCTGGTCTTCGGCGGTCAGGCCGTCATCGACGATCTGGCGCCAGGCGCTGTTCTTTTCCAGCTTGGCAGCGCCTTCGCGCAGCGACGGAGCGCGCCAGAAGGTGGTGCTCAACTCGCGCGACTGCTTGATGATCTTGCCCTGGTCCCACCATTTGGTGAACAGGATGAAGAACGAGCCGAACGACATGATCGCCAGCACGGTGACGACGGACCAGGAAATGGCACCGCCCTGCTGCATGGCTTCCATGAAGCCGAACTTGTTCTGCGGGGCGGCGGTGCCGGCACCGGCGGCAAGGAGTTCAAAAAGCATGCGATAGTCCTTCTCAAGCAAATTAGGGTCAAAGCGGTCCGGGACCCTGCGCCGTCGCGCAGAGCCCGGCTTGGGTTATTCCTTAGGGATCACCCACTTAATTCGACTGTTAAACGCCCCGGTGGTGGGCCTGCCGTCACCATCGGTGGCCGGGGTGAACCTGCCGCGCCGTTTAAGCAAGGTACAGGCTGTTTCGTCCAGATCAGGGCTGCCGCTCGAACTGGTGACTTCGCAATCGCTCGGACGCCCGTCGGGGCCGATGGTCAGGTGAAAGCCAACGCTTCCGCCCCGTTCTTCGCGCAACGCGCGCGCCGGATAGTCATCGGTGGTTACCCAATCCTGAGGAGCGCCCCTGGGCGAGGCGCCCTTGGCCGTGAACCGCGGCGGCGGCGGCGCCGGCGGGGCGGCGGGCGGCGCGATCAAAATCGGCGGGGCCGGCGGCGGCGCTACGGTGACGGTCTGGATCTGCGGCGGGGTTATCGCCACATTGATCCTGACCGGCGGCGCAACCGGCGGCGGCGGCAGATTCTTGGGCGGCGGCGGGGGCGGCGGCGGCTTCTTGGGCTCATCCTTCTTGATGTCGACCGTGGTCACTTTCTTGATGACCTGCTGGACCGCCGAATAGGCCAGGCCCGTGATCAAGGCGTAACCCAAAAAGATGTGAATCAGGGCAACGATGACTAACGCGGTGATACGATTACCGCTCATCTGTCGATCAGTATAAGCCATTCAGCCTCTTCACTCCATCAAAACCAGGCGGGAACGCGTCCCCAACGCGCCCCGGATCCCGACAATGCCGGAACCCGAGAGCAATTTTAACACTTCCGCCCTGCCGGAGTCATCAGGCCCCAGCAGGGCCCCGAACCCCGGAAGGGCGTTGGGGCTAATCATAGTTTTAGCCCTCTTTTTTCGAAGCTTTAACGGCGAAGCCCGACCCGTGCAACGCCAATCCGCAGCATTATCGCGTTAACCATCGATTCATTCGTGTTAAACCCTAATTTGTCATGGCTCGGCACGCTCGGTCAATGGAACGCTGGTCGAGATGGTTATTTTCCGGGAGATTCGAATGATGGATTGGCGATCTGCCCGAATGTCGGCGCTGCTGCAGGTGGCGGCGGCCCTGATCGTGGCGTCCTTGCCGATTCGCGCTGCGGCGGCCGATACCGGTGATTCGGCCGTTTCCGCCGATCTGCCGGGCTATGCCGATCTCGTCGATCTGCTGGAGCCGGCGCCGCTGGTTCTGGCCGTGCAGGTCCGCAAGGTGGCGCAGGTCGAGCCGGAGCGGGCACGAAACGTCCGACCGGGCTGGGCCCGCATTTATGTGGAGGCGCAGGGGCTGGTCGCGCTGCGTGGAAAGCTGCCCGCCGTCCCCACGCTGAGCTATCTGGCCGACGTGCGGCTCGATACCCGGGGCAAGCTGCCGCCGCTGGCCAGGCGCAGCGTGCTGCTGGTGGCCCGGTCGGTGGCCGATCATCCGGAGATGGTGCAGCTGGTGTCGCCAGATGCGCAATTGCCGTGGGATCCCGCGCTGGAAACGCGGGTGCGGGCGGTGCTGGGGGCGTTGCAGGCGGCCGATGCACCCAGCGTGGTCACCGGCGTGCGCGAGGCGATTTATGTCCCCGGCAATCTGGTCGGCGAGGGCGAGACGCAGATCTTCCTGGCGACCGCGAACGGCTCACCCGCGGCGATCTCGGTGGTTCATCAGCCCGGTCAGCCGGTCAACTGGACCGCGTCGTTCTCCGAAGTGGTCGACGCCTCGGGCAAGCCGCCGCCGCGCGAGACGCTGGCGTGGTACCGGCTGGCGTGCTTCCTGCCCCCGGAACTGCCCGCACCGAGCAATGTTTCGGCGACCCCGCCGGACCAGGCGCGCGCGGCGGACGATTATCATCTGGTCATGGCGGGGCTGGTGCCGTGCGGGCGCACGCGGAAT
>CAXTOS010000072.1:0-13230 GCA_964245935.1 uncultured Novosphingobium sp.
GTTGCGCGCGCTGCTCGATGTCGCGGGCATCGATGGCGCGGTCGATGTCGGCGAATTCCGCCGCTACGGTTCGGCCCGTCAGCTCTACAATTTTCACGTCGACAATGCCTCGGCGTATTAAGGCGCATCCGCATGGACCTGACCAACATTCCTCGCACGCTGCCACGCCAGTCGGCGACGTTCGATCCTTATACGATGTCCGAAATCCGTCGCGCGGCGGCAACCGGCATTTACGATATTCGCGGCGCGGGCACCAAGCGTGTCCTGCCGCATTTCGACGATCTGCTGTTTCTGGGTGCATCGATCTCACGCTATCCGCTTGAGGGCTATCGCGAAAAATGCGCGACCGATGTCTGGCTCGGCACGCGCTTTGCCAAGAAGCCGATCCACCTCAAGATCCCGGTCACCATCGCGGGCATGAGCTTCGGCTCGCTGTCGGCCCAGGCCAAGGAAGCGCTGGGGCGCGGCGCGACGATCGCCGGCACGTCGACCACCACCGGCGATGGCGGCATGACCCCGGAAGAACGCGGCCAGTCGCAGACCCTGGTCTACCAGTACCTGCCCTCGCGGTATGGCATGAACCCCGACGATCTGCGCAAGGCCGATGCCATCGAGATCGTGATCGGGCAGGGCGCGAAGCCCGGCGGCGGCGGGATGCTGCTGGGGCAGAAGATTTCCGACCGGGTGGCCGAGATGCGCACGCTGCCCAAGGGGATCGACCAGCGCTCGGCGTGCCGTCATCCCGACTGGACCGGGCCGGACGATCTGGAGATCAAGATCGAGGAACTGCGCGAGATCACCGGTCATGAAAAGCCGATCTATGTGAAGGTCGGCGCCACGCGGCCCTATTACGACATCGCGCTGGCGGTGAAGTCGGGCGCCGATGTCGTCGTGCTGGATGGCATGCAGGGCGGCACCGCGGCGACGCAGGATGTGTTCATCGAACATGTCGGCCTGCCGATCCTGGCCGCGATCCGCCCCGCCGTGCAGGCGTTGCAGGACCTGGGCATGCACCGCAAGGTCCAGCTCATCGTCTCGGGTGGCATCCGCAACGGCGCCGACGTGGCCAAGGCGCTGGCGCTGGGCGCCGACGCGGTGGCGATCGGCACCGCCGCGCTGGTCGCGCTGGGCGACAACGATCCGGCCTACGAGGCCGAATATCAGGCGCTGGGCACGACTGCCGGCGCTTATGATGATTGGCAGGACGGGCGCGACCCGGCCGGCATCACCACGCAGGATCCGGCGCTGGCAGCCCGGCTCGATCCGGTGGCGGCGGGGCGCAGGCTGGCCAATTACCTGTCGGTGCTGACGCTTGAGGCCCAGACGATCGCGCGCGCCTGCGGCAAGAGCCATCTTCACAATCTCGAGCCCGAGGATCTCGTGGCGCTGACGATCGAGGCGGCCGCCATGGCGCGCGTGCCGCTCGCCGGCACCAGCTGGATACCGGGCGCGGCACTTTGATGCGGATGTTGCAGGGGGAAGAACATGGCGCTTGATCTGGTGGCGGCTGCCAAGGAGCGGTCGATCAAATACTTCCTGATTTCTTATACCGACCTGTTCGGGGCGCAGCGGGCCAAGCTGGTCCCGGCCGCGGCGATCGGCCCGATGGCGAAGAACGGCGCCGGGTTCGCGGGCTTTGCGACGTGGCTCGATCTCAGCCCGGCCGATCCCGACATGTTCGCGGTGCCGGATCCCGACAGCCTGATCCAGCTGCCGTGGAAGCGGGAAGTGGGCTGGCTTGCCGCCGACCTGTACATGGCCGGCAAGCCGATCGCCCATGGTCCGCGAAATCTCCTGAAAAGCTTGATGGCCAGGGCCGGCGAGCAGGGCCTGGTGATGAAGACCGGCGTCGAGTGCGAGTTCTTTCTGATTACCCCCGACGGCAAGGCGGTCGGTGACGCGTCGGATACGCAGGACAAGCCGTGCTACGATCAGCTGGCGCTGATGCGCCGCTATGACGTCATCACCGAAATCTGCGACGCGATGCTCGAGCTGGGCTGGGAGCCATACCAGAACGACCACGAGGACGCGAACGGCCAGTTCGAAATGAACTGGACCTACGATAACGCGCTGATCACCGCGGACCGGCATACGTTCTTCAAATACATGGCGAAATCGGTCGCCGAAAAGCACGGCCTGCGCGCGACATTCATGCCCAAGCCCTTTGCCGGGCTGACCGGCAACGGCTGCCATGCGCATATATCGCTATGGAAAGACGGCACCAACGTGTTCGCGGAGGAAGGCGACGCGCTGGGCCTGTCGCCGCTGGGCTATCAGTTTATCGGCGGGCTGATGCATTCCGCGCCGGCGCTGGCCGCGCTGCTGAACCCGACAGTCAATTCGTACAAGCGGCTGAATGCCCCGCGCACGATTTCCGGGGCAACCTGGTCACCCAACACAATCAGCTACACCGGCAACAACCGCACCCACATGATCCGCGTGCCGGACGATCCCCGGCTGGAATTGCGGCTGGCCGACGGCGCCGTGAACCCCTATCTGCTTCAGGCAGCGGCGCTGGCTGCGGGACTGGACGGGATGGCCAATGCCCGCGATCCCGGCAAGCGCCTGGACATCAACATGTATACCGAGGGTCATCTGGCCCCCGATGTGGGCCGGCTGCCGCTCAATCTGCTCGATGCGCTGCGCGCGCTGGAGGCATCGCAGATCCTGCGGGACGCCATGCCCGGCTTCGTGCCGTCCTATCTCAAGCTCAAGATGCAGGAGTGGAACAGCTATACCAGCCATCTGAGCGACTGGGAACGGACGGCTACCCTTGACTGCTGAGATGTCCGGACTTGCGGTGCAACGGGCCTCACCAGACTCCTCCCCCTCGAGGGGGAGGTTGGGTGGGGGTGCACTACGCCGGGGTGGACGCAAGGCTTTGGCCTCGCTCCCCCACCCCCCGGCCCCTCCCCGCCGGGGAGGGGAGATGGGCCTGCATTACCGCAATGGGCTATTACCCGACCGTGGCGATCAGGCACGCCATGGCGCCGGATTCGTCGCCCGCGGTTTCGAGTTCGCCGAACTGGATCAGCGCCTGCTCATGCGCCACCAGCAGGTCCAGCGCCGCTTCGTCCCCCGGACGGGCGGCCTGGCGCAGCGCTTCGAAGCGAGTTACGTAAGGTTGAAGCTGCGGACCGAAATGACCGATCAGCGTCTCCCAGTCAGCGATTGCCAGCGCCCGGTCGCGCGCGCCTGCAGCAATACGGTCCATGTCCGCCGGCCGGGCGCCAAGCCGCTCGACGATCGGCGCCAGCGCCGCGCCAACCCGCGCTTCGAGTCGCCGCAGCAGGTCGAGCTTGACGGCCCGCACCGGATCGACGGCAAGATGCCGGATCAGGGTTGCCGCCGTGATCTCTCCGCCGATTTCACCCTCGTAAGCGGCAAGCAATTCGGCGCGATATATTGCGTCGTCCATGACAACTCCTTGCTGCATCACGAACCCGGGCCGGGTGTGTGCGGCTGCCACGATCCGAAGGAGCGTCCGACCCCGGTCGTTGCGCGACAACCATAATTACACACCACGGGAGAATATTATGTTCAAGCGAATTGGCGAGCCCCTCGTAAGTACCTCGGGGGCGGTCATGCCCCTGTCGACAGCGGTGGAGGTGAACGGCATTCTGTATCTTTCCGGCGGCTTGCCGCTGGCCGGCGGCAAGCTGGCGGGCGACGATATCGAAACCCAGACCAACGCGGTATTCGACAATATCGAAGCCATCCTGACCAAGGAGGGCCTGAGCCTGGCTGCCGTGTTCAAGGTGACGACCTGGATCACCCGCAAGGAAGATTTCGCCGGCTATAATGCAGTTTATACCAAGCGCCTCGCCGATCCCTTCCCGGCGCGCACGACGGTCATCAGCGGGCTGGCCATGCCCGGCGCATTGATCGAGATCGAGGTCACCGCGACACGCGGCTGACTTTACGCAACTTAACTCTTTAATGCCGCCGGAAAACGGGTTTAGAGCGTGATGACAAAAAGTGGGTACCGGTTTTTGTTCCTAAATCACGCGACAACAAAGATTCTGGAGCATGAGGCGATGCTATCTTGTCGCCTCATGCGCTAGAGCGTGATGACAAAAAGTGGGTACCGGTTTTTGTTCCTAAATCACGCGAGCCTCATGCTCTAGCGGGGCACAAGATCAGGAGACTGGAATGAAGACGCGTGCCGCTGTGGCCTTTGAGGCGAAACAGCCCCTGGAAATAGTCGAGCTTGATCTGGAAGGTCCGCAAGCCGGCGAAGTCCTGATCGAGATCAAGGCCACGGGCATCTGCCATACCGATGCCTACACGCTGGACGGACTGGATTCCGAGGGACTGTTTCCCAGCGTGCTCGGCCACGAAGGCGCGGGAATCGTGCGCGAGGTCGGCTTGGGAGTGACCTCGGTAAAGCCCGGCGATCATGTCATCCCGCTTTACACGCCGGAATGCCGCCAATGCAAATCGTGCCTCAGCGGCAAGACCAACCTTTGCACCGCGATCCGGGCGACGCAGGGCAAGGGGCTGATGCCGGATGGCACGAGCCGGTTCAGCTATCGGGGGCAGCCGATCTTCCATTACATGGGTTGCTCGACCTTCTCGAATTTTACAGTCCTGCCCGAGATCGCAGTGGCCAAAATTCGCGAGGACGCACCGTTCCGGACAAGCTGCTATATCGGGTGCGGCGTGACGACAGGCGTGGGCGCGGTGGTCAACACGGCCAAGGTCGCGCCCGGTGACAACGTCATCGTATTCGGCCTGGGCGGCATCGGCCTCAACGTGCTGCAGGGCGCGCGGATGGCGGGCGCCAATCTGATCGTCGGCGTGGACCTCAACCCCGACCGCGAGGCGTGGGGCCGCAAGTTCGGCATGACCCACTTCGTCAACCCGAAGGACGTCGTCGGCGACATCGTTGCCCATCTGGTTGCGCTGACCGACGGCGGGGCGGACTACACCTTCGACTGCACCGGCAACACGACCGTGATGCGCCAGGCACTGGAGGCGTGCCATCGCGGCTGGGGTACCTCGATCGTCATCGGCGTGGCGGAAGCCGGCAAGGAAATCAGCACGCGGCCGTTCCAGCTGGTCACCGGCCGCAACTGGCGCGGCACTGCGTTCGGCGGCGCCAAGGGCCGCACCGATGTGCCCAAGATCGCCGACTGGTACATGAACGGCAAGATCGAAATCGATCCGATGATCACCCACACGCTGACCCTCGACGAGATCAACAAGGGCTTCGACCTGATGCACGCCGGCGAGAGCATCCGCTCGGTCGTCGTGTATTGAGATCGGCAGAAGAGATCATGACTGTACAGCATCGCCTTAATCCTCCCCCGCAAGGCAGGGCAATCGCATTTACCGGCTCCCCTCCCGCTCGCGGGAGGGGGACTCGGTTGCTGTCCCGGATCGCGGTCTGATGCCTTTGGAGACGCTTGGCACAAACAAGGCGTTCGACGGCGTGCAGGGCGTGTATAGACACGCATCCGCGCTCACCGGCACCGACATGACTTTTTCGGTCTATGTGCCGCAGCATGGGCCGGGCGATACGCTGCCGGTCGTCTGGTATCTGTCGGGGCTGACCTGCACCCATGCCAATGTCACCGAAAAGGGGGACTATCGCCGGGCCTGCGCCGAGCTTGGCCTGGTCCTGGTCGCGCCCGACACCTCGCCGCGCGGGGATGGCGTACCCGACGATCCCGCCGGTGCCTATGATTTCGGACTGGGGGCGGGGTTCTACGTTGACGCCACCGAAGCGCCGTTTTCGACCCATTACCGCATGTGGAGCTATGTCACGCAGGAGCTGCCCGCGCTGGTCGCGGCAAATTTCCCGGTCGATCCGTCGCGGCAGTCGATCATGGGGCATTCGATGGGCGGCCATGGCGCCTTGACGATCGGCCTGACCTATCCGGACCGGTTCAGGGCCGTCTCGGCGTTCGCGCCGATCGTCGCGCCCTCGCAGGTGCCGTGGGGCCACAAGGCGCTGGGCGGCTATCTCGGCAACGATCGCTCGCTGTGGCGTGCGCATGATGCCGTGGCGCTGATCGAGGACGGCGCCCGCGCCCCCGCGTTGCTGGTCGATCAGGGCGGAGCGGACAATTTCCTGGCCGGGCAATTGCGCCCGGAACTGCTGGAACGCGCCTGCGCCACGGCCGGCATCGATCTGGCATTGCATATCCGGCCCGGCTACGATCACAGCTATTATTTCATCTCGACGTTCATGGCCCAACATCTGCGCTGGCACGCCGCGAGACTGGGATGAGCGGTGGAGACCACAAGACCACGGCGCTGGCTGGGGAGGACCGGATCGAGGTCGACCGGCTGGTCGCCGAACACGCCGGATCACGCGGGAGCTTGCTGCCACTGCTCCACGCCATCCAGGCCATCGTCGGGCATGTTCCCGATGAGCTGGTCGGCGTGGTGGCCCAGGGGCTGAACCTGAGCAGGGCGGACGTGCACGGGGTCGTGACGTTCTATCATGATTTCAGGCGCCAACCTGCGGGGGAACACGTCGTCAAGCTGTGTCGGGCGGAAGCCTGCCAGGCGCGCGGCAGCGACGCCGTTGCAAGACATGCCGCCGAGCTGTTTGGCCTGGCGATGGGCACGACGCGGGCCGATGCGCGGGTGACGCTGGAGCCGGTGTATTGCCTGGGCCTTTGCGCCATCGGGCCCAATGCGCTGGTGGATGGCGTTCCCTTCGGGCGACTGAACACGCAGCGCCTGGCCGACATCAAGCAGAGGTTAAGCCTGTGACGGTCGGGCAGCCTGCCTCATGACGCGGGTCTATATATCGAGCGACATGGCCTCGGTGGCACTGGGCGCCGACGAGGTTGCCGTGGCGCTGGAGCGGGCCGGCGCCGAAGTCGTCAGGACCGGGTGTCGCGGGCTGTTTCGGATCGAACCGCTGGTCGAGGTCGAGACCGATGGCGGCCGCATCGGGTATGGACCGGTCGCGCCGGACGAAGTGCCGGCGGTGCTGAATGGCACCCATCCCAACCGGCTTGGCGATGTCGCGGCCATGCCGTTCTTCGCCGCGCAGCAGCGCTTCACCTTTGCCAGGGTGGGGATCATCGATCCCCTGAGCCTCGATGATTATCGCGCGCACGGCGGCTGGGCCGGCCTCGACCAGGCGCGCGCCGCGCCGCCGCAAGCAACGGTCGACGCCGTGAAAGCCTCGGGCCTGCGCGGACGGGGCGGGGCCGGGTTTCCGACCGGGATCAAATGGCAGACGGTGCTGGACACGCCCGCCGATGAAAAGTTCATCGTCTGCAATGCCGACGAAGGCGATAGCGGTACCTTTGCCGACCGGATGCTGATGGAGGGCGATCCCTATTGCCTGATCGAGGGCATGGCGATCGCCGGCGATGCGGTCGGAGCAGGCTATGGCTACATCTATATCCGATCGGAATATCCCTTTGCGCTGAAGGTGATGCGTGAGGCGATACAGCGGAGTGCACCGGTGATCGCACCCTTTGCGCTCGAGGTTCGCGAAGGCGCCGGCGCCTATGTCTGCGGCGAGGAAACCGCGCTGCTCGATTCCCTCGAGGGCAAGCGCGGGCAGGTCCGCGCGAAGCCGCCGCTGCCGGCGATCCACGGCCTGTTCGGCAAGCCCACGGTCATCAACAACGTGCTCAGCCTCGCCGCCGTCCCGTTCATCCTGGCGGAGGGGCCGGAGCGCTACAGCGCGGTTGGTTTTGGCCGGTCGCGCGGCACGATGCCGGTGCAGCTGGCGGGCAATGTGCGCAATGGTGGCTTGTTCGAGGTGGGCTTCGGCATCACGCTGGGCGAACTGGTGAACGATATCGGCGGCGGCACCGAAAGCGGGCGCCCGGTGCGTGCGGTGCAGGTCGGCGGTCCGCTCGGTGCCTATTTTTCCCCGGCCAAGTTCGACCTGCCGTTCGATTACGAGGCGTTCGCCCAAAGCAATGGGCTGATCGGCCATGCCGGCATCACCGTCTTCGACGATAGCGTCGACATGGCCGCGATGGCGCGCTTTGCGCTGGAATTCTGCGCGGTCGAGAGCTGCGGCAAATGCACGCCGTGCCGGATTGGGTCCACGCGGGGCGTCGAACTGGTCGATCGCATCCTGGCGGGCGGCCGGCATGGTGATGCGGTCGAAGCCCTGCCGCAGATGCGCAACGCCAAATCCTCTTCCCGCACCGTGGCGCAGGAGGTCGAATTGCTGCGCGATCTGTGCGAAACGATGAAATACGGCTCGCTCTGCGCGCTTGGCGGTTTCACCCCGTATCCGGTGCTCAGCGCGCTCGATCTGTTCCCCGAAGATTTCGGGCTGGTAGCACGCCATGCTGTTTTCTGAGGCGCAACAGGCGGTTGCGACCATCGCCGCGCGCATCGTCAGTTTCGGTGATGCCGCCGACTGCGACACCACGCGACAAGTGCCGATCGAGGCGCCCATCGCCTTCGAATACGATGGCCTGGGCTATGCGGTGATGATGGCCACGCCCGCCGATTTACACGACTTCGCGGTGGGCTTCACGCTGTACGAGCAACTGGCCGAAACGCCGGACGACATTACGTCGATCGACATTGCGGCGGTGCCGAAAGGCTGGATCGTCAGGATCACGCTGCGCGGGGTGTCCCGCGCGCGGTTGCAGGACCGGGTGCGCCTGCGCCTTGCCGAAGGAAGCTGCGGGCTGTGCGGTCTGGAAAGCATTGAGCAGGTGATCAGGCCGCTGCCGGGCATCCAGGCCGTATTGGCCGTCGAACGCTCGGCGATCGACCGTGCCCTTGGCGCGCTCGCCGCACGGCAGCCGCTGGGGCGGGCGACCGGCGCCGCACACGCCGCGGCGTTCTGTTCGCCTGACGGCGCATTGCTGACGGTGCGCGAAGACGTCGGTCGCCACAATGCCATGGACAAGCTGCTCGGCGCCTTGGCGAATGGCCGGATCGATGCTAGAACCGGCTTCATCCTGCTCACCGCGCGGTGCAGTTACGAACTGGTCGAGAAGGCCGTGCTGGCAGGGTGTCCCGTGCTGGTGACGATTTCGGCCCCCACCAGCCTGGCGGTCGCACGTGCGCGCGAACATGGCCTGACCCTTGTGGCGCTGGCGCGAGCCGACAGCATGCTGGTGGTAAACGAGCCACAACCGGCGATATTGTGAACGCAAATCCGATCTGGAGTGACTGATACATGGCATGGCTGGGCGAAATCGACCTGGGAACCAAGCCGGCCGCGCTGACGGGCGAGGCCCTGGTTTCGCTGACCATCGACGGGCAGGAGATCGCGGTGCCCGCCGGCACCTCGGTGATGCGCGCGGCGGCGCTGCTGGGGACGACCATTCCCAAGCTTTGCGCGACCGACAGCCTGGAGGCATTCGGCTCCTGCCGCCTGTGCCTGATCGAGGTCGAAGGGCGAAATGGCTATCCGGCCTCCTGCACGACGCCGGTCACGCCGGGCATGGTCGTGCGTACCCAGACCGACAAGCTCAAGCAGCTGCGCCGGGGGGTGATGGAGCTGTACATCTCCGATCACCCGCTCGATTGCCTGACCTGCCCGGCCAACGGCGATTGCGAATTGCAGGATCAGGCGGGCGCGGTGGGCCTGCGCGAAGTGCGTTACGGCTATGCGGGCGAGAACCACTTGGCGGCGGGCAAGGATAGCTCCAACCCCTATTTCGATTTCGATCCGACCAAATGCATCGTCTGCTCGCGCTGCGTTCGCGCCTGCGACGAGACGCAGGGAACCTTTGCGCTGACCATCGACGGGCGCGGCTTCGCATCGGCGATCTCGCCGTCGCAAAATCAGGATTTCCTGTCGTCCGAATGCGTCTCCTGTGGCTCCTGCGTGCAGGCCTGCCCGACATCGGCGCTAATCGAGAAAAAGGTCGCCGAGATCGGCACGCCCGATCGCGCGGTGGTCACCACCTGCGCCTATTGCGGCGTGGGCTGCACCTTTCGCGCCGAAATGCGCGGCGAGGAGCTGGTCCGCATGGTCCCGTGGAAGGATGGCAAGGCCAACCGCGGCCACAGCTGCGTCAAGGGCCGCTTCGCCTGGGGCTATGCCCATCACCGGGAACGCGTGCTGGGCCCGATGATCCGCGCCAGCGTGGACCAGCCCTGGCGCGAAGTCAGCTGGGACGTCGCGATCGCCCATACCGCCAGTGAGTTCCGCCGGATCCAGGCCAGATATGGCGCGCTGGCGGTGGGTGGGATCACATCGAGCCGCTGCACCAACGAGGAGACCTTCCTCGTCCAGAAGCTGATCCGGCAGGGTTTCGGCAACAACAACGTCGATACCTGCGCCCGTGTGTGCCATTCGCCGACCGGCTATGGGCTGAAGGCCACCTTCGGCACTTCGGCGGGCACGCAGGACTTCGACAGCGTGCAGTTCGCCGATGTCATCCTGATCATCGGCGCCAATCCGACCGATGGCCATCCGGTGTTCGCCAGCCGGATGAAGCAGCGCCTGCGCCAGGGTGCGAAGCTGATCGTCGTCGATCCGCGCCGCACCGATATCGTGCGCACCCCGCATGTCGAGGCCGAGCATCACCTGCCGCTGCGCCCCGGTACCAATGTCGCGGTCTTAACTGCCATGGCCTGCGTCATCGTCACCGAGGGGCTTTACGACGAAGCCTATATCCGCGAACGCTGCGACTGGGACGAATTCCAGGACTGGGCGGAGTTCGTTGCGCAGCCGGAGCGTTCGCCCGAAGCGACCGAGGCGCTGACCCGCGTGCCGGCAGGCGAGCTGCGCGCCGCGGCCCGCCTTTATGCCACCGGCGGCCGGGCGGCGATCTACTACGGGCTGGGCGTGACCGAGCACAGCCAGGGCTCGTCCACGGTGATGGCCATCGCCAATCTCGCGATGGCGACCGGCAACGTCGGGATCGAGGGCGCGGGGGTCAACCCGCTGCGCGGCCAGAACAATGTCCAGGGGGCCTGCGACATGGGCAGCTTTCCCCACGAGTTTTCGGGATACCGGCATGTCTCGGACAATGCCGCGCGCGAGCTGTTCGAGCATGCCTGGGGCGTGTCCCTGTCCGGCGAACCCGGCCTGCGCATCCCCAACATGCTGGATGCGGCGGTCGACGGCGAGTTCAAGGCGCTGTTTATCCAGGGCGAGGACATTCTCCAGTCGGACCCCAACACCACCCATGTCGCCGCCGGGCTGGCCGCGATGGAATGCGTGGTGGTCCAGGACCTGTTCCTCAACGAAACCGCCAATTATGCGCATATCTTCCTGCCCGGATCGACCTTCCTCGAAAAGGACGGCACCTTCACGAACGCCGAACGCCGCATCCAGCGCGTCCGCAAGGTGATGGAGCCGAAGAACGGCTACGCGGACTGGGAGGTGGTCCAGCTGGTCGCGAACGCGCTCGGGCTTGGCTGGGAATACCGCCATCCGTCGCAGATCATGGACGAGATCGCCGCGCTCACGCCCACCTTCAGCCGGGTGAGCTATGCCGCGCTCGACGAGAACGGCTCGCTGCAATGGCCGGCTACCGATGCGGCGCCTGCCGGCACGCCGACCATGCATCTGGACAGCTTCGTGCGCGGCAAGGGGCATTTCGTGGTCACCGACTATGTGCCGACCGACGAGAAGACCGGGCCGCGCTTTCCGCTGCTGCTGACCACCGGCCGCATCCTCAGCCATTACAATGTCGGAGCCCAGACGCGGCGGACCGAAAATGTCGCGTGGCACCCGGAGGACCTGCTGGAGATTCACCCGGTGGATGCCGAAGACCGGGGCATCCGCGACGGCAGCTGGGTCGGCTTGCGCAGCCGCGCCGGCGAAACGACTCTGCGCGCGCAGATCACCGACCGGGTAGCGCCGGGGGTCGTCTATACGACCTTCCACCATCCCGCGACACAGGCCAATGTGATCACCACCGACTATTCGGACTGGGCCACCAATTGCCCCGAATACAAGGTGACCGCGGTCCAGGTGGCGCCGTCCAACGGACCCAGCGAATGGCAGGAAGCCTATCAGCGGCAGGCGGAACAATCGCGCCGGATAGAAAATGCGCCGGCGCTCGCCGAGTGAGCCAGATGTCGACCGCAGACCGCCTGGTGCACATGATCAACCAGATCGCGCTGAACCTGGCCACGCAGGGCGAGGATGCGGCAGCGGTCGCCACGGCGGACCATATCGCCGCATTCTGGGATCCGCGCATGAAGGAGCGCATCCTGGCATTGCGGGTCAGCGGGGGAAACGGGCTGAGCCCCGTTGCGGTGAAGGCCGTCGATCAGCTCCGCAACCTCGGTGCCCCGCCGCCGCAGACCGGCGCGACGCAGTTCAACCATGCGGGCGAACCCGACCGTAGCGATGCGGGATGAAATAGTATTGCCCGTCATACCAGACTGCGGCGATCGGAATCTATAGCCTCCTCTGAAGAGGAGAGGAAGTAGTCGCAATCACCGCAGCGTGGTATCAAGGGAAAACTTCGCCGTCCATCAGCTTTCGCGCGGTGCGCAGCATGGCGGCGGTCGCGACCGATCCGTCGTCGGCCATGGCCATCACGCAGGTGGTCTCGCCGGTCGGGTGCTCGACCGACAGCGTCTTGCGGGTGCCTTCCGGGATCACCGACACTTCGGCGGCCGGCGTCTGCGCGATCAGGCAGGCGGTCGCGACGCTGACGGCGCCCAGCACGCCGATCGAGGCATGGGCACGGTGCGGGATGAAGCTGCGCACGGTCACCGCGCCGCCATGGCGAGGCGGGGCGACCAGCATCATCTTGGGTACGGATTTATCCGTCACGTCGCCCAGCTTCATCATCGGGCCGGCCTGCAGGCGGATCGCCTCGATCCGCGCCTTCAGTTCGGTGGCCGCATCCAGTTCCTCGCGGCGCTCATAGCCGGTGGCGCCGACATCCGCAGCCTTCATCACCACGCAGGGCATGCCATTGTCGATCAGGGTGACGGGCACCCCGTCGATCACGTCCACCGCACGACCGGTCGGCAGCAACGCGCCGCAGGACGAACCCGCCGTGTCGCGAAATTCCAGCGGTATGGCCGCGCTGGAGCCGGGCACGCCGTCAATGCGGGCTTCGCCGGCGTATGTCACGCGGCCCGCCGGGGTGGCGACGGTGGCGACGGCGATCTGCCCGGTATTTTCCATGAAGATGGCGACTTGCGTTTCGTCGCCGGTCGCCGCGATCAGTCCACGCTCGATCGAGAAAGGCCCGATTCCGGCCAGGATGTTGCCGCAATTCTGGGCGTCGGTGACGATCGCCTGATCGACGAACACCTGGAGGAACAGATAGTCGATAGCGACGCCCGGGCGCGCCGATTTCGACA
>CAXTOS010000073.1:0-13091 GCA_964245935.1 uncultured Novosphingobium sp.
CACCTGCGCCAAGGTCGTCGCGGATACGGCCATGCCGGCGGTCGAGACCGGATTGGCTATGGCCGGGGCAAAACTGGCCGGCATCGACCGTGGACAAACCGGCAACTGGCTGTTCGCGAATTATCAGAATGCTTGCGCGTTATCCGTCGTAAACAAAGGCACCGATTTTTCCGCGAGCTTTCATAGATATTTGATCGTCTGGACCCCGGACCGTGTATTGTGGGTGCTGGATGGCCGGCGGTATTTCGAAACTACCGATGATGTGCCACATGTGGCGATGATGATCGTGATGGGGTTGAGTGTCGGCGCGCTGGATGGTGGCACGAATGGCAGCACCCCCGAAACCGGGGATTTACAGGTTAAATCCGTTCGTATCATGGACCTGCGCCGCCCTTGAAATAAACAATAATCAGGGTTTAACATGACGGCTGCCGGCAATAATATTTACTCGAAGATGTTCCAGGCGATATTGTTCTTGGCTATGGTGCGGGTCGCAATCGTTTCGCGGAATACGGCGCCGATCTCCGGGACCACCCTGCAGAGCGGGACTATGGCCTGGATGTCCGACAATATCCGCATGGCCACGCATACCGGCGGCGGGCTGTTTGCGGGATTGAAGCGGGCGTTTCAGGGTCACCAAGATCTGGTATTACGGGGGGACAATTGATGCGGAGCTTCTCATCCCCCCTCCTCTTCAGGGAAGCGGCTGGGGGTCAGGCCTATCCAGATAGCTCGGCGCGGGGGGCGAGGCCCCACCCCAACCCCTCCCCTGAAGCGGAGAGGCTTGCTTGAGCGCGGAGCCGACGACCGGGTTCTACCCAGGCGAGGGCGGGGCGCAGCTGGCGGTGCATCGGCTGGGGGCCGGGCATCCGGTGCTGCTGCTGCACGGGTTGTTTTCCAGCGCCGAAGTCAACTGGATCAAATACGGCACCGCTGCCAAACTGGCGGCGGCGGGGTTCGAGGCGATCATGCCCGACATGCGCGCGCACGGGCAAAGCGCGGCGCCGCATGATCCGGTGGCTTACCCCGGCGATGTGCTGGTGAAGGACGCGCTGGCGCTGGTGCGGGCGCTGGGGCTGGAGGATTACGACCTCGGCGGCTTTTCGCTGGGCGCGCGGACGGCGGTGCGCGCGGTGCTGGCCGGGCTGGCTCCGCGCCGGCTGGTGCTGGGCGGCATGGGCCTGTCGGGGCTGGCCGGTTGGGCGCGGCGCAGCGGGCAGTTTATCGATGCCATCGACCGCTTCGGAACCATCGCGCGCGGCGATCCGGCGTTCCTGGCGCAGGCGTTCATGAAGACCATGAAGATCGACCGCATCGCTGCACGGCTGGTGCTGCAATCGGTGGATGATACGCCTGCCGAGGCGCTGGCGGCGGTTTCGATGCCGACGCTGGTGGTGTGTGGCGCGGACGATCACGATAACGGTGCGGCATCCGAGCTGGCGCGGGCTTTGCCCAACGCGCGCTATGCCGAGGTGCCGGGCAACCACATGAGTTCGGTCACCAGGCCTGAGCTTGGTGCTGCGATCGCAAGTTTTTTGAAGAATTAGCCACCCCTGACCACGGCAGCGCAGCGCGGGACCGTTACCTGTTCGACAGCGCCATAAACCCCCGCTAAAGCGCCGCCCCATGAACGATACCGACCGCGACCTGCTACCCGAGGGGCTTGAGGATCGGCTGCCGCCCGCGGCCGCCACTGCGGCCCGCATGACCCGCGCGATCATGGATGTGCTGGACAGCCATGGCTATGACCCGGTGCAGCCGCCCGCGATCGAGTTCGAGCGCTCGCTGGCCAGCCGCATGGCCGGGATTCAGCCGCGCCGGATGTTCCGTTTCGTCGATCCGGCCAGCCTGCGCACCCTGGCGCTGCGGTCCGACATCACCCCGCAGGTGGGGCGGATCGCCGCCACCCGCCTGGCGCAGGCGCCGCGTCCGTTGCGGCTGTGCTATGCCGGGCAAGTGCTGACGATCGAAGGCGCGGGGCTGGACCCGACGCGCGAGCGGTTACAGCTGGGGGCCGAATTGATCGGCAGCGATACCGTCGCGGCTGCCGGCGAAGTGGTGGCGATGGCCATCGAATCGTTGCGCGCGGCGGGGGCTACCGGGATTTCCGTGGATTTTACCTTGCCCGATCTGGTCGATGCGCTGGCCGAAAAGGCGTTGCCGCTGGCGCGGGACCGGATCGAGGCGGTACGGCGCGAACTCGATGCCAAGGATGCCGGCGCGCTGGTCGATGCGGGCGGCGGGGCTTATCTGCCGTTGCTGTATGCCACCGGGCCGTTCGACAGCGCGATCCTGCGCCTCGACGCGATCCTGGCGGCCCATCCCGACGCCGCCGCGGCGCTGACCGGGCGGATCGCCGCGCTGCGAGAGATCGCCGCGCGGGTGGATGGATCGGCGCGGTTGACGCTGGACCCGTCCGAGCGCCACGGCTTTGAATACCAGAGCTGGTTCGGGTTCACCATTTATGCCGAAGGGCAGCGCGGCGCGCTGGGTCGCGGCGGCTCCTATCATATCCTGGGCGCGGATGGGGCGGCGGGTGAGCCGGCGATCGGTTTTTCGCTGTACCCCGATCCGCTGGTCGAGGCGCTGGCCAAGGTCGGGGCGGCCGGCGAGGTGGCACGCGACACCCTGTTCCTGCCGCTGGACCATGATGCCGAAACCGCCGCCCGGCTGCGTGCCATCGGCTGGCGCACGCTGGCCGCGCTGGCCGCGCGCGACGATGCCGGCGCGCTGGGTTGCACGCACCGGCTGGACGGGCGTGAGGTGGTCGCACTGTGACGCCGCCCGGTTTCGGGGGCTAATCGTGGCGGCGGCTTGCCCTTGGGGGCGTAGTCTTCTAGTTGCCCCGCGGTCTCTCGAAAATAGCGCAGGAAGGGCCGAAATTTGGCCAACGTCACCGTAATCGGCGCCCAGTGGGGCGATGAGGGCAAAGGCAAGATCGTCGACTGGCTGGCCAGCCGCGCAGACGCGGTGGTGCGGTTCCAGGGGGGCCATAACGCCGGGCATACGCTGGTGGTGGATGGCAAGGTCTACAAGCTCAGCCTCCTGCCCTCGGGCATCGTGCGCGGCACGCTGTCGATCATCGGCAATGGTGTCGTGCTGGACCCGTGGGCGCTGCAATCCGAGATTGCCAAGCTCGAAGCGCAAGGGGTGACGATCACCACCGAAAACTTCGCCATCGCCGATAATTGCCCGTTGATCCTGCCGATTCACCGCGAACTGGACGGGCAGCGTGAAGCGGCGGCGGGCAGCGGCAAGATCGGCACCACCGGGCGCGGGATCGGCCCTGCCTATGAAGACAAGGTCGGTCGCCGCGCCATTCGCGTCTGTGACCTGGCGCATCTCGATGCGCTCGATTCCCAGCTTGACCGGCTGTGCGCGCACCACGACGCGTTGCGCGCGGGCTTTGGCGAGCGGCCGGTCGATCGAACCGCGCTGATCGACGCGCTGAAAGAGATCGCACCCTTCGTCCTGCAATATGCCCAGCCGGTGTGGCGCCGGCTGAACCGGGTGAAAAAGGCCGGCGCGCGCATCCTGTTCGAGGGCGCGCAAGGGGTGCTGCTCGATGTCGATCACGGGACATATCCGTTCGTGACCAGCTCCAACACGGTCAGCGGCACCGCGGCCAGCGGCTCGGGGCTTGGCCCCGCGGCCACCGGTTTCGTCCTTGGCATCGTCAAAGCCTATACCACCCGCGTCGGCGCCGGCCCGTTCCCGACGGAGCTGGAAGACGCCGTCGGGCAGCGGCTGGGCGAGCGCGGTCATGAATTCGGCACGGTTACCGGGCGCAAGCGTCGCTGCGGCTGGTTCGATGCGGTGCTGGTGCGGCAAAGCTGCGCGATTTCGGGAGTGACCGGCATCGCGCTGACCAAGGTCGATGTGCTGGACGGGCTGGACCGGGTCAGGATCTGCACCGGCTATCGGCTGCGTGGCAAGGTACTCGATTACTTCCCCAGCCACGCCGCCGACCAGGCCAATGTGGAGCCGATCTACGAGGAAATGGACGGCTGGAGCGGGACCACCGCCGGCGCGCGCAGTTGGGCCGACCTGCCGGCGCAAGCGATCAAATACATCAGCCGCGTGCAGGAATTGATCGAATGCCCGGTAGCGCTGGTCTCGACCAGCCCCGAGCGAGAAGATACGATCCTGGTGCGTGATCCGTTTGCCGACTGAATTTGTACAAACCTGCGAAAATTTACGAACAATTGGCGAAGGTTCCAGATTGGATTGATATATATCCATTTTGATCACGAAATGTTCCGTTTCTATTTGACACGAATACGGTTTGTTCTCAATCTCTAGGTATTGTTCCGGAGTCGAGACACCATGATCCAGGCGAAATTTGCATCGGCGACCGAGGATTTTGCCTATGGCGCATCGCAGGATGCGGCCGCGCTGAAGCTATCGGTGTCGATCTTCGCGGATCGCGCGCATGTCCGCGACCAGTTGCGCGAAGATGCCCAGGGCGCCGGCTTTTGCATCGCCGAAACCGCCAGCCTGGCGGCTTTGTACGATGAGGATGAGCGGCCGCTGGGAGAGATCGTGCTGCTCGACTGTCCGTTGGCGGATGGCGCTACCTTGGCGGCATTGGCGCGCATCGACATGCGCGTGGCCCGCGCCGAGGCTGCGCTGGTCGTCTCGACCAACATCAAGGCGCTGGACGATGTCTTTGGCTGCCTGGATCAGTCCAATCCGCAAATCCTGGTCGATCCCAGCCGGGCGGAACGCCTGATCGCACTTGGCCAGGTGCTGGCGCGCATGCCGGGTCGGACGGTGCGCGAATTGACCGAGGAGGACCGGTTGGTGCTGTTGCGCCTGACCGAACAGGTCAACCAGATCGCCAGACGGATGGAATATGGCGAGCAGGATGAGCATGGTCCATCCGGGCTCAGGACGACCGATCAGGCTCGCAGCGTGGATGCCGCCCCGGCTGGTGCGGGGTCGGGCAGCGCATTCAGCTTCGCGCCCGCTGCCGGCTTGCCGCAGGCCGATGTCGAACATGACGGAGCCGGCCTGATCCGGGAAGCGGCGCCAGCACTGCCGGATGCAAAACTGGTCCGGCGCATCATCCGCCAGCGCCAATTGCGCGCCCGGTTTTTCGATGGCGATCTGTTCGCCGATCCGGCGTGGGACATGTTGCTCGACCTGACCGCAGCGCGCGCCGAACATTCGCGGGTATCGGTCACCAGCCTGTGCATCGCCTCGGGCGTCCCGCCGACAACGGCATTGCGCTGGATCGGCCAGATGACCGAAGCCGGCCTGCTGCAGCGCAACGAGGACAAAACCGACCGCCGGCGCGCCTTCATTACCCTGACCGAAAAGGCCACCGACGCCATGACGCACTTTTTCGCGCAGCTTGGCGACGCGGCGACACGGATGATCTGATCATGGTCCGTCGTCTCGCCAGGCTTCTAGCCGCAGTTGACCTGTCCGGAAATCCCGGTAATGCGCGATGCTCGCTCAGGGCGGTTAGCTCAGTTGGTAGAGCATCTCGTTTACACCGAGAGGGTCGGGGGTTCGAGCCCCTCACCGCCCACCACGGTCCTAGGCGGTATGGTCGCGTCACTGCACCGGGCATTGCTTCACGGCAATGTCCGAATTTTGGCCATGCAATGGAGTAGACTGGAAATGATCCATCCTCGAGCAATTCTTTCGGCTATTTTCCTGGCAGGCGCGGCGATTGCCCCGGCCATGGCTCATGCAGCGCCGTTCGCGCCTTACCACCCGGTCGGGCGCATAATCGGTACCGATGGCGGCTGGGATTACTCCGCGTTCGATGCCGGCTCGGCCCGGCTGTACATTGCCCGGGCCAACGCGGTCAGTGTTGTCGATGCCGCCCGCGGAGCGTTCACCAGCCTGGCCCCGGCGCAGAAGGGTCATGAGGTGCTGGTGCTCGATAACGGGGCCACGCTGCTGGAAACTGACGGCGGCAGCAATCAGGCTCGTTTCATCGACGCGCACAGTGGCGCCATCCAGGCCGAAATCGCGGTGGGCGCGAAGCCTGATGCGGCGTTGTTCGACCATGCTACCGGACTTGTAGCGGTGATGAACGCGGGCGACGGCACCATCAGCCTGATCGATCCGGTGAAGCGCGCCGTGGTTGGCCAGATCAGGGTGGGCGGCGGGCTCGAAGCCGCGCAAGCTGACGGCGCCGGTACGCTGTTCGTCAATATCGAGGATGGCAACGCGATCGCGCGGGTTGATCTGGTGGCGCGCAAGGTTCTGGGGCGGATTGCGCTGCCTGGTTGCGAAGGGCCGACCGGCCTTGCGCTGGTGGCGGGAAGTTCGCGGCTGATCACCGCCTGCGCGAACAAGGTGGCGCTGGTCGTCAATGCCGCCAGCGGCGCGACGATGGCCACGCTGGCGATCGGCGACGGGCCCGATGCGGTGCTGGTCGACGAGACGCGCGGGCTCGCGTTCGTACCTTGCGGCGGTAGCGGGACGCTGGTCGAGCTGAGCATCCTCGACCGTGACCACATTGCCGTGGCCGGCACGATCGCCACCCAGGCAAGCGCCCGCAGCGGCGCGATCGATCCGCGCAATGGCCGGATTTATCTGCCCGTTGCGCGTTTTGGTCCCGCCGCGCCGGGGAAAAAGCACGGCGACATGGTGCCGGGCAGCTTTGCCGTGCTGGTGCTTGCGCCGGGGGCCTGAGCGCGCACGGGAACGAAAAAAAGGCCGAGGATCGCTCTCCGGCCTTTCAGTTCCGCTTTACCGGTAATTTCAGAACTTGAACTTCAGCTGTGCTTCATAGCTGGTCGGGGCTTGGAAAATGAACTGGCTGGTCGATGCCAGGGTGTTCGGTCGCGCGTTCCAAGGATTGTTAACCGTGACGCCGGCGGTGATGTTGCCGAAAGTCACGCTGCCCGACGCCACGCCGTAACTATAGGCTGGCAGCTCGACGGTGTTTTTAGCATCGATCCACTGGCGACCGGTGAACTTGTGCAGATAGCTCAGCTTCAGGCGACCTGTGTTGTACACCGCGCCGATGAGCGCGGTGTAGTTGGGCGCGCCCTGCAGCCACTTGCCTCTCACCGGATCGGTACTGTCACCCGCGTCCTTCGAACTCATCAGCGTGCCGTTGGCGATGGCGGTCAGGCCGGGCAGCACGACATAGCTGATCTGGCCCTCGACACCCTTGTAATGAGCCGGAAAAGCGTTCTGCGTCACAAAGTTGCTGTTGCCCGGATCGGTGTAGGTCGAGTTGCTCGCCTCGATGTAATAGACGTCGGCATCGATGTTCAGACGTTCGCCGGCATAGACGAAACCAGCCTGATAATTCTTTGTTTTCGTCGGCAGCGGAACCAGCGGTATCGGGTTGTTGGCGGTGCTGGCGCCGCTGCTGGTTTCGAGGCTGGCGCTGAGCGCGGGAATGATGAAGCCCTTGGCATATTGCGCATAGACCGAGAAGTTAGGCTTGATTAGATAGTTGACCGTCGCATAGGGCAACGTCGGGGTATAGGTTTCGCTACTGTGGATGCCCACCCGACTTTTCTGTGCTGCGATCGGGGTATTGATCTTGCGGGTGAAATTCTGGACCTTGATGCCCGGCGTGATCGTCAGCGTATCGTCCAGCAGCTTCAGCGCGAATTCGCCAAAGCCCTGGATCTGGTCCCAGCTCGTGCGCTCGTCATAACTGATATAGCCCGGAACCGCGCCGCCGTTCAGCATGACGTTGGCGGGGCCGTCCTTTTCCTTGTAGTTCCAGTTGGCGCCATCGTTCATGATCGCAAAATTGAAATTGTAATTGCTGATCCCGCCGGCGCGTGAGGCGGTGGTGAAGTCGTAGTCATAGCGGTAACGCTTGGACTGCGAATGCTCGTACCACGTCCCCACTTTCAGGATGCCAGCGTCGGTCTTTACGTCGATCTGCAGGATGTCGCCAGAGGTGCGGTACTGGTTCAGCTTGGTGTAGCCAGCGATGTCGCCGCTGACCACGTTGGCGCCCGATTTCAGCTGCGCCGCTGTCTGGCTGCCGCCCGGGCCCGAGCCTGGGGTATAGACCAGCGTGCCCAGCGCCGGGTTGCCGATGCACTGATCGACGGTGCTTAGCACATTGCACTGCGTGGTGGAATCCTCGGTCGACAGCGTGAAGTTCTTGTAGAAATAGGTGTACCATTTGTTGTCGAAGGTGACATTGCTGAACGGGTGCCACGTCAGTCGTGCGACTTCCATATCGGTCGTCTTGTTCTGCCAGTTCCAGTCGTTGCGGGCGTTGGGATATAGCGAGGCGGCCGCAGTTCCCGGCGTAGTCGCGCCGTACTGCTTGCCATACAGCGCGATCTGTGCGGCGGTGGCGCCGCCGGCGGCGTCCGACTGGTGGAACAGGCTCTGGTTGTAGTTGGCCAGGATGCTGAATTGCGCATTGTCTCCCAGCGGCTTTTCCGCCTTGACGAAGCCGTTGGCCCACCAGCCCGACTGGTTGGTCAGGGCGCCGCGGGTGCTCTTGTACTCGCCCACCGCGATGATCTTCAGGCCATCGAGCTTGTCGATCGCGCCGGTATTGACGGTCAGCCGTCCCAGTGCGGTGTTGAAACTGCCGTAAACAGCCTCACCTTCGATAAAGCGCTGGTCGGTCGCTTCGCGTGAAATAATGTGGACGTTGCCACCATAGCTCGACTGGCCGAGATCGGTGGCGCCACCCGGGCCGCGATCGATGATGATCCGGTCATAGGTGCCGTTCGGGAAATACGAGGTCGAGTGGTGCGTCGGATCGTTCGAGTCGCCGAACGGAACGCCGTCGTAGGTGATGTTGTACTGGCCGTCCTTGAACCCGCGCAGCGTGATTTTCGCGTCGCCCAAGCCAACGCCGTTGCCCGAACTGGGCACCAGCGACGCACCCGGCGTCAGCAGGATGACCTGCGCATAATCGGCGGTCGGCGCGATGCTGTTCTCGATGATCGAGCGGCTGACGATCGCCTGCGGCTCGAAGGTGTGGAGCGAGGAGGTGATCGGGGTGGCGTTGTTTACCTTGGTCGCAGTGACGACGATGTCATCGCTGTTGGTGATCGGCCCGGCGGCGTCAGCCGCGTTCGCGGTCGCCGCAGCGTCAGCGGCATGCGCGGGCAGGGCACTGCCCATGGCAAGGCCGGCAGCGCTGGCGAACAACCAGCTACGAGAATTCGAGAATTTCATTTTGCCCTCATTTTCTTGGGTCGCGGTACGAACGAGGTGCGTTTGGCAGCTTTATGTGACGCAGCAGTTGCGGTTTCATGACGGTTTTGTTGCCGTCGGGCGCCGGCATGGCGACAGCCATTCGGCCTGTCGCAAAAGGCATGAATTCCAGCTTGTAATCCCGGTCTTCGGGCCACATCCATGCAGCGACAACCCGTTCTCGCAGGACACAGACCATGCAGTTGCGCAATTTACTCAGGGTGTTGGCAACCGGGCTCATGGCTCTGACACACAGCGTATTCGCCACGCCGATAACGCCTGAACACGCCTGGGTGGAAATGGCGCCTGGCGGTGGCAGTATCGTGCGCGTGCTGACGTTGGCCGATGCCTGCCCGGCGGTCATGGTGGATGGCCGGCAAAAGGCGATGGCCCGCCGCGCCGTCCCTGCGCAACTGGCGCCGCGGGCGAACAAGGCGCAAGTGCCGACCGGCGCATCGTTCCCCGCGCTGGTTTGCGAACTGGCGCTGCCGCGCAAGGTGCGCCGGGCGGCGTTGACGGGCCAATCGCGGCCGCTCCCGCTGCCGCCTGCGCGGATCGACCGGATCGTCCTGATTGGCGATACCGGCTGCCGGATGAAAGGCGCCGACGACGCGTGGCAGAGCTGCAACGATCTCGCACAATGGCCGTTCGCAGCGATCGCGGCCACTGCTGCGGCGCTACACCCCGACCTGGTCCTGCATGTCGGGGATTATCTCTATCGCGAAAACCCCTGCGCCGGGGGGCACGCCGGTTGCGCGGGCGCGGTGTGGGGCTATGGCGAGGCAGGCTGGCGCGCCGACTTCCTCGATCCTGCCGCGCCGCTGCTCGCCGTCGCGCCCTGGGCGATGGTGCGCGGCAATCACGAGGAATGCGCGCGCGCCGGGCAGGGCTGGTGGCGGCTGCTCGACCCGCATCCGTTGCTGGCCGGGCGCGATTGCAACGATGCGGCCGACGATGTCGCCGGCGATCATACCGAGCCTTATGCGGTTGAGCTGGGCAGGGGTGCCCGGCTCATCGTGGCCGATTTGATCGAGATGGCCAGCGGGTCACCCGCCGATCCCGCGCTCGCCGCAACCGTTCGCTCCGACATGACCCGGGTCGATACGCTGGCGGGCGGGGTCCGCGACAGCTTCGTGACCGCGCATTATCCCTTCAACGGCGTTTTGTGGAACAAGAGCGGCGCGCTGACGGTGGGCAGCAAACCGGTCAGCGCCTTTGCGCCGCACCCTTTCAGCCATGTCCGCGCGATGCTGGCCGGGCATATCCATCTGTTCCAATATGCCAGCTTCACCGATCGACCGGCACAGGTCATCACCGGATTTTCCGGAACCCAGGAAGACCCCGCAATCGGTCCGGGCAGCCTGGCCGACATTCAGGGCAAGCCGGGCGGCGAGGTCATCAAGGCGCTGACCACGATCCCCGGGCGTTTTGGCTATGCGCTGATGGAACGACAGAAACACGTCTGGCGCCTGACCGCATACGCCGTCGACGGGTCGGTCATGGGCAAGTTCAAGCTCTGATCATACCGGCCAATCGAGCCCGAGCAGATCCAGCGTAGTCTGGTCCGGCCCGTCGTAGAACGCCTCTATCGCCTGCTGGAATTCCGCGTGCTGCGGCGCTGCGAGACCGAACAGCGTCATCGATGAGCGGAACTTCATATCATCCGGAGAGCCGAAGATCGCCCGCGCCGATTTACCGCGATGGCGCAAAACGATTTGCGTCAGTTCGACCAGGCGCGGGCCGAGAACCGGGTGAGCGATGTATTGCCCGGCCTCCGCCAGCGACCCCATGCCATAGAACCTGGCCAGACTGCTGCGCCCCAGCGCGCCCAATTGCGGAAAGATGTACCAAATCCAGTGACTGACCTTGGCGCCGGCCGCCAGTTCGCTGCGGGCCTGGTCGAAAGCCGAGGTCTGTGCTTCCAGAAAGCGGGATAAGTTCACCGCAGCCTGACCGTCATAGCGGGATCATACTACGCTGCGTTGTTTGCGACTTCTTCGCCCGTCTTGAGATGAAAGCTGGTTCCGTCATGCTGTTTCTTTCAATGTGTCGGCGCGTTTTTCGGGTGTGGTTGGCCCCACCAGATCCTGTGGCGGTGCCGCGGGCGCGAAACTGGCGGCCTGGGCCAGGGCCCAGTTGTCGGCATAGAACGGCAGCACGCATTCGCCTGACACCAGCGTTCCTGCGCTGAGGAAATGGTGCTCGCGGCCGAACTGGTGCAATTCGGACGAGGTCTGGCGGTGTACCAGATGATGCGGCTGCAAATCGTTGGGATGCGCGACTCCGGCGGCGGCCAGCATATCGGCCAGCGCGCTGACGGTCTGGTCGTGGAACCGCCGCACCCGCTCCGCCTTGTCGGGCACCACCAGCGAACTTTGGCGCAACCGGTCCTGCGTAGCCACCCCGGTCGGGCAGCGATTGGTGTGGCAATTCATCGACTGGATGCAGCCCAGCGCAAACATGTAGCCGCGCGCGGCGTTGGTCCAGTCGGCGCCGATCGCCAGCACTGTCGCCAGGTCGAAGGCGCTGATCAGCCGCCCGGCCACGCCGATCTTGATGCGGTCGCGCAGCCCGGCGCCGACCAGCACGTTGCGCACGAAGATCAGCCCTTCGCGCATCGGCACGCCGATATGGTCGCTGAATTCGACCGGTGCCGCCCCGGTGCCCCCTTCGCCGCCATCGACCACGATGAAATCGGGGATGATGCCGGTATCGAGCATCGCCTTGACGATGGCCATGAATTCCCACGGATGGCCGATGCACAGCTTGAAGCCGACCGGCTTGCCGCCCGACAGTCGGCGCAATTGCGCGATGAACGCCATCATCTCCAGCGGGGTGGCAAATGCGGAATGATGCGAGGGAGAAATGCAGTCCGCACCCATCGGCACCCCGCGCGCTTCGGCGATTTCCTTCGTGACCTTGCCGGCCGGCAGAATGCCGCCGTGGCCCGGCTTAGCACCCTGGCTCAGCTTGATCTCGATCATCCTGACCTGTTGCCGGGTCGCCTGGGCAGCAAATTTGTCGGGGTCGAAGCGGCCCTCGGCGGTGCGGCAGCCGAAATACCCGCTGGCGACTTCCCAGACGATGTCGCCGCCGAATTCGCGATGATAGCGGCTGATGCTCCCCTCGCCGGTGTCATGGTAGAAGCCGCCGAGCGCCGCCCCCTTGTTGAGCGCACGAATCGCGTTGGCTGACAGCGAGCCAAAGCTCATCGCCGAAATGTTGAAGATGCTGGCGCTGTAGGGCTGGGTGCATTGGTCGTTGCCGATGATAATGCGAAAGCTGGCTGGATCGGGCCGGGTAATCGGGGCGATCGAATGCTGGATGAATTCGTAATCGCGGGCATAGACGTCGAGCTGGGTGCCGAACGGGTGGTCGGCGGACAAACCCTTGGCGCGGCGATAGGCCAGGCTGCGCTGATCGCGCGAGAAGGGAGCTGCCTCTTCATCGCCTTCCAGCAGATATTGGCGGATTTCGGGGCGGATCATTTCGACCAGCCAGCGAATGTGGCCGATTACGGGATAATTGCGCAGCACGGAATGCCGCGTCTGGACCATGTCCCACACACCCAGCAGGCTGAACAGGCCGAACACGATGACTACTGCCCGCCAGCCCGAACTAGCCGGTCCCGTTGCGAGGCCCAGAGCGAACAGCACGAGGCAGACCGCCAATGTCGTAAATCGTCCGAGGCGCAATTTCGTCACCGGCTCATCTCCATCGTCCCGATGCGTTTGCGCTAGGGGAGCATGGAACAGGAAGCAATCGGGGTTTGGTTCGCGATCACGGGACGCCGGAGAGCCCGATTTTTGCTGACGAATGGCACGATCAACTGTCGCGAAACCGCAAAAATCCGCGTCTAAAGGGGCGAACCGGGCATTTTGCGGTTGACCCATTGTCGTCATGGGCCTAGGGCCCGTTTCACCGCGACGGGGTGGCTG
>CAXTOS010000074.1:0-12789 GCA_964245935.1 uncultured Novosphingobium sp.
CGCGGCCTTGCCGGCGGCGTAGGCGCCCCAATAAGCGCGCGGCGTGGCGGCGACGCTGCTGGTCAGGCCGATGATGCGGGCATCGGCGCTTTGCCGCAGCAGCGGGTTGAACCGCGCCAGCAGCGCCTGCGCGGCCAGGACATTGGTGGTCAGCGCCTTGGTGAACAGGCCCTGGTCGATATCCACCACCGAGGTCAGCTGCGGCAGGACCGCAGCGGACAGCACCACGATGTCGAGCGCCGCCCAGCGTCCAGCGACGGAAACCGCAAGCCGGGCAATCGCGTCGGGTTCGTTGAGGTCGAGCGGGGCGATGGTGGCGTGGCCGCCGGCGGCATGAATGCGGTCTTCCACAGCTTCGAGCGCGCCGGTGTCCCGGCCGGTGAGGATGACATGCGCGCCCGCCGCAGCCAGGGCTTCGGCGGTGGCTGCACCGATGCCATGGCTGGCGCCGGTGACCAGTGCCAGCTGCCCCGCAAAAACGCCATCCTCGCTCACTTCCGATACCTGATCACTGATAACTGATTACCGTCACGCGACCTTTCCGACCGGCAGGGAAAGCTGGTCGGGGTTGGTGCGCTCGTTGTAATCGGTCAGCCGGGTAGGATATTCGCCGCTGAAGCAGGCATCGCAATATTGCGGGCGGGCGTTGTCGCGCGCGGCTTCGCCCACGGCGCGGTACAACCCGTCGATCGAGACGAATTCCAGACTGTCGGCCTGGATGAATTTGGCCATGGCTTTCAGGTCCATGCGCGCAGCCAGCAGCTTGTTGCGCTCGGGCGTGTCGACGCCGTAGAAGCAGCTATGCTCGGTCGGCGGGCTGGCGATGCGCATGTGCACTTCGGCGGCGCCGGCATCACGCATCATTTCGACGATCTTGAGGCTGGTGGTGCCGCGCACGATCGAATCATCGATCAGGACAATGCGCTTGCCCTCGACCAGCGCGCGATTGGCGTTGTGCTTGCGCTTCACATCGGCGTTGCGCGCGCCATCCTCGGGCTGGATGAAGGTGCGCCCGACGTAATGCGACCGGATGATCCCCAGTTCGAAGGGAATACCCGATTGCTGGGCATAGCCGATCGCCGCAGGGGTGCCGCTGTCGGGCACCGGGATCACGAGGTCGGCATCGGCGGGTGCTTCGCGAGCCAGCTCCACGCCGATCTGCTTGCGCACATTATAGACCGATTGGCCGCCGCTCATCGAATCGGGGCGGCTGAAATAGACATATTCGAAGATGCACGGCCGTGCCGCCGGGCGCCCGAACGGACGATGGCTGGACAACACGCCCAGGTGATCGACCTGGACCAGTTCGCCCGGTTCAATTTCGCGCACGAACGTACCGCCGACCACGTCGATCGCCACGGTTTCGCTGGCGAAGATCGTGGCATCGCCGATCCGTCCCATCACCAGCGGGCGAATGCCCAGCGGATCGCGGCAGGCGATGATCCCTTCGGGGGTCATGCAGACCAGCGAATAGGCGCCCTCGACCAGCCGCAGCGCATCGACGAACCGGTCCAGCAGCGTGGGATAGCGGCTGGTGGCGACAAGGTGGATGATGACTTCCGTGTCGGAGGTCGACTGGAAGATCGAGCCCTTGCTCACCAGGTCGCGCTTGAGATGCATCGCGTTGGAAATATTGCCGTTATGCGCGATCGAGAAGCCGCCCGAGGCGAGATCGGCGAACAGCGGCTGGACATTGCGCAGGCCTTGGCCGCCGGTGGTGGAATAGCGGACATGGCCCGAAGCCATCGTGCCGGGCAGGCCGCCGAATGCCTCGTTGCTGCCGAACACCTGGGCGACATGGCCGATGCCGCGCTGGGAATAGAATTCATGGCCGTCGTAGCTGGTGATGCCCACCGCCTCCTGGCCGCGATGCTGGAGCGCATGCAGGCCCAGGGCGGTAACGGCGGCGGCGTCGCGCGCGCCGATCACGCCGAAGACGCCGCATTCCTCATGCAGCTTGTCCCCCCCCTGATCGGAATCGTCGACATCCCACGGCGTTTCATCACGCGGGCCGGACTCGCCGCTCTCGAGAGGCAAACTGGCGATTGGCTTCATGCTGGAGCACGACTCGGTTTGATTTCGGGGGCGCCGGGCGGGCGGCCCCTGACACTGGCGCATGTGGCGCCCTTTGCCCCGGATAGCAAGGGCCGAGCGGCATTGTGACGGTTCGATTACCGGAAAATGCGATGTTTCAAGGCGGATAAGTTACGCCACCTGCTCCTCTCCCGCAGGCGGGAGAGGTCGGGGGCGGGGGCGGGCATTCTTGAAACCTTCGATTGAAGCAAGTGCCCACCCCTCGCCCCTCCCGCAGGAGGCGGGCGGGGAATTAGGCGCACCCGGCCCCTTCCGCAAGCGGGAGGGGAATTAAGCGCACCCGGCCCCTCCCGCAGGCGGGCCGGGAATAAGGCGCGCGCCCATTGCAGAGGCGGCGGTTGGACCCTAGACACGCCGCGACTTGCCCACCCGCCGACAGGTGCCCTCGCGTGATACTCTCGCCGTTCGAATGGATGATCGCCCGGCGCTACATGCTGCCCGGCCGGGGCGAGGCGTTCATTGCGCTAGTCGCGGGGATCAGCCTCGCCGCGGTGATGCTGGGCGTTGCCGCGCTGGTCATCGTGATGAGCGTGATGAACGGGTTTCGCGCCGAACTGCTCGACAAGATCGTCGGGCTCAATGGCCATGCGATCATTCAGGCCTATGGGGGCCGGCTCGAAAATTGGCAGGCGGTGCTGAAACAGGTCCGGGCGACCCCCGGCGTCATTCAGGCGAGCCCGCTGATCGAACAGCCGCTGCTGACCACCTTCAACGGACGGGTCGAGGCGATCCTGGTGCGCGGGCAGACCGCGCCCGACATCGCCGGGCTGCAATCCAGGCTGAAGGCCGGCCACCTGGGAGAACTGACGCCCGGTTCGGGCAATATCGCGATCGGCGCACGGCTGGCCGAAAGCATCGGCGCGCGGGTCGGCGATGCGATCACCATCATCAATCCGGCAGGCCGTTCGACACCGTTCGGAACGGTGCCGCGCCAGATTTCCTACCGGGTGGCGGCGATTTTCGAGATCGGCATTTATGATTACGACAATACTTTCGTCGTCATGCCGATTCCCGATGCGCAGACGCTGATGCTGTCGGGCGATGCCATCGGCATGATCGAAGTGCGCACCACCGATCCCGATACCGCGATGGAAACGCTGACCCCGCTGGCCAGAAAATTGCAAGGGCAGGCGGTGGTGACCGACTGGAAAACGATCAATGCCAGCCTGTTCGAAGCGCTGGCGGTGGAACGGGTGGCGATGTTCGTGGTATTGTCGATCATCGTGCTGGTGGCGGTGTTCAACATCCTGTCCAGCCTGATCATGCTGGTCCGGGCCAAGACGCGCGACATTGCGATTCTGCGCACGATGGGCGCGACGCGGCGCTCGCTGCTCAGGATCTTCGTGACCACCGGGTTCCTGATCGGGGCGCTGGGCACGCTGGCGGGGCTGGGGCTGGGATTTGTGTTTCTCCATTTTCGCCAGCCGATCGTCCATCTGGTGGAACTGCTGACGGGTCAGAATCTATGGGATCCCAAGATTCGCTTTCTCACGGACTTGCCTGCGCGCAGCGATCCGGCGGAGATCGCGGGCATCTGCGTCATGGCGCTGCTGTTCAGCTTCCTGGCGACGCTGTATCCTGCGCTGAAGGCGGCAAGTACCGATCCGGTGCAGGTGCTGCGCTATGAGTGATCGCGCGGCGCACTCCCCCCCGGTTCAACCAGTCGTGCGCCTGACCGGGCTGACGCGCAGCTTTGTCCAAGCCGATGTAACCATCGAGGTGCTGCGCGGCGTCGATCTGGCGATCATGCCGGGTGAAATCGTCGCGCTGCTCGGGCCGTCCGGGTCGGGTAAGAGCACGCTGCTGCAGGCGTTGGGGTTGCTGGAGGGCGGCTTTGGCGGGCGGATAGAATTTGCCGATGTCGATGCATCGGCACTGTCGGGCGACGCGCGGACCACGCTGCGCCGTGATCACCTGGGTTTCGTGTATCAGTTCCACCATTTATTGCCGGATTTCACCGCGCTGGAGAATGTCGTGTTGCCACAGTTGATTGCCGGGCGCACGCGCCCCGAAGCCGGACTGCGCGCCCGCGAACTGCTCACTGCGCTGGGGCTGGGGGGGCGGCTCGATCACCGGCCGAGCCAGCTGTCCGGCGGCGAGCAGCAGCGCGTCGCCGTGGCGCGGGCGCTGGCCAACCGGCCGCCGCTGGTGCTGGCCGACGAGCCGACCGGCAATCTGGACGAAGCGACCGCGAATACGGTGCTGGACGAATTTCTCGAACTGGTGCGCGGGCATGACAGCGCCGCGGTGATCGCCACGCATAACGAGCGGCTGGCGGCGCGGATGGACCGGGTCGTGCGGTTGGTCGAGGGGCGGCTCGCATGAGCTGGCCGGCCACCCCGACGCTGACCGGCCGCCATGTCACGCTGCGCCCAATCGATCGTGCCGATCGCGCCGGCCTGCTGGCGGTGTTTGCCGATGGCTTCGAATACACTTTTTCCAGCATGGTGCCGGACCAAGCTACGATTGCGGGCTGGTTCGACGTGATCGAGCGAGAAATCGCCGCCGATCGCGCGCGCGCGTTTACCGTTGTCGATGGCGCGGGGCAGATCGCGGGCACGACCCGGTTCATGCGGATGAACCGGGGCCATCGCCGCGTCGAACTCGGCGGCACTCTGTACGCCGGGCGGGTGCGCCGCACCGGGCTCAACACCGAGGCCAAGCGCTTGTTGCTGGGCTATGCCTTCGAGGTGCTGGACCTGCTGTGCGTGCAGATCCGCACCGATTTTCTCAACCTGGCCTCGCGCCGCGCGATCGAGCGGCTGGGCGCGCGGCAGGATGGCATCCTGCGGGGCCACATGTTGGTTGGCGACACCGACGCTGGCCAACGCCAGCGCGACACCGTGGTCTATTCGATCCTGGCGCATGAATGGCCGGGCGTGCGGCGGCATCTGGATGGGCTGCTCGACCGGTAAAGCAACCTTGCGATCTGCGCCGCGTTCATCCAGATATGCATGCGCTTGAATGGAGAAACCTATGTCGAATCCCACCACCTTTGCCGGCGAGCCCGGCTCGGACAACCCGATTGCGTGGGACGATCAGGCCATTTTGCATCGCCGTTCCGATGCCGGGCTGCTGCATGATTTCAGGGTGGCGCGGCATGGTACCCTGGCGGAACTGGTGCATCAGGTGATGGAATTCCCGGTTGAAGTCCGTTCGCAATACCGCATCGAGCGCCCCGGCGGGCAGGACTATGAGCCACACGAGATTGCGGCGCTGGCCAGGCGCACCGATTTTCCGTCGTGAGCGCGTCCGACCCGCGCACTCTGGCTGATTTTTCCGCAAAGCGCCCTGACGGCAGCGATGCCGATTTGGCCGAGTTCGCAGGCAAGGTCGTGCTGGTCGTCAACACCGCCAGCAAATGCGGTTTCACCCCGCAATATGCCGGGCTGGAAACTTTGTGGAAACAGTATCGCAATCGCGGCCTGGCGGTAGTGGGTTTCCCCTGCAACCAGTTCGGTGCCCAGGAGCCGGGCAGCGCCGACGACATCGCCAGCTTTTGCAGCGCCAGTTACGGCGTGTCGTTCCCGATCATGGCCAAGGTCGAGGTCAATGGCGACGGCGCCACGCCGCTGTACCAGTGGCTCAAGGCCGAAGCACCGGGCATCCTGGGCAGCAAGGGCATCAAATGGAACTTCACCAAGTTCCTGATCGGCCGCGACGGCAATGTCGTGCGCCGCTACGCGCCGACCGACAAGCCGGAGAGCCTGGCGACGGATATCGCGGCTTTGCTTTAGCTGGTGTTTGATCCGACATTTAGCGCGCTTTTGGCGGACGACATAATGTCCCGGTTCGGTGGTCGACGGTCGGGCGGCCAGGCAGGTGGCGATAGCTGCCGTCATGCCGCAGCGCTTACCAGCGGTGATTCTCCACGTAGCCGATGAATGCCTTCAGCGGCGCAGGCACATGGTCTCGGCCATGGTAATAAAGAGACGGTCCGCTGAAGCTCTGCCACCAAGGCTCCAGTACCGGTTCCAGCGCACCGCTATCCAGCATCGGCGTCAGCTAATCCTCGAAGAGGTGCACGATGCCGCATCCGTCGATCGCGGCCGAGACGGCAAGGTCGATCGCGTTCACGTCAACCACCAGGGGTCTGGACGGCTCGATCCTGACGATATCGCCGTCACGCTCGAACTCCCATGTGGCAAGCGCTCCGCCGCCAAATCGGACCGGCAAGCAGGCATGATCGAGCAGATCGTCTGGATGCCGAGGCCGTGCGTGGCGCGCCAGGTAGGCTGGCGAGGCAGCGGTCGTGAAGCGCTGTCTGGCAGGCCCGATCGGCACTGCTACCATATTCTTGGTCAGCCGCTCTTCGTAGCGGATGCCGGCATCGCAGCCGGCGGCAAGGATGTCCACCAGACCGTGCTGGGCCACGACTTCGACGTGGATGTCGGGAAAGGCCGCCACGAAGCCGGGCAGGATACGCGGCAGCACGAGGCGCGCCGCGTTGACCGGCACGTTAAGGCGGATCGTCCCGCTGAGTGTCTCGCGATAGTCGTTGGCACGGTCGAGCGCAGCTTCCACGTCGGCCATCGCCGCCTGTAATCGCGCCAGCAGTTGGCCGCCCGCTTCGGTCGTGACGACGCTGCGGGTCGTTCGGTTGAGCAGGCGGACCCCCAATTGGCGCTCAAGCCGCTTCACTGCACCGCTGAGACTCGAAGCGCTGATGCCGGTCGCGGCTGCGGCAGCGCGGAATCCTCCGGCGGTGGCGATCGCGACGAAGGCGCGCGCGGCAGACAGGTCAGCAGCCATTGTTCACATATCCGTACAGCATGTCAGGCGATTGCCATCTTATCCGATCCAATGGGAGTGCCTATGTCTCCTTGCGAAGGAGATCAATCATGGCAGATACGAAGCGCATCGCGATCGTCACCGGCGGCAGCAGGGGCATGGGGCGCGACACCGTCATGCGCCTGGCCGAGCGTGGCGTATCGTCGATCATCACTTACCACACCCGGCAGGACGAGGCCGACAAGGTCGTCGCAGCCGTGCAGGAGGCCGGCGCCGCTGCGGTGGCACTGCATCTCGACGTCGGTGAAGCGGCCAGCTTCGACGGATTCGTTAGTGGCGTTCGCGATGCGCTCGGCACGCTTGGTGCCGAGCGCATCGACTATCTCGTCAACAACGCGGGCACCTCCTCGACGGCAACGCTGGCGAACGGCACGGAAGCGGAACTGGACGCGCAGTTTGCAGTCCACTTCAAGGGGCCGTTCCTGCTGACGCAAAAGCTGCTACCGTTGATGAACGACGGCGGGCGGATCGTGAACATCTCGTCGGGGCTCGCGCGGTTCTCCTATCCGGGGCGAACGATCTACGGACCCATGAAGGCGGCTGTCGAGGCGCTGACCCGCTACATGGCGCTGGAGCTGGGGCCGCGCCGCATCGCCGTGAACGTCGTCGCACCGGGCGCCATCGCCACAGACTTCAGCGGCGGGATCGTGCGCGACAACCCCGAGGTCGCCAGGACGTTGGCATCGCATACCGCGCTTGGCCGGGTCGGCGGTCCACAGGATGTCGGCCCGGTTATCGCCGGCCTGCTCTCCGACGAGTTCGGCTGGGTCAACGCCCAGCGGATCGAGGTCGCCGGCGGTATCCAGATTTGATTGTCTACAGCTCGCGGGGGAAGGCTCGTTCTTTTCGGAATATGGACCTCCAAGGGAAAAACCCGGTTGCGGAGCAAGCCGCGTTCCCTGCCGGCTGGTGCTTTCCCAAAACCTGTTCCCGCTGTTTTCCCCACCCTTCCGCTCCCCGCACTTGATCCGCGCCGCGCACCGCCCATAGGGATAAGCGATGGCCTTCGTCCCCTTCGTCCCGTTGCGCGTGCTTTCCAGTTATACGATGCTCGACGGTGCGATCGAGCCCAAGGCGATGGCGCAGGTGGCCAAAGATCGCGGCTTTCCGGCGATAGCGGTGTGCGATCGCAATGGGCTCTACAGCGTGCCGCCCTTTGCCGCCGCTTGCCGGGACAAGGGCATTCAGCCGATCATCGGCACGCTGCTGGGCGTGGCGCGTGGGGGTGATACGAAATCCGCCGTACAGATCGACTGGCTGCCGCTCTACGTGCAGAACGAGGCGGGGTGGCTGAACCTGTGCCATCTGGTCAGCCGCGCCCATCTCGACCGGCCGCTGGAATGCGAGGCGCATGTCACGCTGGACGATCTGGCCGGGCGCAGCGACGGACTGATCGCGCTGACCGGCGCGGGCGAGGGGGCGATGGCCCGCCTGCTCGCCGAAAATCGCGTCGACGCCGCAGACGCCTATGTCGCGCGGCTGGAGGCATTGTTCGGCGACCGGCTGTATGTCGAGATCGCGCGGCGTGGGCATGCCGTGGAAGAGACGTCGGAAGAGGCGCTGATTAATCTGGCCTATGCGCGCAATCTGCCGCTGATTGCCACCAACCCCGCGCATTTTGCCGATCCGCACTTTCACGCTGCGCATGATGCGATGTTGTGCATCGCCAATTCGACGCATCTCGACGCCGCCGATCGACCGCGCTCCTGCGCGCAGGCTTTCGTGAAATCGGGCCCGATGATGGCCGAGCAATTTGCCGACCTGCCCGAGGCGCTGGCCAATACGCTGGTGGTCGCCCGCCGCTGCGCTTATGCGCCGCCGCGCCGCAAGCCGTTGCTGCCCAGCCTGGCCGGCGATGGTAAAGGCGACATTGGGGGCGAGGCGGCGATGATGGCGGTCAATGCGCACGCCGGGCTGGCAGCCCGCCTCGCGCCCTATGGCGAAATGACCGGGGAGGACCGTCAAGTTTATGCCGGGCGGCTCGATTTCGAAATTGATGTCATCACCCGGATGGGCTTTTGCGGCTACTTCCTGATTGTCGAGGATTTCATCAAATGGGCCAAAAATAACGGTATTCCGGTGGGACCGGGGCGCGGTTCGGGTGTGGGCAGCGTGGTGGCCTGGTCGCTGCTGATCACCGATCTCGATCCGATCCGGCTGGGGCTGCTGTTCGAGCGGTTCCTGAACCCGGAGCGCGTGTCGATGCCGGATTTCGACATCGACTTCTGCGAGACCCGGCGCGGCGAAGTGATCCGCTATGTCCAGAACAAATATGGCCGCGATCACGTCGCCCAGATCATCACCTTCGGCAAGCTGAAGGCGCGCGCGGTGCTGCGCGACACCGGGCGCATCCTGCAGATGAGCTATGGCCAGGTCGATCGGCTGACCAAGCTGATCCCCAACCATCCCACCGATCCATGGCCGCTGCCGCGCGCGCTGAACGGCGTGGCCGAACTCAAGCGCGAATATGACAGCGATCCCGAGGTCAAGCGGCTGATCGATCTGGCGATGCAGCTGGAAGGGCTGCCGCGCAACAGTTCGACACACGCAGCGGGCGTGGTGATCGGCGACCGGCCGCTGGCGCAATTGGTGCCGCTGTACCGCGATCCGCGCTCGGACATGCCGGTGACGCAGTTCGACATGAAATATGTCGAGGATACCGGGCTGATCAAATTCGATTTTCTTGGGCTAAAAACGCTGTCGGTGCTCCGCAAGGCGACCGATCTGATGGCCCGGCGCGGCATCGTCATCGATCTCGACGCCCTGCCCTGGGACGACCAGGACGTATACAAGCTGTTGCAGGCGGGCGAGACGGTGGGCGTCTTCCAGTTCGAATCGGAGGGAATGCGGCGTACGCTAGCCGCGATGAAACCCAGCAATTTTGGCGACATCATCGCGCTGGGTGCGATGTTTCGCCCAGGCCCGATGGATAATATTCCGCTTTTCGTGCGGCGCAAGAACGGGTTGGAAAGCATTGAATATCCGCATGAGAAGCTGTCCGCCATCCTGGCCGAAACCTATGGTGTGTTCGTCTACCAGGAACAGGTAATGCAGGCGGCGCAGGTGCTGGCGGGCTATACGCTGGGCGATGCCGACCTGCTGCGCCGGGCGATGGGCAAGAAGGTGCAGGCCGAAATGGATGCACAGCGCCAGCGCTTCGTCGAGGGCTGCAGGGTGGCATCCGGCATCGCCGCCGCCCGGGCCAACGAATTGTTCGACCTGATCGATAAATTCGCCGGCTACGGCTTCAACAAAAGCCATGCCGCCGCCTATGCCTTGCTGTCGTACCAGACGGCATGGGTGAAAACGCATTATGCCCACGAATTCTACGCCGCGTCGATGTGCTTCGACATGCACCAGTCCGAAAAGCTGACGATCTTCGTCGACGACATGCGGCGCAGGGGGGTGGCGTTGGCCGGACCCGATCTCAATTTTTCCGAAGCCGGCTTTACCGTCGAGCAGACCGACGAGGGCTATGCGGTGCGCTATGCGCTGGCGGGTATCCGCAATGTCGGTGAAAAGGCGATGGAAGGCGTGGTCGCCGAGCGTGAGGCGAACGGACATTTTGCCGATCTGGAGGATCTGTTCAAGCGGGTTCCCAATGGCGCGCTGAACCGGCGGGCGCTGGAAGGGCTGGCGGCATCGGGCGCGTTCGACAGTGTCGAGCCCAATCGCGCCAAAGTGCTGGCCAATGCCGACCTGCTGCTGGCGATCACCGATGAAGCCGAGCGTGGCCGCACCAGCGGCCAGCATGGGCTGTTCGGGGGCGAAGATCATGCCGCCCCTGCGGTGCGGCTGGTCGAGACGCCGGCATGGACGCGACCTGAGCAGATGGCGAAGGAGCGCGAGAATTTCGGGTTTTATTTCGCCGCGCATCCGGTCGAGCAATTCCGCGCGGTGGCCAAGGCCAATGGCGCGCGCAGCTATTCCAGCCTGATGACCGCCGGGGTGTCCGCCGGAAGCGGAGGACGCCGCGAGATGGCGGTGATCGCGGCGATGGTGGAGGGCGTGCAGCGGCGCAAGACCAAGCGCGGCAAGGATTTCGTCATCGCGGAATTGTCGGATTCGTCCGGGCAGTTTTCGGCGAGCTGTTTCGAGGAATCGCTGGTGGAACCCATGCTGAAGTGGGCAGCGGACGCCACCTGCCTGTTGCTCAGCGTCGAACTGGATGCGCCCAATGCCGACGAACCGCCGCGCGTGACGGTGCGCGGCGGCCAGCCGCTGTCGGAGGTGAAAAGCGCTGCCCGCATGGTACTGGAACTGGAAGTCGTATCCGCCCAAGCCTTTGCCGAACTGGCGCTGATGCTGCCCTCAGTTGCGCCCGGCCGGGGGGAAGTGATCGCCAGGCTGAACGCCGGGTCGGGCGAGCCGGTGCAGATGCTGCTGGGCCGGGATTTCGCGCTGGATGGCGATCTGGCCGAACTGATCGGGACGCTGGACGGGGTGCGGCACGTCGCCCTGAGCGCCAAGCGCGGCCCGGCGAACCTGCGGCTGGTGGCTTGAATCCTCTAGCCCCTTCCCTTCAGGGGAGGGGTTGGGGTGGGGCCTATCCCATATCCCGTGCTTTCCAGAAAGGCCCCACCCCCAGCCCCTCCCCCTAAAGGGGAGGGGAGCCAGAAACCCACTCCGCCAGCGCCGCGATGCAGTCCTGACCCAGCTGCGCAGAGCGTTCGGGGCTCCAGCCCTGCGTCGGGCAGGGCAGGTCGTCGTGATCCTTGAACGGCATTTCCAGCGTCATCGAGACGGCACCGAACCGTTCCGCGATCTGGTTCGTGGCCATCGCCAGATTGGCCTTGCCGGCCCGCGTCTGGGGATAGCCGCGCCGCGTCTGGAAATCGGGGGTGCGGCGTTCCAGCATATCGAGATAGCGCCGGAAGCCCGACGATTGCGGCTCGGTCAGCGCCGGAATGCCCTCGAAACCGGCCATGAACACCGCCGGGATCGCTTCATCGCCATGCACGTCCATGGCGAAATCAACTCCGCTCGCGTCCATCGCATTGCGGATCGCCAGCACTTCGGGGCTGCGCCCGGGCGTCGGATTGTCCCATTCGCGGTTGAGGTTCACGCCTGCGGCATTGGTGCGCAGATGGCCCCGGCGCGAGCCGTCGGGATTGGCATTGGGCACGACATGAATGCGCGCGGCGGCGCGCAGGCGGCGGGCGTGCGGATTTGCGGCATCGGTCAGCGCGTCCAGCGCCCCCTCCACCCACCATTCGGCCATGCTTTCGCCGGGATGCTGCCGGGCAAACAGCCAGATGTGCAGCGGTCCGTCGCCCAGTTCCAGGCAGTCGATCGGCTGGCCGTCGAGGCTGCGGCCCAGGCTGCGCTGGCTGACGCCGGGACGCAGCACAATGCGCGACACCAGATCGTGATGGCGCTCCATGGAATAGGGGGCGAAATAGGCGAACCAGGCGATGTCGGCCCTGGGGCGATAGCGGATGGTGAGCGTGCCGCCGTCATTTTCAGGCTCCCAACCGGTATCGGCGCGGCCCCAGAACTGCCGGTCCTCGGACACGGCGGCGCGATAGTCGGGCCAGCCGCCGGGGTAGGCGGATGCAGCCAGCCCGGTCAGCCGCAGCTCCAGTTCGCGCCCGGCCGCGCCGCTGACGCGAAAGTGGAACCACTGGAAGAAATCCGATTGCTCGTCGCGGCGGATCGCCAGCCGCGCCTGCGGGCCGGCAATCTCCAGCACTTCGATGTTGCCCGAATCGAAGGCGGCGTTGATGTCGATATGGCTCATGAAGTGGTGCTAGAGCATGATGCGATAAGATAGAATCGCCTCATGCTCTAGAATCTTTGTTTTCGCGTGATTTAAGAACAAAAACCGGTACCCACTTTTCGTCATCACGCTCTAGGTTTTGTGGACAAAGGTTGACAAGAGACTCGCCTATTGATTCAACGCTG
>CAXTOS010000075.1:0-12691 GCA_964245935.1 uncultured Novosphingobium sp.
CTTGATCATTGGGTTCGACCAGAAAACCAGTCAGCTTGGCCTGGGTGTCGAACTGCTCGACCGGCCGCTCTGCCACTGCCACCTGCATATATTGCGCAAAGGCGCGGGCCGGCGCCGTGCCGCCCTGCAGGCCGGGGACGGGCCGGGCGTCGTCGCGGCCCATCCACACGCCGGTGGTGATCCCGCTGGAAAAGCCCAGGAACCAGCCGTCCTTGTTCGAGCTGGTGGTGCCGGTCTTGCCCGCGACCGGCCGGCCGATCTGCGCGGCGCGGCCGGTGCCGATGCTGACCGCGGTCTGCATCAGGTCGGTCATGCCGGCGGCGACATAGGGCGCGACCAGTGTCTGGCCCTGCGCCACCGAGTGCTGATACAGCACGCGGCCGTCGGTGGTGGTCACCTTGGCGATGCCATAGGGCTGGACCGAGGTGCCGCGCGCAGCCACCGCGGCAAAAGCCTGGGTCATTTCGATCAGCCGCACGTCATTGGCGCCCAGCACCATCGACGGCATGGTGTTGATGGGGGTGGTGATGCCGAACCGCCGCGCCATGTCGGCCACTGCGGAAAAGCCCACCTGCTGGCCCAGTTGCGCAGCAATGGTATTTTTGGAATAGGCGAACGCGGTGCGCACGTCGATCTTGCCGGCATAGGAACCACCGGAATTATGCGGGCTCCACCCGTCGATGTTGACCGGCTGGTCGATCACCGGATCTTCCGGCTTCACTCCCGATTCCAGCGCCGCCAGATAGACGAACAGTTTCCAGGCCGAGCCCGGCTGGCGCACGGCCTTGATCGCGCGGTTGTAATTCGAGGTGACGTAATCGGTGCCGCCGATCAGCGCCAGCACCGCGCCATCGCGATCCATGCTGACCAGCGCGCCTTGCGCGCCCTTGGGCACCTGCGCGACCATCGCCCTGGTCGCGGCGTTCTGCATGCGGATATCCAGCGTGGTCCAGACCTCGATCGGCTCCTTGTTGTCGGGCAGCAGCGTGTCGAGCTGGGGCAGCGCCCAATCGGTAAAATAGCGCACCGAATTCTGCGCCGCATCGGGCGCGATTCGCACCGCGTTGAGATCGGCGGCGTTTTCCTGTTCACCGGTGATCGCGCCGGCATCCTGCATCACCGACAGCACCACCTTGGCACGCGCGATCGCGGCGGTGGCGTCGGCGGTGGGCGCATAATGCGACGGCGCCTTGACCAGCCCGGCGATGATCGCCGCCTCGGGCAGGGTCAGATGAGTAGCCGAATGATTGAAGAATTTGCGCGACGCGGCATCGATGCCGTAGGCGCCGCCGCCGAAATAAACCTTGTTGAGATAAAGTTCGAGGATCTGGTCCTTGGAAAAACGCCATTCCAGCGCCATCGCGATCAGGGCTTCGTGACCCTTGCGGCCGAATGTGCGATTGTTGTTCAGGAAAATCGTTCGCGCCAATTGCTGGGTCAGCGTCGACCCGCCCTGCCGCCACCGCCCCGACTGCGCCCGCACCATCAGCGAGCGCGCAATCCCGATCGGATCGATGCCGAAGTGTTCACGGAACCGCCGATCCTCGGTGGAGATCATCGCGTCCTTCATCACTTGCGGAATTTGATCGTAAGCCAGCCATTGGCCATAGCTGGGGCCCAGCGCGACCAGCTGGGTGCCGTCGGCGGCGCGCACGACGATGGTCTGCCCGTTCTGGCTGGATTTCATCTCGTCGAAGCCGGGCAGATCCTGCGCCTCGAACATCACCGCCACGGCGACGCTGCCAACAACCAGCAGCCCGATCGCCAATACCCACAGGAACAGCCGTCCCGGCCAACGGCGCTGGCGCGGCGGCGGGGTTTTTTGAGGGCGCTTCGGTGAAGAGCCACCGCCGTCGGCGTTACGGGCCATAGTGCGGTTCATTCCCTGCCGAAAATCGTGGCGTCATGGCGCCGGCCATGCAGTTGCCACAGGCCGCGCGTCCTGCACAACCGATGCTGACCATATCGTTAACGACAGTTTGGGACTTTGCGCCAGCGGTTATTGGGGGGACTTGCCCGAAGTCCCCTCTCCCAAACCTCTCCCCTGAAGGGGAGAGGGTTATTATTGCGCGAGAAAATAACGGGGACACGGGAGAGGCCGAGCCGCAAAACGGGCCCTCTCGCCCGATCTCTCACTTATCCTTCGGCTGGAACTCCAGCGACGCGCCGTTGATGCAATAGCGCAGCCCGTCGGGGCCGGGCCCATCGGGAAAGACGTGGCCCAGATGGCCGTCGCAGCTTGCGCAACGGACTTCGGTGCGGACGCTGCCGTAGGAAGTATCGCGATGTTCGTCCACCGCGTCCTCATCCATCGGCGCGGTATAGCTGGGCCAGCCCGAGCCTGAATTATACTTGGTATCGGACGCGAACAGCGGCGCACCGCAGCCGGCGCAAATATAGACCCCGGTCGCCTTGTTGGTTTCATATTTGCCGGTAAAGGCGCGTTCGGTGGCGGCCTTGCGCAGGATCTGGTATTGCTCGGGGGTCAGGCGCTCCTGCCATTCGGCGTCGGTCAGCTTGATCTTGTCAGGCATGATGGTGTCTCCTTGCCGTCGCATATGGGCTGCAATCGGCGTCTGGCAAGACGCACCGCCCGATGCGAAATTCGCGAAAGAGCGAACTTGGTAGTCGGTACCGGCCCGCAGGGGGAGCGGGCCGGTACCGACTATCGGAAACGCAGTTTCGGATCAGGCTTTCAAAGCGTAGCGAACAGCGCCAGCATCCGCTCATGCGCACGGTCGGCCTGCGCCGGATCATAGACCGGCGAATCGATCGCGCACCAGCCGTGCTCCGCCGGATAGACCTCCACTTCGGCGGGACGATGGGCAGCCGCTGCCGCTGCGCGCAAGGCATCCTTGTCGCCGGGCGATTTCGCGTCATCACCGCGCGCGATCGCGAACAAATAGCTGGCGTGAGTCGCGGCGAGCAGCCGGTGCGGGCTGTCCGGCTTGTCGGTCACCAGGCTGGCACCGTGGAAACTGGCCACTGCTCCCACCCGTGCCGGCGCGGCGGCGGCGGTTCGCACCGCAAACGGCCCGCCCATGCAATAGCCGTTGGCTCCGATCCGGCGGTTACGATCTACCGCAGCCTGCTGGTCGAGGAAATGCACATACGCCGCCGCATCGCTGGTGACCGCCTGCGAGGTCAGTGCCGCGATCATCGGCGCGAGTTTCGCCTGACCTTCGGGTGTACGCCATTCGGCAAAGCTGGTCAGCACCGGCGCCGGGGCGTTGCGGTAATATTGATTGACGATGAGCACGGCATAGCCCGCAACCGCCAGCCGGCGCCCCATGACCTTATAGGCATCGCGCAGGCCGGCGATGTCCGGCCACATGACGATTCCCGGATGAGTGCCGTGAACCGGGTGGATGAAGCTGGCATCGGCGGTTCCGCTGGCGGTGGGGATCGAAACCGTTGTCTCGCTCAGAGCGGCGCCCTGCCCGGCGCTCCGGGCATCGGCGCCGGTGCCTATCCCGGTTATCGCGACCGCACCGCTTAGCGCGGCAAAGCTGCGCCGGGTCACGCCGGTCGCGCCCGTGGCGGTCAATTCATCGCACATCTTGCATCTCCTGCATCCCGCCCGCCGCGAGGATAGAGCGAATTGCGCATGCTGTGAATGCCTTCCCGAGCCTCGCTTTGTCGCAATGCTCAAAAATGGTGGTGGTGCAGCGATCCGGCGATCCAGCCATGGAGCAGCGCCAGGCCCAGCCGCGCAACCGCATAGCCCAGCACCGCGCCACCGCCTGCTGCCAGCAAGCCGGTCAGTTCCTCGCGCAGGTCGAACAGCCCCTCCTTGCGCAGGCTATACCAATAATTGGCCATCGCCGCCACCTCGACAAGGCTGAAGACCGTGACCAGGAACAGCGTATTGCCGTGAATGATCGCTATGCCCACGCCGATGACCAGATAGGCAATCCTGACCAGGTTCACATTGAGCGTGGCCCGCAGCTTGCCGGCGGCGATCAGCACCTCCTCCGACGCGGTGTTGGCCAGCACGAGAGATGCCGATATGCACAGCAAGCGCAGGTATATGGTCACGCCATCATAGCGCGAGTCATAGAGGATGGACACGATCAGCTCCGCGCTGCCTCCCATGCCCCCGATCGCGATCATGTACAGCAGATTTGGCCAGCGCCGCATGGCGTAGAAGACCCCGCGCAATGGCGGCGAACCGGCGCGGGCCGCCGCCGCATAGGCAGGATAAAGCACGCGCCGGGTGTAATTGGAGGCCAGCGCCGACCCCGCCGACGAGATGGTGACCGCCAGCGAGTACAGGCCGAACGTCGCCAAAGGCATCATCCGCGCCAGGATCAGCTTGTCCGATTGAAGGACGACCATCCACATCAGGCTGGAAGGGGCGATGTACCGCGAAAAGTTCCACATTTCCCGCGCGGTCTCCCGGCTGAAACGCAGCCTGCGAGATGAATGCGGGAACAGCCGGTAAGACAATACGGTCTTGAATGCCGCGCCCACGATCATCGCAAACAGCAAAGCCCAGTAGCTGTGCAACAGGATGGCCAGGATGACTGAGACGATGAATACCAGCACGGCCGCCGCCAGGTCCAGCCACGCCAATCGCCACAATTTCTGTTCCCGCACCGCTGTCGCGAACGCCATCGATGCCAGGCCATCAAGGGTGAAATTGACGCTCCACAAGACGATGATCGGCGAAAAATCTGGCTTGCCCAGCGCGATGGAGACCGGAACGGCGGACGCCGCCATGATCGCCGTCAGGCATACCGAGCGAACGAGCCGCATGGTCCAGATTTCGTCGAGAAAAGTCTGGTCGTCGCCGCGCGCGTGACGGATGACGAAAGGCTGGACCCCGATATCCGAAACCAGCGCAAAGACGAAGGCGACCGAGGTCACCAGGCCGACGATCCCGAACGCCTGCACATCCAGGATGCGGGTCAGCGTGGCGCTGCTGACGATGCGCAACATATTGGCAAGGATCGCCGCAACGATAATGCTCGCCGCGCCGCCGGTTGCCAGCGCGATCATGCGCTGTCGCAAAGCCGCAGGGTTCAAGCGGAGGGCCATGGTACGTCCGATGTCAGCCATTGGTGAAGAACAAGGAATGAACAAGGCCCAACGGCTGCCGGGTTGGATTGCGCATAGCGGTCGGGATAAGCAGCGCAAGCCCTGAAATGGCACGCCAATCCGCGCATCGACGGACCCCATCCGAAGATGCACGGCTGTAACGATCCGTTATCAAGCGTTGTCGGCCAAGTCGCATTTCGCTACACGGGCCCGTTACAAGGGTAACCAATGCGAGTACGTCCGAACCGTCGATGCGGATCACTCGCCTGAGGATATAATGCTGGACCGAATAACAAACAGGATCGCCCAAATGGCAAGGGCGGCTACGGGGCGGTGCCGGCGATGGATCACCACGCGACATCTGCATGGGCCCAAAAAGATCCATTTGTCCGAAACCCAGGTCATGGTGACTCTTCTTGCGCGCAACTCTGCTTATTTCATCGGTAATTATCTGGATTATCATTTTTCGATAGGCGCACATCATATATTGGTGATCGACAATGGATCGACCGACGACACCATCGATATTTGCAAAACCTACGAAGGAGTTACAGTCCTGCAAAACCTGCTGCCGGCAAAGCACAATGAAAGCGGTTTTCGCACGGAATTTTCGCAGCGTGTCGCGAAAGGCGGATGGATCATGTTTGCGGATTCGGACGAACTGATCGAGCTGCCGTCGAATGCCGCGAATGCACTGCAATTGCTGACCGGGTATTGTAACGATCGCGGCTATACCGCGGTTCTTGGCCAAATGCTCGATCATTTTTCCTTGAAACCTTACGAGGATCTCAGGGATCTCAGTTACCGCGATGCCATCCCCGCGCTGGATCACTATTCGCTGAATCAGGTCAAGTTCATCCCTTACGGCGATGAAACGGCGGTCACCTTCAGCTGGTTCTTGCGCCAAAACAAATGCATCGATCCTGGCGTCAAATTTTTTCGCGGCGGAATCAGATATGAAATATTTGGCGAAAATCCATTTCTGTCCAAGCATTCCCTGGTCAAAAATCTGCCCGGCACAGTGCTGATGTCGCACCCGCACTGCGCATCGAACGTGATTTTAGCTGATTTTACCATTTTAATTCATCATTATAAACTGGCGGGCAGCTGGGTTGAGCGTGATCTGGGCACAGTCAGCGAGCGAAGATGGGAACATAGGGAAGACAATCGCAGGCTGTCGATCATCAGGGACGACGGCAGCGTGGCGCCATTGTCTCCGCTCGAACCGCAACTGTGGCAAGGAATGGAAACGATGCGGCAGCAGGGATTCATCTACGCATCTGAATCCTTTCGGGCGGCGATGAAAAACTAATACTAGAGCGCGTTGATCAGGACTCTTCCCTCATCCTCTTCAGACTAGGCTTTCGCCTAGACATAAACGATTTATAATCAATTATATAAGTTCTTCGTCTTCCCGGCGAAGGCCGGGACCCAGGCTCGCTAAGCTCATCAATCACACCTTTCCTGGGCCCCGGCCTTCGCCGGGGTGACGAACAAAAAAGAATGTGTGAACGGCCTGGCTCTGAAGAGGAAGGGCTTATCAGTGCCAACGCTTACTTGTGCAAGACGCAGGCCCATGGCACTCCACCGGGATGGTCCAGAAATATTTTTCGGCGCGGCGGCAGCAGATGGCAGCGTTTCTTCCGGACCATTTCGAGCGGACCCTTGAAGTGGGCTGCGGTGACGGCAATTTTTCGCATCAGTTCCTGGCGGCAGCCCGGGAATGCTGGGGGATCGAACCCGATCGCGCCGCCGCCGAACACGCCCGGACAAAGCTGGCGCACATGTTTACGGGTACCTTCGACCAATACAGCGGCGATCTGCCGCATGATTATTTTGATCTGGTGGTCTGCAACGACGTGATCGAGCACATGCCCAGCCACGACGACTTTCTTGAACGAATAAAAACCAATATCAAAAGTAATGGCGTGATAGTCGGTTCCGTGCCAAACGTCAGGCACATGACATTACTTGTGAAATTACTGTTGTTGAAGGATTGGCCCTACGCCGACGAAGGGATCCTGGATCGCACCCATCTCAGGTTTTTTACCGAAAAGAGCCTGCGCCGAACTTTCGTCCAGAATGGCTTCATCGTCGAACGGCTGCATGGCATTCGCAGCATCATCAGGGAAGGCGTGACCGGGCTGCCCTATGGCAAAAACCTGGTGATCAGACTGGCGACGCTGGCCGTCGTTGCACTGAGCTGCGGACTTTGGCGCGACATTCAATACCCGCAGATCGCGTTTCGCATTCGTCATGCGCGGTAGAGCGTGATGACCAAAATGGGCGAGAGAGGATTTTCTTCGCCAGTCACTTCCCGGTCAGGGCCACCGGTTGCCAGCCCTTCTCTCCAACCTGCCACTTCACGAAGCTGATCATGTCGGCCGCCAGCTCGTCGTTCTGCGTGCGGGTCGAGCCCATGCCGTGGCCGGCCTGCTCATCGACGCGCAGCAGGACCGGGCGGCTATCGCCAGAGGCTTGCAGCGTCGCAGCCAGCTTGGCCGGTTCCCAGCTGGCGACGCGCGGATCGTTCAATCCGGTCGAGATCATCACCGGGGGATAGTTCCGGCCGCGCTCGACGTGGAGCACGCTGTCCATCGCATAGAGGTTGCGGAAACCCTGCTCATTGGCGACGGTGCCGAATTCCGGGGTATTGCCGGGGCCGTTGGGGCTGAATTCCTGCCGGGTGGCGTTAGCGGCGGGAACCATGTCGAACACGCCGGCGAACAGGTCGGGGCGCTCTTCCATCGCGCGGCCCATGGTGATGCCGCCCGCCGAACCGCCGGCAATGAACAGCCGGTCCTTGCTCGTGGCCCCGCGCGCGATCAGATCCTCCGCGCAGGCGATCAGGTCGCGCCAGGTATTGGGCTTGTTCGCGTCCTTGCCGCCCAGCCGCCACGCCTCGCCCAGTTCGCCGCCGCCGCGAACGTGGCACACCGCAAAATCGATGCCGTTCTGGATCATCGGAATGAACCGCGAGCTGAACCCGGGAAACTGCGAGATGCCATAGGAGCCGTAGGCCCACAGCAGCAGCGGGCGCGGATAGGTGACGCCCTTTGCGGTGACATAGCTCAGCGGCACCAGCACGCCGTCCTTCGCCCGCGCCTGCAAATCCGCGACCTTGTACAGCGAGCCATCGTAGCCCGTCGGCGGGGTGCCCATCTTCAGGTCGGTAAACCGCCCGAGCTGCGGATCATAGGCCAGCACGCTGGGCGGCACGATCCAGTTGGCGAACATCATCACCGCGCCGGGCTGCTGCGGATCGGTCGCCAGTTCCTCGATCGAGCCCTTCTCGGGCAGGGCAATCGGCCGTGCCGCGCCGCCGGCCAGCGGAACCACCAGCAATTGCGAATAGACACCGCTGCGCGCCATGACATAGATACCGTCGGACGCGGCCGCGATAGATTCGATCAGCCTGCCCGGGGCGGCCGGCACGACGATCCGCGCAGCGGACAAAGGTTGCCCGGCGCCGAGCGACAGCACCTTGAAGGTCGGCGCGTCCTGATGGCTGAGCAGGAACAGGCGGTTATGGGCCATGGTACCGCTGGTTATCCCGTCGCTGCGGGACACCAGCTTCTGCCATCGGGTATTCGCGTGTTCGGCATCAGCCAGCGCGGCGGTCCACATTTCCAGTTCAGGCTGCACGCCGTTGATATTGATCGCGATGATTTTTGCGGTGTCGGGCGTGGTCAGGATTCCGGGCGTCTCCTCCGGGGTGAACGCGATCGAACCGACGCCATTGCCCAGCACCGCGACCGGCGCGGATTTCAGATCCCAGAACCAGACTTTGGAATTCTTGTATTTGTCGATCGACGGTTCGCCCGGCTTGAGCGTGTTGAGCAGATTGACGAAGACATGCGCATTGTCGGGCGTCCAGGCGACGATGCCATATTGCGCATGGAGCAAGGGCCCGGCGATTTGCGCGCCGGTGGTGGCGTCATAGACGAACAGCGAGGCATCTTCCGACCCGCCCTCGGAAATCCCGACCGCGACCCTGGCGCCATCCCACGAGGGAACGAAATAGTTGATCGCAAACGGCGCGCCGCCGTGGGCCGCACGGATCGCGGCCACGTCGATCAGTTTGGCGGTCCGGCCATCGGCGTAACGGACCGCCAGGTCGAAATTATCCGAACCCGGCGCCCGCTCCAGGAAAAAGCGGCGACCGCCGGCATTCTGGATGCTCTTGACCGCGTCAAGGCTACCCGTAAACGCCTGCACGCGCGCCAGCGCTGCGGCGCGGTTGGGGATCGAATGCATGACCGCAGTGGTGTAGCGCCCTTGCGCCTTCATCCAGTCAATCACCGACTGGTCTTTTTCGTCCTCGAAATAGCGATAGGGATCGGTGACGGTGGTGCCGTACAGCGTTTCAGTGACCGGTTTTGGCGGCAAGGGCGGCGGCAGGGTTTGGGCGAAGGTGGGGGCGGCCAAAGTGGTGGTGAGGATGAGGCCAGCCTGTATTATCAAGTGTCTGTTGACCACTGCCACTTCTCCTCAATCTGCCAATCGACGACACGCGAGTTCCGCTAACGTCACGATGCGATTTTGCACTGCGACGCTGGCGTCCAGACTAGGGCTGTTAATATTTTACTTCAAATCTCGCAAGATAGGTCCGCCCGAAAAGCCCCTCGGTATATACGTTCTGAGTAGCATTGCCGCTTCCGGGATAGGGAACATCGCGATTCGTAACGTTGTCGACGTTAAGCTGGAATGTTGCATGATCACCAACCCTGAATGCCAAGCTTGAATTGAGAACAAGGTATGCCGGAACGCCAGGCACGTCTCTAGTGCCGGGAGCTTCCGAGGCGTCGAAAACCGCAGGTCCGATATAGCGCAACTGGTTCGACAAGCTGACAGGGCCATGGTCGATAACTATGTTTATATTGGCCTGATCTACACTCCTGCCGATGTTACCTCGGGTGTTAGTATTTCCGGAGTCTGCGCTGACCGTTGTATAAGATTTGATAATGTGCTGATAGACAACGCCAATCGTAATACGCGAGCTTATCAACGCGACCGGCATCACATAGTCCGCCTGCGCCTGGATCGCGCGATATACCAAACCGCCCTGATTAATAAAAGGCTCATCTAGCGTAAGAACTTGTCCAAAATTTTCAGGTGTAGTATCACGAGTAATCAAACCACAATAAAAGTTATTTGGATAACTAAAAGAATCGTAGCATCCCGTTAAAACGTCACGCGCTGATGAGGATACAACAGTATTCCTCAGCGTTATACTAATATAATCAGCTGAAATAGAGAACCGAGGAGCAAACCTTGGGTTGATAGCAGTTCCTATTGTCCAACTATCAGAAAACTCATTTTTTAAACCTCGATTACCAACTACGTTGATCGGCTCGGTGATTGAATTTATTAAGGAACTAAAATTAGCGGGTAGACCAGCAGCCGCACAGTTCTTTTGTCTTAGCGCCGGGTTAGGTCCACCAGTCAAGTTCTGCTGGTCGCAGGGATCGTAACCGCCGTCAAAAGCTGGCTGATTTGCGGCGAATAGTTCGGTAACTGCCGGAGCGCGGATCGACCGGGTAAAGTTGCCGCGAATCGCAAGGCCACCGAATGGCTCAACCCGACCACCACCGGTATAAGTCGTCGCGTTACCGGCCACCGAGTTCTTTACGTAGCGCACGGCACCATTAAACTCGAGAGAATGAAGCAATGGAATGTGCTGTTCTGGACCGATGACTGGAGCGCGGAGTTCTCCAAAAAACTCATTCGTGGTATATGCCCCCTGCACACTGTCGATGGGGATCGATCGCCCTAAGGCCTCCGTATAATATGCATCCGGCTGAAAACTTGAATACTCTCGCCGATTTTCGTATCCTAGAGAAACGCCAAGTTTTCCGCCGGGCAGGTTGAAAAGACTACCGCCGATTGTTGCAAGAAAGTCCCGCTGGCTTGTGATCGCTACGGTTCGCGCAATGGTAGTCACGTAGTCGCGTGCTGCCTGACTTGGGGCACCCTGGCCAAACAGATCGAGCGGCGCACAAGTTTGAGATATAGAGCCGTTGTATTGCGGCAGGTTCGGCGGCGATGTCGGGTCATTTGGATCGGGATTAAACGGCGCACAGACGATGTTACCGCTCGCATCCCGCGTGACGGTTAATGCGCGACGCAAGTTTGGCTCGACCAGCGACGGCGTGAGCGATACGCTGCGGGTGCGGCCATAATTCCCTGAGACTTCCCAGTTCCAGGCGCTGTTAAAAAATCGAAACTCACCTTTTAGTCCACCAACAAAGCGGAAGAGATCTTGATCAAGTTTTGCAACACCGCTGACTAGGTCGGTATTCGCCCGTCCAACGTAGAAGTGCGCGCTGTCATCTGATGGAAGACCTTGAGCGATCAGATTCTGCTGGATCAAGTCATGGGCTTGCTTCGTTAGAAAGGGGTTGTTCAGCTGGAAAATGTAATTTCCGTTAACATCAAACGACCCGGGTGCAGCTTGGCGAAAAAAGGCCGTGTTATAGACCGGCTGACCAGCCAGATTTGTTGCCTTGTTCTTTGAATACCATCCTTCAGCAAAGGCATGGACACTGTCCGTCAAGTCATAGCTTAGGAACGCAGCCGTGTTGAAGCGTTGACTATCAACAGCCAGGTTTGTTGTTGTAGCTTGATTTAGGCTATCGCCGCCCAGAAACGTCGTCGGGTCATTGGTCGCTGTTCCAGTATTGAACTGAACCAGATTCCCATTTGGCGCGAAACGAACGAGATTTCCGTTTGCATCAACGATACTCCGTGTCGGCCCAAGAGTCCCGCGGTCAATGAAGTAGGGGTTGCCGCCAGGCGTTCCTAAGAACGTCCGCGTATTACTTACAAGAACACTTTGGAAGGGAGAATTTGGATCAAGTGGAGCGATAAAGTTTGTTTGTGCGGCAATCGCCGCCCGCGAAGTGCCGATAATACCCTTGCCGTTGGAATATTCTGCTGCCGCGGTAAAGTTGCCGCGCCCGCCAGAAAAATCTGATCCTGCAAGAATTCGACCTCGCCAATTAAAGAGATCACCCTGTTCACTAATGCCGCTCTGGACATCGGCATAAATACCTTTGTATTTTCGCTTCAAAATAAAATTAACGGTACCCGCGATAGCATCCGCACCATATATTGGGGCGCCACCAATACCTATTGTTTCAATGCGATCGATCAGTTGGGTAGGTATTACATTGAGATCTACTTGGGTACCGGCCCCTGCTGAAGAAAATATACTAGCCGGGTTCGCGCCAACAAAGCGCCGCCCATCGACAAGGATTAATGTCCGCTGCGATCCGAGCGAATAAAGGTTCACAAAGCTCTGGCCGACCCCATAACCATTTCCCTGGCTACCCACTTGTGAGCTGTCGGCTATGCCGAAACCCGGTAGCTGGTTGAGCGCCGTTGCCGCTGTTGTAAAACCGCGCTGATCAATCAAAGCGGAGGTTACTGTGGTCGTCGGCTGATCTCGATCGATGTTAGGGCGCGGAATACGCGACCCTGTAACGATAATTTCGTTGGATTTAGCACCCGTTGCGTTACCCGGTGCAGGAAGTTCAGGCGAGGGCGCCGCCTGCGCGCTGGACATGCTATCCTGTTGCGCGGCGGCGGGGGTGGCAACAGCGCCCGCTGCCACAAGCGCGAGTGCCGAAGCAGTGGTGCCCGAAAATAC
>CAXTOS010000076.1:0-11942 GCA_964245935.1 uncultured Novosphingobium sp.
TGAACTACTTTCGCCATGCTGGGTATGCTACAATGTGATCACAAATTGCTCTAGAACATGATGCGATAAAATAGAATCGCCTCATGCTCTATAACTCTTTGTTTTCGCCTGATTTAAGAACAGAAACCGGTACCCACTTTTTGTCATCACGCTCTGGTGGCGGTGGTTTGCTTCAACCTTCGCCGTGAATTACCCGCTCGATAGCCTCGGCCAGGGCAAACAGGGTTTCCTCTTGGCCGTTCGGCACCAGTATCTCCACCCCCACCGGGCGCATTCCAGCCGGCACGGGCGCGGGGACGCTGAGCGCGGGCCAGCCGGTGCGGGCTGCCAACTCGGGTGCCCATCCGCCTTTGGGATTGTCCAGACTTTCGGGGATGACCCGCATGGTCGGAAAGATCAGCGCATCGAGTTCCTGCGCCTGCATCGCCGATACCAGTACCTGTTTCAGGTCGGCGTGCCGGGCCAGGATCGCTGCCGTTGCGGGCGGGGCGTTCATGCGTTCGCGCAGGCTGGGCGCATATGCCGGCAAGAATTGGTCCGACGCGACCAGTTCGGCCAGCGAAGCCGGCGCAGTGCCGGGCGCAAAGTTGGTCGCCAGATAATGGTCGAACGCGGCCGCAAACTCGGCATCGACAATGTGGGGTCCGTCGAGCAATAACTCCAGCCCCGGCAGAATCAAGGGATCGACCAGATGGACCCCGGCACGCTGGAGGGCTGCCAATGCGCGTTCGGCGGCGGCGATCACCACTTGATCCTCGCCAAAAGCCTGCCGCAGAACGCCGAGCCGCAGCCCCTGCACCGGGGCGGGCTGGCTCGCAGGTTCATCACCCATGACGTGATACAGCAGCCGAGTATCGGCCACACACCGCGTGATCGCCCCCACCGTGTCGGTGCTGGGCGCCAGCGGTGCGATCCCGGCCAGCGACAGCACGCCATGCGCGGGGCGAAAGCCCACCAACCCGTTGCATGCCGCCGGAATACGGATCGAACCTCCGGTATCGGTGCCTAGCGCCGCCAATGCAAAACCTCTGGCAACCGCCACGGCCGAGCCGCCGCTTGATCCGCCCGCCGTCGCCGATGGCGCGGCTGGGCACAGGACATCGCCTCCCAATGAGCTTCTCGAGCGAATCTCGAACGAGAACTCCGACAGATTGGTCTTGCCCAGGATGATCGCGCCGGCAGCCCGCAACCGGCTGACGACATCGGCATCGCGCAGCGGCATGGCCAGGGCCAGCGCGCGGCAGCCCGAAGTAGTGGCCATGCCGGCCACGTCGATATTGTCCTTTACCGCGATCGGAATGCCGTGGAGCGGCCCCAGCGGCCGGCCTTGCTCCACCTGCAAGTCGGCAGCGCACGCCTCGCTCCGCGCCTCGGCGTTGAGCGCCAGCATGGCGTGCCAACGCCTGTCTTCACCGGCAATGCGGCCCAGACAATTATCGAGCAGATCTTCGGCTCTTGGCCCGCCCTGCGCGATCTGCGCCAGCGACGCCGGCCGCCTGTTCACCGTGTCTGCGCCAGCAGGTGGGCCGCGCCCTGCAGCAGGAAACTATGATCCGAGCCGAGCAGGAACAGGCTGGCGCCGCGTTCCGCCCACAACGTCACATCGCCGGGCCGGGCCAGGAACATCCCCACGCAGCGGCCATGACGCGCGCCGGCGGAACAAATCCGCTCCATTGCAGCAATCACCTGCGGATCGTCCTGGCTGTCGGCGCCATAGGCCACGGTCAGGTCGACCCGGCCGATGAACAGCGCGTCAATCCCGTCCACGGCCGCGATTGCCTCGATATCCTCAACCGCCTCGGGGTCTTCGATCTGAGCGATAACCACGGTCTGCGCCGCGCTGTAAGCCAGGTGGTCGGCCATGCTGCCCGTGGTATAACTGGCCGCGCGCGATGATCCGGCATAACCGCGCCCGCCCGCCCCGTACCGGCAGGCTTTCGCGAAGGCAGCTGCTTCGGCTGCGCCGCGGATATGCGGCGCGACGACGCCGGTCGCGCCGCAATCCAACGCGTTGAGAATATGTTCCGCACTGGCCGTCGGGATCCGCACCAGCGCCGGCATCTGCGCGGCGCGGGCCAACGCCAGCGCGCCGTCGATAGCCAGCCGATCGAATGGCGCATGTTCTGCATCGATGCACAAGCAGTTGAGCCCTGTCAGGCTCAGCACCTCGACGACGATCGGCGACGGCGTCTTGACGAACGTACCGATCAGGCGCTCACCCGACAGCAGGCGTTCACGAAACGAGGGGGCTGCGGGCATGTTTGATCCTTCAGTCGGCAGTCCAGCCGCCATCGACCACTAGCGAGGTGCCAGTGATCAGCAGCGCCGCATCGGAAGCCAGAAACAGCACTGCGCCCATCACGTCCTCCACCGCGCCCAGCCGGCCCAGCTTTATCTTTGCCAAAACGCTCTCGCGAAACGCGACATCCTGGAAAAAAGGCATGGTCAACGGGGTCTCGATAAAGGTCGGCGCGATGGTGTTGGAGCGGATCCCGTGCGGGGCCAGGTCCAGCGCCATGGCCTTGTTCATGCCCTCGATCGCCCATTTGGAAGCACAGTACAGGCTGCGGCCCGGACCGCCGACATGGCCCATCTGCGAGGACATGTGGATTAGGCTACCCTTGATCCCTGCGCCCATCATCCGCCGCACCGCACCCTGGGCGACGAAGAACGCACTTTTCAGGTTAAGATCGAGCACGGCGTCGTAATCTTCTTCAGTCACGTCCCACAGTGGCATGGGACGGTTCGTGCCGGCATTGTTAACCAGCACGTCGAATGCCGGACGGGCATCGAAAAACGCCGCTACCGCGCCCAGGTCTCCGACATCCAGCACCGCCGCCCCGGCCTTGCCGCCCACCGCCCGCATGGCGTCGGCACTCGCTTCGATTTCATCGGCCGTGCGCGCCACCAGCGTCACCTCGGCGCCGGCCTCGGCCAGTGCAGCCGCCGCTGCCAGGCCGATGCCCCGCCCCGCCCCCGTCACCAGCGCACGCCGGCCATCCAGCCGTAATGACGGCGTGCGCGGCAGTATTTGGCTCATGCCCGCGTCAGTTCCGATGGCTCAGCCTGTCCGGCATAGGGGACGTTGCGGAGGCCATAGCGGCGCACACGGATATTGGCTTGCTCGCCATGCCCCGCAAAGCCTTCCAGAGCGCACAGACGCGAGCAATATTCGCCGATCAGCGCCGATGCGTCGTCGCTGGTGATCCGCTGATAGGTGCAGGTTTTCAGGAATTTTCCGACCCACAGCCCGCCGGTGTAGCGCGCTGCCTTTTTCGTCGGCAGGGTGTGGTTGGTCCCGATCACCTTGTCACCATAGGCGACGTTGGTCCGCGCACCCAGGAACAGCGCGCCATAATTAGTCATGTTGGCCAGGAAATAATCCGGGTCGGCGGTCATGACCTGGACGTGTTCGCTGGCAATATCGTCGGCGATCGCCACCATTTCCTCGTAGCTCTCAGCCACGATGACCTCGCCGAAATTCTCCCATGCGAGCCGCGCATGCTTTGCGGTCGGCAAGATTTTCAGCAGGCGGTCGATTTCGGCCATCGTGGCGCGTGCGAATTTCTCCGAATTGGTCAGCAGCACGCCGGGGCTGTCGGGGCCATGCTCGATCTGGCCCAGAATGTCGGTGGCAGCGAGTTCCGGGTCGCAACCCACCTCATCCGCGATGATCAGCGTCTCGGTCGGGCCCGCGAACAGGTCGATCCCGACGCGGCCGAACAATTGCCGCTTCGCCTCCGCAACGAAGGCGTTGCCCGGCCCGACCAGGATATCGACCGGATCGATTGTCTCGGTGCCGATGCCCATCGCCCCAATCGCCTGAATACCGCCCAGCGCATAGATTACATCGGCCCCGGCCATCGCCTGCGCCGCCACGATCGCTCGCGCCACCTTGCCCTCGAACGGCGGCGCGCAGGTAATCACCCGGGCCACGCCCGCAACCTTGGCCGTAATCACGCTCATATGCGCGCTCGCCAACAACGGATATTTGCCACCCGGCACATAGCAACCGGCGGCATTCATCGGCACGTTCCGATGGCCCAGCACCACGCCCGGCAGCGTTTCGACCTCTACATCCTGGATCGATGCCCGTTGCACCTGTGCAAAATTGCGCACCTGCGCCTGCGCAAACTCGATATCATTGCGCTCTTGCCGCGACAGGCTTTCGACGGCAGCGTCGATTTCGGCTTGCGAAAGCCGATAGTTCTCACGGTCCCAGGCGTCGAACTTGATGCTCATTTCGCGCAACGCGGCATCCCCGCGCTTATCGATATCGGCAAGTGCCACCTCGACGATGTCACGGACCTTGCGGTTCGCATCTGACCTGGCTTCGATAGTGGCACCACGCTTTAGGTATTGCACCGAATTTCTCCCGTTGCATTCGAATGCAACTTAACCCGGTAATGCTAGGAGTCAATCGGCTTTCGGACGTCGATCAGTCTGGCGCGGAGGAGGACTGGTCTGCGGAAGTTGTACCTGCCGCATTCAATTTCAGCGCATCGCTGTACTGCACCGGACGGAATTCAAGGTCCATGGTCGCGGTAATCCTGGACTGGATTTCGGCAGCTTAAACGCACGGCAGTTCACCTCAAGCTGTTGCCAAAAGCTGCAATTCAGGATCGTCGAAGGGTTTCGGGCGCCGATAGGCGTACTAAACCCGGACAGGTACGACCCCGCGGTGGGCCCGGCACAGGTCTATGGGTAAAAGGGATTTGGGATGGATTGGGGCGGCTGAGCTGAGTGTTCCGGCATGCTCATCATTGCCGCCAGAGTGCTGCCCGGGATCCTTGTCGCCGCCCTCACAAAGCCTGAGATTGCAATTGCAGAAATGGACCGTGCCAGCCATTCGCCAAGCCATCCTTGGCCTTTTAGCACAGCTTCCGTCCAAGCGATGTCCCATTATGAGAAACTGCTAACCGACCCAGTCACGCGAAATCCGCCAAAGTAGTGCTAGGCCGTCGATGACATCAATTTTGGTAGCCGGCAGGAGTTGGTCGCAGAAGACGCCCGGTGCTCCGTTTAGAGTCTTTCCGACTTACGTCGAGTCGGTGCCAGCCCGCTCCCCCGCCCGGCCACCCATATTATACAATGACTTGGGTGGCCGGGCGGGGGAGCGGGCTGGCACCGTCTTAACCGGAAAGACTCTAGCGCCCTTGCCACACGGGAGCCCGCTTTTCGAGAAAGGCGCGGGCTCCCTCTTTTGCGTCCGCGGAGGTTCTGACCACCGACGCCGCGGTCTGGGAGAGCGCGCGCAATTCGGCTTCGTCGAGATCGAACGACAAGCGGCTGAGTTGGAGACTCTCACGAACCGCGATCGGCCCGGCCATCGCGATTTCGCCGGCGAGTTCAAGGGCGGCAGACAGGACATCGGCGCTGGCGACCAAACGATTTACCAACCCCAGCGCCTCTGCGCGTTGCGCCGGCATCGGCTTTCCTGTGGCGATCATCTCATTGGCTAAATTGCGCGGGATGACGCGCGGCAGGCGAAACACTCCGCCCGCACCGGCGAACAGACCGCGCCGGGTCTCCGGCAATCCGAACTGCGCATCATCCGAAGCGACAATCAGGTCGCAGGCCAGCGCAAGTTCAAAGCCGCCGCCCAGTGCGCTGCCGCGGACCGCAGCGATCCATGGCTTTGCGTGCAAGACGTCGGTAAAGGCAGCGAACCCTTCCCCGTCGGGCGCAATCGTGTGGCCCCGTCCGGCTGCTATTTCCGCCAGGTCCGCGCCGGCACAAAAGACGGTTTCCAGCGAGGACGCGATGATGGCCACACGAATATCGTCGTTGGTTTCCACATCCCGCCTGATCCACTGCATGGCCAGCGCGACGCGTTCATTGACCGCGTTCCGTTTTTCGGGGCGGTTTAAAGTCAACAGCGCGATATGGTCATCGACGATTTCATATAGTATTTCATTACCGACGCCGGGCGGTATTTCACTCATGTCGTACTCCCGATAGCATCGTGCCCGCGGCCACCGCTGCGTGCGGGCCATATTCGTGGCATATACTGCCGCGGTTCAAGCGCGATCCAACACTTGAGGATCGGTCTGATTGAAGGGCTGCCCTTTGTCCGGCCGGTGATCCTGGGGCAGACCGAGAATTTTCTCGGCGATGGTATTGAGCAGCATCTCGTCGGTGCCGCCGGCAATGCGGCCCGTCGCGGCTGCAATCCACGATGCCTGCCAGCTATCCTTTGCCGTAGCGTCGCGATCGATACGGACCCCCGACGATCCGGCCAGGTCGATTGCGAACTCGGACAGCTTCTGACGCGCTCGGACCGAAACCAGCTTGTGCAGGGCGCCTTCCGATCCCGGCGGCAGCCCCGCCTCGATCGACAACAGCGCCTTGCGGTGGATGGCGGCAAGACCGTTCTGGATCGCGAAATTGCCGGCGATGCGTTCCCTGACGCGCCCATCCTTGATCGCCGGTGCTCCATTCAGGCTCGCCGCGCGGGCGCATTCCATCAGCATGGCGAGCGGCGGCCCAAATCCCGTCGGATCGGTCGCGGAGTAACGCTCGATGACCAGCGTTTCCATGGCTACCCCGAAACCACCGTTCACGGGCCCCAGCCGCTGGTCATCGGGAACCCGGACACCATCGAAGAAAACCTCGTTGACCCGAAAATCGCCGGCCGCAAGTCTGAGCGGCCGTACGGTAACCCCGGGTGACCGCATATCGATCCAGAAATATGTCAGTCCCTTGTGCTTTGGCAGCGTCGGATCGGTACGCACGACAATGACACCATAGTCTGAATATTGGGCGTAACTCGTCCATAACTTCTGCCCGTCGATGACCCAATCATCGCCGTCGTTGACTGCGCGCGTCCGTATTGCAGCAAGATCCGAGCCGGCCGCCGGTTCCGAAAACATCTGGCACCAGATTTCTTCGCCTCGCAACGCGGCGTGGGCACGTTCCTGTTTCCAGCCATCGGGCAGGTAGCGCAGAATGATGGGTACCGGCATGCCCAGGCTGATCCCGAAATATTCGGTAGGGACGCCGTACCTCATTTCTTCCTGTTCAAACGCCAGCTTTTCCAGGGCTGAAAGGCCTTGACCACCAAATTCCTGTTTCCAGCTGATCCCCGCATAACCGGCATCGTACTTAAGCCGCTGCCATTCGCGTCCCAATGCCAGATCGGCACTGTCGGACAGACCCCGCCGCGCGCTTGATCCATGGCGCGGGGCATTAATTTCGAGCCAGGCCTTTGCCGTTGCGCGGTATTCCTCCAATGCGCTCATCCAAAGTGCCCCTTTTCGAGATCGGCAACTAACTCGTCTTCCCAAAACATGCGATTGCCTTGCTCCAACGCCAGGGTGCGCGAGCGGCGCTGATGCAGGTGAAAATCCGCTTCCCACGTCACGCCGATGCCGCCATGCATCTGGACGGCATCGAGTGCGGCGGTGCCATAGGCCTCGATGGCCGACAACCGCGCTGCGGCGGCATAGCGCGCCATGCCGGGACTGTCGGCATTGGCTGCCGCATGCAAGGCATTGGCACGGGCGATCTCGATCAGCACATAAAGCTCGGCAATACGGTGCTTGAGAGACTGGAACATGGCGATCGGCTGCCCGAATGCCTTGCGATTCATCACATAATCGCGCGTTTGCATCATGACCCGTTCGGCACCGCCGACCTGCTCATGCGCCGTCACGATCGACTGTAGCTGCAGGATCCGGCGGGCCGCTTGCAGCGCATCGTCCGCCCCGGCCAACGTCGTCGCCTCGGCATGCGAAAAAATAAGGTCGGCGGCCACGCGGCTATTGTCGAAAGTGTCCAGTAACCGGCGTTCGACCATAGCTGAATCCAGAGCCACGAGTGCCAGCACCGGGCCGTCCTTGCCAGCTGCGAGGACGATCGCGATATCCGCCCGCCCACCGCCAGGGACCGCCGGCTTTGTGCCGCTGAGGTGCCCGTCGATCAGCTCAAGCTGCGGTTGCGCGGGCACCGGGCCTTGTGCCTCGGCAAACGCGATTGCTCCCTTGGTGTGGCCGCTCGCCAACCCCGGCAGATATTGCTGTCGGAGCGTATCGTTCGCGTAACGAAGAATGGCTTGCCCGGCGCCAAACGAGCTGTTGAGAAACGGCGCGCCGCACGCCGCCGCTCCACCGGCCTGGGCGATAATGCCCAGCTCGACGATGCCCAGGCCGAGCCCGCCGTGTGCCTCGGGCAACGCAATCGCAGTCCAGCCCTGATGACCGCACAAGGACCAGAATTGCTCATCGAACTGTCCCCGTTCCTCGAGCAGACCCTTGAGCGTTTCACCGCTGAACCGGGCATCCAGCAGGCGGCCGGCCTCGTGGGCAATCTGCTTTTGCGTGTCGTCGTAAAGTAGGGACATCACGGGTTCGATCCTGCTGTAGAGCGTGATGACAAAATGAGGGCACCGGTTTTTGTTCTTAAATCACGCGAAACGAAGATTTGGAGCATGCAGGCGATTCTATCTTATCGGACGCATGTTCATTTCTGCGGTGTCGACTGGTCCGGTTATAGCCCGACCCCCTTGCGCATGCGTCCGACCAGCATGTCTTCGCTCTTCAGACGGGCCAGAAACTTGGCTCTGAACTGCCCGAACGGTAGCGCGGTCAAGCCGTTTTTGCGCCCCAGGGTTACCAGCATCAGCTTGCCCTTGCGCTTGCCCGGCGGGTTCAGCTTGTACGGCACCAATTCGGCGGCGCGGGGACCATGTGCGGCGGCCAATATCTTCAGGTTCTTGTTGACGGATTCCACATGGGATCCGGCCACGAAAGCCATCCGCCGTTCGGGCAGGTTGGTGGTGTCACCCACGGCAAAGATTGCCGGGTGGCCGGTCAGCCGCAAGTAGCGGTCGACCTTGAGCAATCCTTTGGGATCAACCGCATCCGGCCATGACCTGGCCACGAACTCCGTAGCCGGGGTCACGCCGACGGCCCAGATCACCGCATCAGCCGCAATTTCCTTGCCGCTTGCCAGCGCAACGATCCCGGCGAGCGGCTGCGACGCGGGCGCTGGGCTCGTCACCCGATCGCCCATCACAAATTCAACGCCGTGTTCGACCAGATAGCGCATCGCCCATCCCCCGAGCTTGTCCGGGGCATCTTCGAGCAGCTTTTCGCCACTGTGGACGAGTATCACCCGCAGATGTGGAATGGTCTCGCGTAACTCCGCCGCAGTCTCAACGCCAACAGCCCCGCCGCCGACGATAACCACCGTTCTGGCCGCCCGATAAAGTTCGTTCGCCAGCCTGATTTCCGCACTCCGCCCGGCTTCGGTCGGGGAAGTGGCTTTGATGAGGGGATCAAAATAGCGTGAACCGCTGGCGATAACCGCATAATCGAAAGGCACGGTTCTGTCACCATCAGCCGATACGACATCGATTGAGCTATCGGTCATGGACTTTGCGTGACCCTGGATAAGGGTCACTTTTTGCAAAAAGTCCACGTAGGCGATGCGAGCAGGCAATGTATCAGGTTCGACCAGCAGCCGCGGCAGCGCCATGGGCACTTCGAAATAGGTTTTGGGATCGATCAGCGTTACCTGCATTTCGTCCTGCATGGCATATGCTATGGCATGCCCCGCAATGCCGCCGCCGATAATGGCAAGCCTTGGCGTAGCTGGGTTGCCCATCATCGTGATCGCTCAATCAAAACAGGGGCGCGAACGCCGCCAGTGCCGTGTGAAGGTTTGGCGCATGGCCCGATCAGCGCCGGCTGCATAAAGCGAGGCGCGCTCACTAGCGCAACGATGCGAGTTGCGCGGAGTCGAAATATTCATCGACCCGGGTGATCAGCCCGTTTTCAACTGTCAGGAATATGGCGACCGGCAGGTCGAACGACTTTCCGTCGGGACGCGTCACGTGTAGGCGGTGCCGCTGTGCAACCCGGTTGCCGACGATCTGGCGTTCGGTAACCTCGTAGCGCACAGCGCTGAGCGCTTCCATTGCCCGCAGTTGCTCAAGGTTGGCACGCTTGCCCTGTTCGGCATCGCTGAAGTTATGCCAGACCGCAAGATTTTCGCCATAAAGATTTGCGACCGTAGCGAAATCCAGGCTTTGGATCGCTTCAAAATATCGGTTTATCACCTGTTCGATCGATGATTTACTTTGGATAGTCTCAACCATTTATAATCTCCGCCACGTATCCGGCATCGGATGCCAGACATTTATGACCAATCGATTGGGTTACACCGCTGCTTCGGGTGCAAGATTTTGAAGCTTGGCAAAGAATTCCCGGGCAGCTGCGACAGTGGGTTGGTGCGCCAGCGTTCCGCCATCGACGGGTATCGTCAATCCGTTAATGAACCGCGCTTCGTCGGATGCCAGGAACGCGACCACCGCGGCCTGGTCGCGAGGTTCGCCAAGATAAGGCGTCAGGGCGGCATCCAGATTGATTTGTATAAGTTCTTCGGGGAGTCCGTGGCGGGTATTAGGGGTCAGCGTGACCGCGGGCGCGATCGCGTTGCAGCGGATTCCCTGTTTGCCGTGAGCGGTTGCAACGAACTGCGTCAACATCCCGATGGCCGACTTCGAAATGCAATATGCCGGAAGCGTCACAAAGGCAGACAGGCCATAGGTAGACGAGGTATTAATGATCGACCCTCCGCCCTGCCGCAGCATGATGGGAATCGCATGCTTGCACCCCAGCATCGGCCCGCGGACGTTCACCGCCATGACGAGATCCCAAAAAGCACATTCCATGCCGGGAATATCCACATCCTTCGTCAGGACGTCGGCCTGCAAATAGGCCGCGTTGTTGTGGAGAATGTCCAGCCGCCCGAACTGATCGACCGTAGCATCGACAGCTGCTTTGATCTGATCCTCGAACTCGATGTTGCAGGCGACCGCCGCCGCCGTGCCGCCCAGGCCTTTGATTTCTTCCACGACCCCATCGGCTGCCGTGACGTTGAGGTCGGCGATCATCACCGCAGCGCCGCGCGCTGCCATCAGCATGGCCGTGGCCCGCCCGATGCCGTTTGCGCCACCGGTTATCATTGCCACCTTGCCTGAAAGCTCACCCATGTCGTCTGTTCCTCAGCTGATCCAACAGTTCGATATTATCGGGATGTGACCGGTCGCCATACCGGCGCATGAACGTCATGTTCCGGGCCGGCGCGGTTCGCACGGTCAATACGTGTAGCCGATCCTCAGCCCCACTTCGCGCGGCGGCGCATAACCGGCAATAAAGCCTGACCTGGATGTCAGACCGTTCACTTTGTAGAGGGTGTTACCGATGTTGCGTCCGAATACACCGATCCGCAATCCGCTGTCGCCAAACAGGTATCCCGCCTGCGCATTGACCGTTACATACGAATTTTGATGAATTATACCCAGCAGGTCGTTGTTGTACGCCGACGAATAGGCTGCGGTTGCGCTGGCATCGAACGTCCCGCCGGAAACGCTGCGCTCATAGCCGAGCGTGGCATTGGCACTGACCTTGGGCGAGCGGATCAGACGTCGTCCGGACGCATCAAAGGATGCCGAGCAGAATCCGCCGCAATTCTGGAGAGAAAATATTGTGGACTGGTCCGAAGCGTCCGGGAATTTGCGGTAAGTCGCTTCCGGGATCCACGTCATATTGGCATCAAGACGAAACGCCTGGCTCAACCGGGCGCTGCCGGCCAGATCGAAACCATATATCCGTACAGGTCCGGTGTTTACAACAACGGTTGAAGTACCATGAAAGGTCGATTCCTGCTTATTATTATAGTTATAATAGAAAAAAGAGGCGTTCAGGCTCAGGCTCTTTGTAGCAAACTTTGCGCCTACCTCGTAGGATGTCAGGCTTTCTGGGGCCACTGTTGCCCGCGGTGGCGTCGTTCCGATATTGAAGACTCCCGTCAAACCACTCTTCGAAGCTTTGGAATAGGTCGCATATACTTTCAGCGGGTCGGCAAGCGTGTACAAAACCGATACTCGTGGAGACAGCGCATTAAAGGTGCTGCCTTTGTTTTCGGGGGGCAGTTCA
>CAXTOS010000077.1:0-11894 GCA_964245935.1 uncultured Novosphingobium sp.
GGCCGGGCGGGGGAGCGGGCCGGCACCGACTCGACGTAAGTCGGAAAGACTCTAAGCAGATTAAGATCCAGATGCCGGGGTTGCATCCAGTCGACTTACACGCGTGGGACCAGGTAGTTAATGGAATAAATCTGAAAGCTGGGCCGTCTGACGCCGCCCGCACGGGCGCCATGGCCCCCGTGCCGGTGCTTTCTCGTGTGTCAGGATCAAACAGGGCCGCTCGTACCCGAGCATCGAGGAATGCCATGTCGGCGGTCCGCGCTGTCAGTCGTCGACGGCAGACTTATCGGATTGATATTCTCAGATATTGAGCTTGTCGATAAATCTCGACGCGCTCTACCGCAACGGCCGCTTTTCCAGCTTGCGCGCCAGGGTGCGCCGATGCATGCCCAAGCGTCGTGCTGCTTCCGAGATGTTGAAATCGCATTCGGCCAGGGTGGACTGGATATATTCCCATTCGAGCGTCTTGATCGAGCTTTTGCGCCCGTCGAGCGGCAGGGTCGCATCGCCGGCATCGTGAGCGAAGGCCTCTTCGATGTCGTCGGTATTGGCGGGCTTGGCAAGGTAATGCGCGGCGCCCAGCTTGATCGCTTCCACGGCGGTGGCAATGCTGGCAAAGCCGGTCAGGACCACGATCCGCGTGTTCGGATCGTGGTGGTGCAGCAGCTTGACGCAGCCCAGCCCGGATGCGGTCCCCAGCTTCAGGTCGACCACCGCAAAATCGAAGATTTCGCTGGTGATCAGCGCCACCAGTTCCTCCGGGCTGGCCGCATGCCACACGCGATAGCCGCGACGTTCGAACGACCGGCGCAGCGTACGCGCGAAGGTGGCGTCGTCCTCGACGATCACCAGCCGGGGCTCGGTCACAGGCAGCTCTCCCCGGCCGGCACCAAAGCTGACAGCGGGATCGATATCCGCACCAGCGCGCCCCCGCGATCATCGTTGCCGACATGGACCCGCCCGCCCAGCTTGCGCACCACGTTCACGACCAGGAACAGCCCCAGCCCGCCGCCCGGCACGCCCTTGGTCGAGGAATAGGGCCGACCGAACGCCGCGATCATTTCGATTGCGAAACCCGGCCCGCGATCACGCACTTCCAGCACCAGTTGGCGCTTTTCGGTACGCGCGGTCAGCAGGACGAAATCGGGCGAGACCTCCAGCGCATTTTCGATGACATTGCCTATCACCTGCCGCAATGCGGGGTCGGAAACGATCAGCGGGTCGTCCGCCATGCGATCGTCCAGGCGAAAACCGCCCGAGCTGCGACCGGCCCATTCGCGGCCGATTGTGCGGATGAAGGCAGATATCGGGGTGATCGCGGGATTTTCGCCACGGGCCTGCCCGGCGGACATCAGGATCCCCGAGACGATCGTCTTGCAACGGCGCAATTCGGCATCCATCTCGCGCAGTTCACTTTCCAGTTCGGCGTCGGCGCGGATCGCGGGATGTTTCAGCCAGTCACCGAGCAACACCGCCATGGTCGCCATCGGCGTACCCAGTTCATGCGCGGCGCCCGACGCCAGCATCGCCATCCGCACGATGTGATGCTCCTCCGCCGCCTGCTGGCGCAGTGCTGCCAGCGCCGCGTCGCTCGACTGGCGAATCCGGTCCATGCGAATGACGAAGAACAACAGCAGGCCGGCAATCAGCGCAAAGCTTACCACGCTGCCCAGCAGATAGAGCCGCATCTCCTGGCCCACCCAGCGCGGCGGCAGCCGCAATGGCCGATAGAAAAAGGTCAGCACCACGACCAGGACCGACGACAGCGCCGCGATCATCCAGCTCCAGCTGGGCGGCAGCAGGATCGCGCCGATCACGATCTGGAGCAGGAACAGAAAGCTGAACGGGTTGGTCGTGCCGCCGCTTAAATAGAGCTGCCAGCTCAGCGCGGCCACTTCGACCGCCAGCGCGGCCAGCAATTCGAGACGGGTATAGCCGGCGCGGCTGCGCCCCAGCCGGATGGTGAACAGATTGATCGCGACCAGCAGCGCCGGGACCACCAGCAGGTTGGGCAGCGGCAGGCTGACATGCAGGATCCGCGCGGAAAACCAGATTGCCACCAGCTGGCCGATGACCGCCATCCAGCGCAATTGTACCAGCAGCGCCACGTTGCGGGCGCTGGCCGGTACGTAGGCGGCGCGGCTGAGGGGATCGCGGATGGGCCGCAGCCTGGAGAGCAGGTTCATGACGGGCGCCGCCATACCACAACCACGCCGCCCAGCGAGACAAGCGCGAGCGCAAACCAGGTGACCGCATAGCCCAGATGATTGTTGGGAAAGGTCAATACCGTCAGACCGGGCACGGGTATGCCCGTTGCAGCGCGCGGCGTTTCGGACTGCGCGTCGATAAACAGCTGTGATGACACCGCGGCGATGTGCCGGGCCCGCGCCATGGCGGCCAGGTCGCGGCTGTACCAGCGATCGGCGCCGGGGCGGTTGGCGCGCAGCCAGGTGCCCCGCGGCTCGGTGCGGCGAATGAGGCCCGTGACAGCTACCGGCCCGGCGGGCGTGCCGGCGGCGAGTCGGCCGCGCAGGCTGCCGAGCGGAACGAAGCCCCGGTTGACCCAGGTTGCCGCCGCGGCGCCGCGCAGCGTCACCATGTCCCAATAGCCGCTGCCCAGGTCGGTGGTGGCGGTCACGAGGGTCGTGCTCGCCGGTTCATAACGCCCGTTCAGCACTACCCGGCGATATTCGAGCGCGGCGGGAGGGGCCGCCCACAGCGCGGCAAAGGCCAGCGGCGATGCCGTGGTCGCGCGCGCCACGCGTGCGACCAGCGCCTGTTTCCAAACCAGCCGATGCAATTGCCAATCGCCCAGCGCGGTGAACAGCAGGCAGGCCACGAGCAGCGCGGCGATGACCGCCCAGGGCTTTCTCCGGCCCCTCACAGACGCGGGCATGGCGGCGATCATCCCATGTCGTGCGGCATGGGCATCATGTTGTGATTGAGGTGGTACATCACCCATAGCGTCCCGCTTAGCACGATGCCCACGACCAGCAGCGTGAAGATCAACGCCAGCAGGTTCCAGCCGCCTTGGGCCTTTGCGTTCATGTGGAGGAAGTAGATCATGTGCACCACGACCTGCGCGGCGGCGAACAGGACGATGACCAGCGCGGTCAGCGTCCGGTCGGTCAGCGCGTGGCTCATCACCAGCCAGAACGGGATCGCGGTCAGGATCACCGACAGCACGAACCCGGTCACGTAATCGCGCAGCGAACCATGACCCTCATCATGGCCGGCGCCATTCCGGCTAACGGCGTCGTCAGCGGCGTTCATCGCAGCATCCCCATGAGATAAACAAAGGTGAACACGCCGATCCAGACGACGTCGAGGAAGTGCCAGAACAGGCTGAGGCACATCAGCCTGCGGGTATTGGCCGCGGTCAGGCCGTAGCGGCCAAGCTGGACCAGCAATACGCCGAGCCAGACGAGGCCGAAAGTGACGTGCAGGCCGTGAGTGCCGACCAGCGTGAAGAACGCGGACAGAAAGGCACTGCGCTGGGGGCCCGCGCCCTCGGCGATCAGGTGACGAAACTCGCTCAGCTCGATGCCCAGGAAGGTCAGGCCGAACAGCGCCGTCACCACCAGCCACGATTGCGTCCCGATGACGCTGCCCCGTTGCACCGCCAGCATGGCAAAGCCATAGGTGATCGAGGAAAACAGCAGCATGCCGGTGTTCACCGCCACCAGTGGCAGTTCGAACACATCGCGCGGCCCCGGTCCCGCTGCATAATTGCCGCCCAATACGCCATAGGCGGCGAACAGCATGGCAAAAATCAGGCAATCGCTCATCAGATACAGCCAGAAGCCCAGCAGGGTGCTGGCGCCTTCCGGGTGATCCTGTTCGGCAAAATCGTAGTAGCGGGCGGTCAGCATCGCGCCTTCCTCGCCGCCGGGCGCGATCATGCGGTTCATGCCGGCACCTCCTGGCCAGGCGCGGCGAGCACACGGGTGCGGATGGCTTCGGTCTCGATCACCTGGCCGGCGGGGATGTGGAAGTTCCGGTGATAGTTGAAACTATGCGCAATTGCCGCGACGATCGCCAATGCGAAACTCGCCGCCGCCAGCCACCAGATATGCCAGATCAGCGCGAAGCCGCAGACCAGTGCGATGCCCGCCAGGATAACGCCCGCACCGGTGTTGCTCGGCATGTGGATCGAACTGAACCCTGCGGCCGGACGCGCGACTCCCAGCCGCTTCATGTCGGCCCAGGCATCGAGATCATAGACGATCGGAGTAACCGCGAAATTATAGGCCGGCGGCGGCGAGGAAGTCGACCATTCCAGCGTGCGTCCACCCCACGGATCGCCGGTCAGGTCGCGCAGCCGGTCGCGGCGGATGATCGACACCGCGAACTGCACCAGCATCGCGCCGATCCCGCAGGCGATCAGCCCGGCGCCGAGCGCGGCGATCACGAACCAGATTTGCAATGAGGGATCGTCGAACACGCGCATCCGTCGGGTCACGCCCATCAGGCCCATGACATAGAGCGGGGTGAAGGCAATCCAGAACCCCGGTACCCAGCACCAGAAGCTGACCTTGCCCCAGAACGGTTCCAGCCGAAAGCCGAACGCCTTGGGCCACCAGTAGTTGATCGCCGCGAACACCCCGAACACCACGCCGCCGATGATGACATTGTGAAAATGCGCAACCAGGAACAACGAGTTATGCAGCACGAAGTCCGCCGGGGGCACCGCCAGCAGCACCCCGGTCATGCCGCCGACGGTGAACGTCAGCATGAACGCCACCGTCCACATCATCGGCAGTTCAAAGCGGATGCGGGCGCGGTACATGGTGAACAGCCAGTTGAACAGCTTGGCCCCGGTCGGGATGGAGATCACCATGGTGGTGATCCCGAAGAACGCGTTGACGCTGGCGCCCGACCCCATGGTAAAAAAGTGGTGCAGCCAGACGACATAGCTCAGGATGGTGATCACCACCGTCGCATAGACCATCGAGGTATAGCCGAAGAGCCGCTTGCTGCAGAAGGTGGCGGTGACCTCGGAATAGACCCCGAAGATCGGCAGGATCAGGATGTAGACTTCCGGATGGCCCCAGATCCAGATCAGGTTCACATACATCATCGGGCTGCCGCCGAAGTCGTTGGTAAAGAAATTGGTGCCCACGTAACGGTCCAGGCTGAGCATCGCGAGCACCGCGGTCAGCACCGGAAACGATGCGACGATCAGCACATTGGTGCACAGCGCGGTCCAGGTGAAGATCGGCATGCGCATCATCGTCATGCCCGGCGCGCGCATTTTCACGATCGTGGCGATCAGGTTGATGCCTGACAGGGTCGTGCCGATGCCGGCGATCTGCAGCGACCAGATATAGTAATCCACCCCCACGCCGGGGCTGTACGAGAGTCCCGACAGCGGCGGATAGGCCAGCCAGCCGGTCTGCGCGAAACCCCCGACGAACAGCGAGGCCATGACCAGCATCGCGCCCGCCGTCGTCATCCAGAAGCTGAAGTTGTTGAGAAAGGGGAACGACACGTCGCGCGCGCCGATCTGCAACGGGACGACGAAATTCATCAACCCGGTCACGAACGGCATCGCCACGAAGAAGATCATGATCACGCCATGCGCGGTAAAAATCTGGTCGTAATGATTGGCCGGCAGATAGCCCTGCGAGCCATTGAAAGCCAGCGCCTGCTGGAGCCGCATCATCAATGCATCGGCAAAGCCGCGCAGGAACATCACCAGCCCCAGGACCATGTACATGATGCCGATCTTCTTGTGATCGACGCTGGTAAACCATTCGCGCCACAAATAGGGCCATACCCGGAACCAGGTAAGCGCCCCAAGCAACGCGGCGCCGCCCAGCGCCACCACCGCAAAGGTGACCAGGACGATCGGTTCATGCAGCGGCAACGCATCCAGGGACAACCGGCCAAGCAGGAGCGACGGGGCATGGGCAGCGACAGGGGGCATTTTCAGGGTTCCGGAACTATCAGGACAGCGGATGGGCCGCAGGAGCGAGAGTCAGGCGGGCGGGCACGAGTGGAAGCGTATCGGGCAGCGGCAAGCCGGCGCCGTGCAGCGAAGCCAGGCTGTCGGGGGCCAGCACCTCGCGCAATGGCGCGCGTTGGGGGATGGCGGCGTCACACAGCGTTTTGACGTAGCTTTTCGCGGCAAGGTCGCCGTCCGCCGTTTCCGCTTCACGCCCGAATTTGTCGTAAAGCAGCGAGGCGACATTCCAGCGACCGGCCGCGCCTGCGCCACCCCTGGCGTCCAGCGCCATCATCTGGCTCATGCACATCTTGCCGGGGCGTACGCACAAGTTGACCACCGCATCGAACAGGTCGGGCGACACCGCGGCAAAATGGCGGGCAGGCTCGTGCTCGCTGGGACGTTCGAGCTGGAGATAGGCCGCGTGGTCCAGCGTGGCGGCCCCGGCACCGTGCACGCCGCCATGCACTCCGGCCGCCCAGCGGGCGAAATCGGCCGACGACACGCCGTGCATGGCAAAACGCATCTGCGAGAAACCGTCGCCGCTGAAATTGGCTGAAAAGCCGGTGGAATCGCCTGCCCGGTTCAGCACCGCGTGCAGCTTTGTCTCCATGCCCGGCATGGCGTAGATCTGCCCGGCCAGCGCCGGCACGTAGAACGAATTCATCACCGAGGACGAGGTGATGCGAAACCGCAGCGGGCGATTGGTGGGCAGGACCAGTTCATTGACCGTCGCGATCTGCTGTTCGGGATAGATGAACAGCCATTTCCAGTCGAGCGCGACCACTTCGACCTCCAGCGGCCGGGCGCTGGCGGCGACGGGCCGGTCGGGGCCGATGCGACCGATGGTGCGATAAGGATCGAGCAGATGCGTGCCGACCCAGGTCACCGCACCCAGCGCAATGACGATCAGCAGCGGCGCCGACCAGATCACCAGCTCCAGCTGGGTGGAGTGGTTCCAGTCCGGCTCGTACCGGGCGCTGTCGTTGCCCGCGCGGTAACGCCAGGCGAACAGCCCGATCAGCGCCATGACCGGGACGACGATCAACAGCATCAGCCCGGTGGCGATCTCCACCATGTTGGCCTGCTGCCGCGCGACATCGCCCGCCGGGTTCAATACCACCCAATTGCAACCGCCGAGCAGAAGCATCGCCGGACCGGCCGATGCGCCGCGCAGGGTGCGGGCGACAGGAGGTGGAAACATGGCCATGGCTCCGATCTAGAGCCATGTTGCGGCGCAACCCATTGGACATTTTGTCCAATCGCCTTGATTTCGCTTATTGCCGATAAGCGTCGCTTGAGAGGCTGCCTTGCCTCATTTGTCCTGACCCGATGGAATGCGCGCCCGCCATGACCGCCGCCGCCGCCAATATCGCCCTGCCCCACGACCCGCTGGCGCATCACGTCTCGCCGGGGGAGATCGCCATTGGCGTGATCATCGGACGCACTTCGGAATTCTTCGACTTCTTCGTCTACGCCATAGCCTCGGTATTGGTGTTTCCGCAGTTCTTCTTCCCCTTTCTCGACCCGCTGAGCGGCACCCTGGCGTCGTTCGGCCTGTTCGCGCTGGCGTTCATCGCGCGGCCGGCGGGGTCGTTTGCGTTCATGGCCATCGACCGCGCCCATGGCCGGGGGGTGAAGCTGACCGTCGCGCTGTTCCTGCTCGGTGGATCGACCGCGGCGATCGCCTTCCTGCCCGGCTACGCGGACCTCGGCCCCGCCGCGATCTGGCTGCTGGCCCTGCTTCGGCTGGGCCAGGGCTTCGCGCTGGGCGGCGCCTGGGATGGCCTGGCCTCGCTGCTGGCGCTTAACGCTCCGGAAAACCGGCGCGGCTGGTTTGCGATGATCCCCCAGCTTGGCGCGCCGCTGGGGCTGATCATCGCCAGCCTGTTGTTCGCCTTCTTTACCGCCGCTTTGCCCGCTGCCGATTTCCTGGACTGGGGCTGGCGGTTTCCGTTCTTCGTCGCCTTCGCGATCAACGTCGTGGCTCTGTTCGCGCGGTTGCGGATCGTCGTCACCCCGGAGTTCGCGCGCCTGTACGAAAGCCGCGACCTGGTCCCCGAGGCCCCGCTGGCCACGCTGCGCACCGAATGGAAAACGATCATCCTTGGTGCTTTGGCACCGCTGGCCAGCTTCGCGCTGTTCCACATGGTCACGGTATTTCCGCTGAGCTGGGTGTTCCTGTTCACCCGCGAGACGCCGACCCGGTTCCTGCTGATCGAGGCCGGCACGGCGGTGCTCGGCGTAGCGGCGATCATCGCCTCCGGCCCGCTGGCGGACCGCTTCGGACGGCGCCAGTTGCTGGGCGTGTCTGCCGCCGCGATCGCCGTATTCAGCGGTTTCGCGCCACAACTGCTCGGCCTGGGTGCGGCCGGCGAAATCGCCTTCATGGTCGGCGGCTTCCTGTTGCTGGGGATCAGCTTCGGCCAGTCGTCAGGCGCGGTGTCCTCCAACTTTACCCCGCGCCACCGCTACACCGGGTCGGCGCTGACCAGCGACCTCGCCTGGCTGTTCGGCGCCGGTTTCGCACCGATGATCGCGCTGTGGCTGTCGGCCCGGTTCGGGCTGCTGGCGTCGGGCGGATATCTGCTGTCGGGAGCGGGCGTGACCCTGGTCGCGCTGTGGCTGAACCGGGAACTGGCGCGCAATCGCTGATGTTCGTTCAATAATGCATCGTCATGCTGAACTTGCTTCAGCATCTATCGGGCCCCGGGAAACGCCGCTGCATGAGCGGAAATGGACCCTGACACAGGTTCAGGGTTGACGACCGGATAACAGCGCAAATGTTGAATCACCACTGGCGCGTGATGACAAAGTTCCCAAGGCCGGCGTCCGTGCCCATCAAGCGGTCCCAAAACCTGAAATACAGGCCATAATTGCAACGGTATCGTTCGTGGTGCAGTTGATGATGCGTCGCCGTGATCAGCCAGCGCCCGGCCGGGCCACGCACCAACCCCGGCGGAAAAATCTCCCAGCCCATGTGATTGGTCACGCCCATGAAGGTCATCACGGCCAGCAGCGCGAACACGACGCCGACATGCAGCGGGATCGTGCAGACCAGCACGGGAATGACCACCGCACCGCTGAGCGCCTCCAGCGGGTGAAAGCTCATTGCCGCCCAGGCCGTCGGCGGCCGGCTGGCGTGATGCACGGCGTGTGCGACGCGGAACCAGTCGGGGCGGTGCAGCAGGCGATGCGTCCAGTAGAACCAGGTGTCGTGGAGCGCCAGGCACAGGCCGAACGACACCGGCAGCCACCACAGCGGCCGGGCATGGCTGTCCTGATACAGCAGGGTCCAGCCCCGCGTGCGCCAGCCCCAGGCGATCACGCCGGTCGGAATGCCATAAATCGCCGCGCTGGCCAGCGACCAGCCGATTTCCCGCAAGATCTGCGGGCGCAACCGGGCATGCAGCCCCGGCATCCTGCGCTCGCTGGCCCAGGCGAAAGCGCCGCTGGTCAGCCCATAGCGCAAGGCGACGATAATCGTCATCGCCGCCGCGCTCGCGCCAAGCGCGGTCCATTCCCAGCCGTGCAATACGGAATACATGGGCTTGTTTAGCAGGGCTAAAGCGGTAAATCCACCGCGTGCCGTCTCCCCTTATCCCTCCTCCCCTCATTATAGTCGGCGGCGGTCTTGCCGGGGCGCTGGCGGCGCTCGCCGTCACGCGGGCCCGGCCCGATGTTCCGGTGCTGCTGCTGGAGGCGGGCAGTTCGTTCGGCGGCAATCATACCTGGTCGTTCTTCGACAGCGATATTCCCGCCGGGAACCGGTATTGGGTCGAAGCTTTGCAGCCATGGCGAAGTCCCTGCCATCGGGTGTCATTCCCCCGCTATGACCGACTCATCGATGAGGGCTATAATACCATCGAGTCGTGCCGGCTCGACGCGCTGGTGCGCGATCGGCTGGCGCCGCAGCAGTGGCGCTGCCACTGCCCGGTCATCCGGATCGAGGCCGAGCGGGTCATCCTTGCGGGCGGCGGGCAAATCCGCGCAGCCGCAGTGATCGATGCGCGGGGGCCGGGCGAGCGCATGGCCGGGCTCGACCTGGGTTGGCAAAAATTCGTCGGCATCGAATTTGCGGGCCCGGGCGTGCGGGCTGACTGCGCCACGATCATGGATGCCAATGTGCCGCAAATCGACGGATATCGTTTCATCTACACCTTGCCGCTGGCCGGCGATCGCGTGCTGGTCGAGGATACCTATTACAGCGACGGGCCCGAACTGGATGTCGAACGGGTGACGTCCCGCGTCCGGGCCGCTGCTGCGGCGCAAGGCATCGCCGGCGCCGAACTGCGCCGCGAACAGGGCGTGTTGCCGATCACCATCGGCGGCGATCCCCAGGCGTTCTGGCCGCAAGCCGATCCGGTGGCGCGGCTGGGGATACGCGGCGGGTTTTTCCATGCCACCACCGGCTATTCGTTCCCGCTGGCGCTGCGCCTGGCAATGGCACTCGGCGAGCAGCGCGACCTGTCGGCACCGGCAATCGCGGCGTGGAGCAGGCGGCAATTCCTGGCGCACTGGGACGATTCCGCCTATTACCGGCTGCTCAATCGGATGATGTTCCGCGCCGCCGATCCTGCTCGGCGCTACCGTATTTTCGAGCGTTTCTATCGGTTGCCCGAGCCGCTGATCGCTCGCTTCTACAGCGGAGATCTCAATGGTCTCGACAAGACGCGACTGCTCGCCGGGCGGCCGCCGGTCCCGCTCGGCGCGGCCTTGCGGGCGTTGTGGCTGCCGGATCGGACCCGGTCCTGACCAGACCCGCCGACGACCGCACGGCGCTGGTCGACAGCGCGCATGCCAGCATCGTGCGCGGCTCGCACAGCTTTGCCGCCGCCAGCCGGCTGTTTGCGCCGGAAACCCGCGAGCGGGCATGGCTGCTGTATTGCTGGTGCCGCGCGGCCGATGATCTGACCGACGGCCAGGAGGCCGGGCATGCCGCCACGCCCGGCGATCCGCGCATCGAACATACCCGGCTCGCCGGGCTTACCACTGCCGCTCTGGACGACGATGCACCCCTGCCGCTGCCCTTCATGGCGTTGCGCGAGGTGGCGCGCGAGACCGCACTGCCCCGGCGCTGGATCTTCGATCACCTCGAAGGGTTTGCGATGGACGCCGCCGGCTGGCGCCCGCGCACGACCGACGACCTGCTGCGCTATTGCTATCATGTCGCAGGTGCCGTCGGGCTGATGATGGCGGTCATCATGGGTGTCGATGCGGATGACGGCGACACGCTCGATCGTGCCTGCGATCTCGGCATCGCCTTCCAACTGGCCAATATCGCCCGGGACATCGTGCCCGATGCGCAGGTCGGCCGGGTGTATCTGCCGGGGGTGTGGCTGGTCGACGCCGGCATCCCGCCAGAGGATCTGGCACTGCCGATGCACCGCCCCCAACTGGCGCTGTGGGCGGCACGTCTGGTCGACATGGCCCGGGGCTATCGCGGCTCGGCACGGATCGGCGCCGCGCGGCTGCCGCGCCGGTCGCGCCTCGCCGTGCTGGCTGCCGATGCCATATACGGCGCGATCGGCGAACGGGTGGTGCAGCGCGGCGCGGCGGCATGGGACCAGCGGGTGCGCATCGGCTCTGCGGGAAAGTTGGCGCTGCTGGTCGCAGCCGCCGCGCGATCCAGCTTCACGCCGGCCCCGGCCCCGCGCCGCGGCTTGTGGACGCCGCCGCGCTAGAGTGTTTCCGGCTTACGTCGAGTCGGCGCCAGCCCGCTCCCCCGCCCGGCCACCCATATTATACAATGACTTGGGTGGCCGGGCGGGGGAGCGGGCTGGTGCCGTTTGAAACGGAAAGACTCTAGGGCTTGTTAACGAAAATGGGTACCGGTTTTTGTTCTTGAATCACGCGAAGCAAAGATCCGGAGCGTGCGGCGATGCTTATCGCGTCTAGAGCAATTTGTGATCACATTGTAGCATACCCAGCATGGCGAAAGTAGTTC
>CAXTOS010000078.1:0-11382 GCA_964245935.1 uncultured Novosphingobium sp.
GGGCTGGGCAAGCTGTCGATGCTGCCCGATCCCGACCATTACGACCGTGAACACGGCTTTTGCGACCTGCTGGTGATTGGCGGCGGCGCTGCCGGGCTGGCGGGCGCGTTGACCGCCGCGCACGCGGGGTTGCGGGTGATCCTGGCCGACGAGGATGCGACGCCGGGCGGTCGGCTGCTCGCCGAGCGGCTGGCGATCAACGACGCGCCCGCGCTCGACTGGGCGCGCGCCGCCGCTGCCGAACTGGCGGCGCTGCCCAACGTGCGGGTGCTGACCCGCACCACCGTCTTCGGCGTGTTCGACGGCCGGGAATATGGCGCGGTCGAGCGCGTGTCGGATCACCTGGCGCAGACCCCGTCTGATCAGCCGCGTCAGCGCCTGTGGAAAATCGTCGCGAAGCGCGCGGTGCTGGCGACCGGCGCGATCGAGCGGCCCTTGGTGTTCGGCGGCAACGACCGACCCGGGGTGATGATGGCATCCGCCGTCTCGACCTACCTTAACCGCTTCGCCGCCGCGCCCGGCCAACGCGCGGTGGTTTTCACCACCAGCGACAGCGGCTGGGCGACGGCGGAGGATTTGCTTGCCGCAGGCGTCAGCGTGGCCGCCGTGGTCGACGCGCGCGCCGATGTGCCTGCTGCCGCACGGTTGCGGGGCCGGGGTGTCGAGATCCTGCTCGGCGCGGTGGTCGACGATGTGCACGGCAGCCCGGTCAAGGCGGTTGACGTGCGCACCGCCGATGGCCGGACGCGGCGGATCGCGGCGGATCTGGTCGCGGTCTCCGGGGGATGGAACCCGGCGATCGGGATCGGCAGCAATATGGGCGCCCGCCCGGTATGGTCCGAGGCCATCCACAGTTTCGTGCTTGATGCGGCGCCGCCGGGACTGGTGCCCGCGGGCGCCGCCGCCGGCCGGATGTCGCTGGGTCAGGCGTTGACCGACGGGCGCCGCGCGGCAGGCGACGCCGCCGCCGACCTGGGGTTCGCCGTGCCGGCCGCAGAGCCGCTGTCGGCCAGCGACGAGCCGTCCGGCGTCGCGCCGCTGTGGCATGTCGGCACCCGCAAGACCAAGGCGTTCGTCGATTTCCAGCACGACGTGACCGATGCCGATGTCGCGCTGGCAGCGCGCGAGGGCTTCGTTTCGATCGAGCATCTGAAGCGCTACACCACGCTGGGCATGGCCACCGACCAGGGCAAGACCAGCCAGCTGAACGGCCACGCGCTGCTCGCGGCGGCGACGGGCAAATCGATTGCCGAAGCCGGGACGATCCTGTCGCGCCCGCCCTATCTGCCGGTCGCGATCGGCGTGTTCGCCGGTCATCACCGCGAGCAGGATTTCCGCCCGGAGCGCCGCACCGCCGGTCATGATTGGGCGGTCGAGCGCGGCGCCGCCTTCGTCGATGCCGGGCAGTGGAAGCGCGCGCAATGGTTCCCCCGTGCCGGGGAAGGCGATTGGCTGGCCACGGTCAATCGCGAAGTTACGGCCACCCGCAACGGCGTCGGCATCTGCGATGTCTCGACGCTGGGCAAGATCGACGTGCAGGGGCCGGACGCGGGCGTGCTGCTCGATCGGCTGTACATCAACATGTTCTCGACGCTGGCGGTGGGCAAGGCACGCTATGGGGTGATGTTGCGCGAGGACGGCATCGTCATGGACGATGGCACCACGACCCGCTTCGCCGAGGACCGCTTCTTCGTGACGACGACCACGGTCAACGCCGCCAAGGTCATGCAGCACATCGATTATGCCCGGCAGGTGCTGTGGCCCGAGCTGGACGTGCAGGCGACCTCCGTGACGGAGCATTGGTCGACGTATGCGGTGGCCGGGCCGCGTTCGCGCGCGCTGGTGCAGGCCTTGTTCAGGCAGCTCGATCTGTCGAACGCGGCCTTTCCCTACATGGCCGCCGCCGAGACCGAGTGGAACGGCCTGCCCGCGCGGATCTACCGCCTCTCGTTCTCGGGCGAGCTGGCCTATGAGGTGAGCGTGCCGGCGACAGCGGGTGACGCGCTCGTCCGCGCGCTGTTCGATCAGGGCCGCGCGTTCGATGCCGTCGCTTACGGGACCGAGGCGCTGGGGGTCATGCGGATCGAAAAGGGCCATCCGGCGGGAAACGAACTGAACGGCCAGACCACCGCGGGCGACCTCGGCATGGCCAGGATGATGTCGCAGAAGAAGGATTATATCGGCCGGATCATGGCCGCGCGGCCCGGACTGGTCGCGCCTGACCGGCCGGCGCTGGTCGGGCTTCGGCCGGTCGATCCGGCTGGTCGGCTGCGTGCCGGGGCGCATCTGCTGGCGCCGGGCGCGGCTGCGGTTGCGGCCAACGACCAGGGTTTTGTCACTTCCGCTGCCTTTTCCCCGACGCTTGGCCAAGCGATCGCCCTGGCGCTGCTGTCGCACGGTACTGCGCGGCACGGGACGCGCATCATCGTCCACGACCCGTTGCGGGGCGGCGATGTCGAGGCGGAAGTGTGCAATCCGGTCTTCGTCGATCCGGAAGGGGTGCGCGTTCGTGGTTGATCGCATTATCATGGATCAGCGCAGCGGCTTCGGCCTGGCAACGGTGATGGCGCGCAAGGGGGTCGATCCCGCGGCCGTCGGTGCCGCGCTGGGGGTCGCCTTGAACGCCGGCCCGACCTGCTCGGCGGGGGACGGCCTGACCCTGCTGGGCACCGGCCCCGGCACGTGGCTTGCCGTTGCGGAAACCGCTCCGGCCGATTGGGCCGCGACGCTGCGCCAGCGGCTGTCCGGGCTGGCATCGGTCTCGGACCAGTCGGGCGGCTATGTCGTCTTCCGGCTCGGCGGCGCCGGCGCGCGCACGGCGCTGCAGCGCGGTGCCGCGATCGACTTTCATCCGGCGGTGTTCGTGCCCGGCTCGGTCGCCACCACCGTGATCGCCCATATCGGCGTCATCATCCGGCAGATCGATGACGCCCCGACTTACGATGTCGCGCTGTTCCGCAGTTTCGCCGTCAGCTTTCGTCACTGGCTCGACGCAACCGTCAAAGGACTATGACCATGCAGAACCACGACCCGATCACCGCCGCGATCGCCGGCTCGGACGAGCGCTACCCGGTGCGGCGCATCTACTGCGTCGGGCGAAATTATGCCGCCCATGCGCGCGAGATGGGCAATGACGACCGCGCGCCGCCGTTCTTTTTCACCAAATTTCCGGACACGCTGGTCCCGTCGGACACGATGCTCGCTTATCCGCCCGAAACGGCCGATTATCATTACGAGGGCGAACTGGTGATCGCGATCGGCGCGGATACGTTCCGCGTCGCGCCCGAGCGTGCGCTCGACCATGTGTTCGGCTATGCCTGCGGTCTCGACATGACGCGCCGCGACATCCAGCTCGGCTTTCGCGACCGCAGCGAGCCCTGGGATCTCGGCAAGAATTTCAGTCAGGCCGCCGTGCTGGGACCGATCCACCGCGTTGCCGAGGTCGGCCATCCTGCTGCCGGCGAGTTGCTGCTGAAAGTCAACGGAGTCGTCCGGCAGCACGCCGACCTGGCCGATCTGACGTGGTCCTGCGCGGAGGTGATCGCGTATCTCAGCCGCTTCGACCGGCTGACGGCGGGCGACCTCATCTATACCGGCACGCCCGCCGGCGTCGGCGCGGTCGTGCCTGGCGACCATATCACGCTCGCCATTGCCCAGCTTACCCCGCTCGCCGCTACGATCGGCGAAGCCCGCCGCGACTGAGCACCCACCCGGAACCCTGAAAGGATCGACCATGCTGTCACCAGATCAAGTCAATCATCTCTACGCCGTCGCCAACGACCAAGGCAACCTTGGCGGCGAGTTCTTCACTTCGGACACCCTGTTCAAGGAAGAGCGTCGCGCGATCTTTGCCGGCGGCTGGATGTGCGTCGGCACCGTCGACGATGCCGGCACGCCGAGCAGCATCTACCCGCTGGAGGCCGCAGGCGAGGATCTGTTGCTGGTGCGCGACAAGGACGGCGTATTGCGCGCATTCTTCAATCATTGCAGCCATCGCGGCGCCATCCTCGCCAATCAGCCGCGCCGCAATTGCGCGACGATCGTGTGTCCCTATCACTCATGGACCTACAATCTGGCGGGCGAGCTGCGGCGCATGCCGCATGTCGGCGGTCCCGGCGTTGACCAGGCCGAGGGGCTGGATGCGTCAAAGCTGGGCCTGCGCGAGATACCGCTGAGCGAATGGGCCGGGCTGGTGTTCGTCAACATGAGCGGAACGGCGCAGAATTTCGCCGACTTCATCGCCCCGCTGCAAAAGCGCCTGAAGGACTATGACCTGTCCCTCCTGCATGTGTCGGGAGAGGCAGGCACCGTGGTCAACGCCAACTGGAAGGTGGTCGTCGAGAATTTCGTCGAAAGCTATCACCTGCCGTGGATCCATCCGTCGATGAACCGCTACAATCCGATGGAGGATCATTACCAGATCCTGGGCGGCGATCTTCATCTCGGCCAGGGTCTGCTGGGGCTTGAATTCGACGACGAGGCGGCCAATCTGCTGCCGCGCTTCCCCAATCTGTCGCCCGAGCAGCTGACCACCGGTGAATCGCATTTCATCTTTTCTAACCTGATGTTCGGCGTGATGATCGAGATGGCCTATGCGGTGATCATGCTGCCCGAGGCGGTCGGGCGCACGCGGGAGCGGGTCGTCGTGATGGTCAACGGCCAGGAAGCGGCAACCGCGCCCCAGTTCAAGGCGGCACGCGACATCCTGCTGGAGCGGATCGTCAGCGTGAATGCCGAGGATATCGGCATCACCGAAAGCGTGTATCGCGGGCGGTCGTCCCCGGCCTTCGTCGGCGGCCAGTTCTCGCCGGTGCACGAACACACCACGCACCAGTTTCAGCGCGCCTATGCGCTGCGGATGCTGCGCGCGGGCGGCCATGCGGTTCCCGATGTGGCGCTCGGTCATGGCGAGGTTCACTTGCCGAGAAATTCCATTTCCACGAAAACGGCGTTGGACGCTTAGGGCGGGATCACATCGGAGTTTCCCGACTTACGTCGAACCGTCTCAAACGAACAGACTCTAATGCCGAGCTGCGGTGGTCCTGACCATGTGTCGGGATCATTGCAGCAGGTGACTGACAATGAGCGTCGATCACGACCATTGCGTCCACCCCGCGTTAAATTTGGGCGCAACCGGGGTTCATTTTGTCTCTCGGCGGCAAGCGGAAATGTCTCTGGAATGCAAGCGAGCGCGCACGGCCGCTCGTACCGATTTATGATCGATCTCAAAGTTAGATAGGGGCTCGCAATTCGCCGCTAGCGGATTTCGAGCCCTTCATCGAAAGGCACCGGCGGACTCTCCAGCTACGGGCGACAGCTATGGTCGCCCAGATCAGGTTGGTCCGGCCACGCTATTGAATGAAGGACGCAGGCAATGGTCGACACAGTGAGCTTTGACGTGGTGGAGGGCATCGCCTGGGTGCGGTTCAACCGCCCCGACAAGCGCAACTGCATGAACCCCGCGCTCAACAGGCGCATGCTCGAGGTGCTGGAGGAACTTGAATTCCGCGATGATGTCGGCGTGCTTGTGCTGTCCGGCGAGGGTAGCGCGTGGTCGGCGGGCATGGACCTGAAGGAATATTTCCGCGAGAACGAAGGCAAGGGGCTGGGCGCCACCCGCACTGCGCAACGCCAGGCGTACAGCTGGTGGGAACGGCTGCGCTGGTATCAGAAGCCTACGGTGGCGATGGTCAATGGCTGGTGCTTCGGCGGCGGCTATGGTCCGTTGTTCGCCTGCGACCTGGCATTCGCCGCCGAGGAAGCGCAGTTCGGTCTGTCGGAGATCAACTGGGGCATCCTGCCGGGTGGCGGCGCGTCCAAGGTCGCCACCGAATTGATGCCGTTTCGCAAGGCCATGTACCACGCCATGACCGGCGAGAACCTGGACGGCAAGGCCGCGGCCGAGGCCGGGCTGGTCAACGAGGCGGTGCCGCTCGCGCAGCTCAGGGACCGGGTAACCGCGGTATGCAAGGTGCTGCTGGCCAAGAATCCCTGGGCCTTGAAGGCGACCAAGGATGCGCTGCGCCGGGTGCGCGAAATGACCTATGACAATGCCGAGGACTATCTGATCCGCGCGCAGGAAGCGGCGAACAGCTTCGACGCCGAGGGCCGCAAGGAAGGGACTCGGCAGTTCCTCGATGAAAAGACCTACAAGCCCGGCCTGGGCAGCTATGATACGTCCAGGCAGAAGGTCTGAGGGGTTGGCATGACGGCGCTTGCGCCACCGGTGACCGGGGCAGTCGGGCGGCTGCTTCGTCCGCGTTCGGTCGCGATCGTCGGCGCTTCGCCCACGGCCGGCGCGCTGGGCCATTCCCTGATCGTCAATCTCGAACAGGCCGGTTTTGCCGGCGCTGTCCATCTGGTCAATCCGCGCCGCGACGACATCGGCGGGCGGGCGTGCCTGCGCTCGATCGACGATCTGCCCATGGGCGTCGATGTCGCGGTGCTGGCGATACCTCGCGCGGCGGTGCTGGACACGTTGCGCGCACTGGCGCAGCGGCAGGTCGGCGCAGCGATCATCTTTTCGGCCGGCTTTGCCGAGGGCGGCGCGGCAGGGCTCGCCGAGCAGCACGAGATCAGCGAGATCGCGCGTAATTCGGGAATGGTGATCGAAGGGCCCAATTGCCTGGGCATGGTCAACTTCGTGGACAATGTCCCGCTGACCTTCGTCGATATGCCCAGGCCGCGCGTGAACGCCGGCAAGCGCATCGGCATCGTCTCGCAATCCGGCGCGATGGCGGCGGTGATCGCCACGACGCTGATCGCCAAGGAGCTGGCCCTGTCCTATTTCGTGTCGACCGGCAACGAGGCGGCCAGCGGGATCGAGGATTATGCCGACTGGCTGATCGACGACCCGGACACCGCCGCGATCGCGCTGGTGGTGGAACAGTTTCGCGATCCGACCCGCTTCCAGGTGCTGGCGCGGCGCGCGCGCGACGCCGGCAAGCCGGTCGTCCTGCTGCATCCCGGTCGCAGCGCTGCGGCGCGCGAATCGGCCGCGACCCATACCGGCGCCATGGCCGGCGATTACGAGGTCATGCGCGTGCTGGTCGAGCGCGCAGGCGTGGTGCTGTGCGGCGACCTGGAGGAGGTGGCCGATGTACTCGATCTGGCGATCCGCTGCGGACCGATCGCGCCGGGTACCGCGATCCTGGGCGAATCCGGCGCGTTCAAGGCGTTGGCGCTCGACGTGGCCGAGGCGATCGGGCTGTTCCTGCCGCCGTTCGACAACACGCTGAGTCCCGGGTTACGCGCCGCGCTGCCCGATTTCGTCGGCGTGTCCAATCCGGTCGACCTGACCGCGCAGCCGCTGGTCGATCCCGATCTCTATCGCCGGACGTTCGACGCGCTGTTGTGCGATGACAGGCTGGGCGCGATCATCCTGTCGATCATCCAGACCGACATGGGCACGGCGCGGCTGAAATTTCCGCCGATCATTGCAGCGATCGGCGCGTTGAAGACGGATAAGTCGGTGATCTTCACCGGCGTCGATGAAGGCGCGGGGGTGCCGGCGGAGTATGTCGCCGCGTTGCGCGACCTTGGCGTACCCTATTTTCCCACCCCCGATCGCGCGTTTCGCGCGGTGGCGCGCTGGAACGCGCGATCACCGGTGAATCCGCCCGCTGCCACCCGGTCGGTCCCGGCGTTCGCGCTACCCGAAGCCGGCGGCGTGATCCCGGAATATCGCAGCAAGCAATTGCTGGGGCCGCTAGGCATCGCGTTTCCCGCGGGGCGGTTCGTCACCAGCCTGGATGCGGCGCAAGCGGCGGCGGTCGATATCGGCTGGCCGGTGGTCATCAAGATCCAGGCGGCGGCGCTGTCGCATAAGAGCGATGTCGGCGGCGTGGTCCTGCATCTGGCGGACGCGGCGGCCCTGGCCGAGGGCTGGGCCAGGCTGCACGCCGATGTCGCCCGCCACGCGCCGGGCGTGCCCATCGACGGCGTGCTGGTCGAGGCGATGGGCGAGCGCGGCCTGGAACTGATCGTGGGCGGGCGCAACGATCCCGACTGGGGGCCGGTGGTGCTGGTCGGCGCGGGCGGGGTGATGGCCGAACTGTTTCATGATGTTCGCCTGTTGCCGGCCGACCTGTCGCAGCACGAGATCGTCGCCGAGCTTCACGCGCTCAAGACCGCCGCGCTGCTCGACGGCTTTCGCGGATCGCCGCCGCTCGACATCGCCGCGCTTGCCGGGCTGGTGGGAACCGTCGCCGCATTGCTGAGAGCGCACCCACGCATTTCGGAGATCGACCTCAATCCGGTGATCGTTTATCCTGTCGGCGGGGGCGTCGTGGCACTCGATGCGTTGATGTTGGCGGATGGCCAGGTATGTTGAAATTTCGAGAAGAAATGCTAGGGGCGAACCCCTCGCGCTCCCAGTCATTTCGTCGTGGTGCGCTGTCTCAGCGTAGCGCTACGCCGCGAACTAGTGTGGTGGATTCGAAGTTCGCACCATTATATTTTGACGTCATCCCGGCGAAGGCCGGGACCCAGAACCAAAGAAAACAAACGCCGCTCCGCGACTTATTTGCTCGGGCTGGGTCCCGGCCTTCGACGGGATGACGGGAAGGTTTATGTCACGAACTTCAGAATCAGGACACTAGCGCCCAGTTTGAGTGGGGCACGACAATGACATGATGGGGTTTGGTGCCTGCGGCCCCAGGAACCTTTCATAAACTTAAGCACTTAAAAACATTGCGGAGATCAGGATGGAAGCGCTCAATCAGACCCTGGCGGGCATCAAGGCGCGCGGCGATGCCGGGCTGTTCATCGACGGCGAATGGCGGGAAGCCCAGGGCGGTGCCTGGCTCGACGTCGTCGCCCCGCACAACGAGGAACTGCTGCTGCGCTATCGCGAAGCAGCGCCCGCCGATATCGACGCGGCGGTCACCGCGGCGCGCGCCGCCTTCGACACCGGGCCGTGGCCGCGTCTCTCGCCGGAGGAGCGCGGCGCCATGCTGCGCAAGGTCGCCGACAATCTCACCGCCCGCATGCCGGAACTGGCCGAGGCATGGACCGGGCAAGTCGGGGCGGTGCTGGGCTTCACCAAAATGGCGTCGCGGCAATCGCCCGATCTGTTCCGTTTCTACGCCGATCTGTGCGACAGCTATCCGTTCGTGGACGATCGCCGCCGATCGTCGGGCGGGCTGGCGCGGGTGGTGCAGGAACCGGCCGGCGTGGTCGCGGCGATCACCCCGTGGAATGCGCCGCTGGTGCTGCTGTGCTACAAGGTCGCGGCCGGGCTGGCCGCCGGGTGCACGATCGTGGCCAAGCCGTCACCCGAGACCCCGATCGACGCCCATATCCTGGCCGAATGCATCGCTGCGGCGGGGCTGCCGCCGGGGGTGTTCAATATGTTGCCCGCCGGGCGCGACACCGGCGATTACCTGGTCCGCCATCCCGGCATCGACAAGGTCAGCTTCACCGGTTCGACCGCCGCCGGCAAGGCGATCGCCCATGCCTGCGCCGACCGGCTGGCGCGGTTCAGCCTGGAACTGGGCGGCAAGTCCGCCGCCCTGATCTGCGACGATGCGAAGGTCGAGCAGGTTCTGCCGAGCCTGGTACCCTATTCCATGCCGATTACCGGGCAAGTGTGCTTTTCGCTGACGCGGGTATTGACTCCCCGCGCGCGGCGCGACGAATTCGTCGATGCCTATGTCGCGGCGGTAAAAGGGATCAGGGTCGGCGATCCGTTTGTAGACGGTACCGGCATGGGCCCGCTGACGCTGGCACGCCAGCGTGACCGGGTGGAGGGCTATATCGACAAGGGCCGGGCGGAAGGCGCGCGCCTGGTGCTGGGCGGGGGACGCCCGGCCGACCTCAACCGGGGCTTTTTCATCGAGCCGACGGTGTTCGTCGATGTGGAGCCCGGCATGACGATCGCGCGCGAGGAGATTTTCGGCCCGGTCGTGTCGTTCATCGACTATGACGGCGAAGCGGACATGATCGCCAAGGCCAATGCCACCGACTACGGCCTGCATGGCGCGGTCTACACCGCCGATCCCGAGCACGGCTACAAGGTGGCGCGCGAGCTGCGCAGCGGCAGCGTTGGCATCAACGGCATGGTCGTCGATATCGAGATGCCGTTCGGCGGGTTCAAGCAATCGGGAATCGGCCGCGAAGGCGGGATCGAGGGCCTGAAGACCTATCAGGAAACCAAGACGATCTACTTCGCCTGAGCGAAAGAAAGCCACGGATGACTCATATCGACACCACCCACGTCGGCAGCCTGCCGCGCAGCCAGGCCCTGGCGGAACTGCTGATCGCGCGCGACCATGGCCGGCCCATCGACGAAGCCGCGTTCGAGGCGCTGGTCTCCGCCGAAATCGACGAGGCGGTCGCGCAGCAACTGGCAAACGGCATCACCATCGTCAGCGATGGCGAACTGGGCAAGGTCGGCTATGCGACCTATGTCACCGAGCGGCTGGAGGGGTTCGGCGGGCATGTCGACCGCACCCCCGCCAAGGATCTGGCCGATCTGCCCGATTTGCGACGCAAGCTGACCGCAATCATGGGATCCCAGGAATTCGTGCGCGCGGCGTGCATCGGCCCGGTGCGGCTGCGCAAGGTGCACGGCGAACAGGACGATATCCGCCGTTTCCGCGCAGCGCTGGACCAGCAGGGCAACGGGGTGCGCGGGTTCATGAATGCCGCCTCGCCGGGGTTGATCACCGCGTTCCAGCCAAACCAGTACTATCCGACGCATGACGCGTATCTGGCCGATCTGGTCGACGCGATGCGCCCCGAATATGAGGCAATCGCGGCGGCGGGCTTCGACCTTCAGCTGGACGCGCCCGATCTGGCGATGGCCGCGCATACCGGCTTCCAGGGGTTGGACGAGGCCGAGTTTCTCAGGCGCGCCGCGCAGAACGTCGAGGCGCTCAACGCCGCCACCGCCAATATCCCCGCGGCGCGGATGCGGATGCATATCTGCTGGGGAAATTACGAGGGACCGCACGACTGCGACATCGCGCTGGAAAAAATCATCGACATCGTGCTCGCCGCGCGCCCGGCACAGATGCTGTTCGAGGCGGCCAATCCGCGCCACGAGCATGAATGGACAGTGTGGCGCGATGCCCGCGTGCCCGACGACAAGGTGCTGGTACCGGGGCTGATCGACAGCTGCTCGAACTATGTCGAGCATCCCGAGCTGATCGCGCAACGGATCGAGCGTTTCGCGGGCATCGTCGGGGCCGAGCGGGTTATCGCCGGGTCGGACTGCGGCTTCGGCACCTTTGCCGGCTATGGCAAGGTCGACCCGGCAGTAACCTGGAAAAAATTCCGCGCCCTGCGCGAAGGCGCCGATCGGGCAGCGGCGCGGATTTAGAGTCTTCCGGTTAAGACGGTGCCAGCCCGCTCCCCCGCCCGGCCACCCAAGTCATTGTA
>CAXTOS010000079.1:0-11326 GCA_964245935.1 uncultured Novosphingobium sp.
ATACAGGGGAACGCGCCGCCCAGGCCGAAACCGGTGAGAAACCGCAGCAACGTCAACTGGGCGATCGTCGTCGTCCATGGCGTCGCCAGCGTCAGCACGCCGAACAGCGTCAAGGCAACGACGAGGCTCGGCTTGCGGCCGAACCGGTCGCACAAGAAGCCGAAGAACAGCCCCCCGAGCAATCCGCCGAGCAGGCTGGCGCCAAACACCGGCCCAAACACGGCGGGCGCCACATGCCAGGCGTGGGCGATTTCGGGCGCGACCAGGCCGATGACCTGCGTATCGAAGCCGTCGATCATCGCGATCGCCGCGCAGGCGACACCGATGCCGATCTGGAACCGACCGACCGGTGCGGTGTCGATGACCCGTTCAAGCGTCATCGGGGCTTCGTCCGCCAGGGCGACGCCGCTCAACCCACCGACTCCAGAAAGGCGATCACACGATCCTGGTGAGCGCGCCCGTCCAGGAAATTGAGATGGCCCGAACCGGCCAGCACCGCGCCGCTCGATCCGGCGTTGCGTCGCAGCATTTCCCGCAGATCCGGTTCGGGCAGCACGTCGGAATGCTCGCCCCGCAGGACCAGCGTCGGGCAAGTGATCCGGTCCCAGAACGACCACAGGTCGAAATCCCCGGGGCAGTGCAGGAATTGCCCCGACAGCGCCGGATCGTAGTGATAGCCGACCCCGCCATCGTCAAGCCGCCGCGACCAGGCGATAGTCAGGCGATCGATCAATGTGTCGCTCGCCTGCACCGCGCTGCGCGCCAGCATGCGTGCGACCTGCGCCCGGAACGACGACAGCGTGTCGCTGCGGGGCGGGTTGGCGATCCGCTTTGCCAGCCCCGCGCGGAATGCCTCGGGCAATCCCGGCCCGACGTCGCACAGCACCAGCCCCTTGATCCGTGCCGGCACCTCGGCAGCCAGACGGATGCCCAGGCCGCCGCCCTTGGACAAGCCCAGCCAGCTGACCCGCTCCAGCGCAAAGCTGTCGAGCATGGCGATGGCCGCCTCGGCCAGCGCGGCAAGGCTGTAGCCGGTCGTCCCGTCCGCCGCCCAGTCCGACTGGCCGCAGCCGGGACTATCCGGCGCCAGGACCTGAAAACCCTGCGCGCTCAGCCGCTCGGCCAGCTCGGCATGGTCGAGCCCGGTGCCGGTGACGCCGTGCCAGATGACCACCGTGCGCGCGGGATCGCCGGGCCAGCAGCGCACATGGATGGCCCGCCCGCCGGTCTGGCCCCAGCCGGTCTCGACGATATGCGATCGACCGGGCCGCGCCGCGATGTCGATCGGCGCTACCGGCTCCGCCATTTCCAGCTTGCTTGTCATTCCACACCTGTTCTACTGAGCGAACGTTCGGTCAATCTTTCTAGAAGGTAGGACGCGTTTGGCAAGGGCCACCGCCACCACGGCAACTGCGCAGGCGAGCAGCCGCGGCGACCTGTTGCGGGTCGCGGTCGACTTGTTCGCGCTGCATGGCTTTGCCGGCGCCTCGATGCGGGACATCGCCGGCGCGGCGGGGTGCAGCGTTGCCAACGTCTATCACCATTACCGGAACAAGGAGGCGCTGTGGCTCGCGGTACTGGCGGGCTCGATCGACGATCTGCCCGCTGCGCTGGCCGCCGCCGCGAATGCCGGACCTGCCGATGGCAGCGCCGGTCCGTTGGATCGGATAGAGCGCCTGGTTCGCGCGCACGTCGCGACCTCGCACCGGTTTCAGCGCGAATTGCAGATCCTGTTCATCGACGAAGGGCGCCTTTCGCCCGCCGGCAATGCCGTCAACCGGCGGCTGCAGCACGCCATCCTGCGGCTTTACATGGATGAACTGGGCCTGCTGGTCCGCGCCGGCGTCGTCCGCGCGACCGATCTCAAGATCAAGGCGCTCAATGTACTGGGCGTCGTCAACTGGCATCTGCGCTGGATGCCGCGCGAAGCCTCGCCTGATCGGCGTGCCACCGAGGTGGCTGCCATCGTCGCCTTTGTGCTGCGTGCGCTGGACGAGAGGAATTGCGCGCCATGACCGACCGCCCGCTCGAGACCGTTCACGGCCTGCTCGATCGCCGCGCCGGGCAGTCGGGCGAAGCGCCGTTCCTGAGCTTCGACGATCGCCACTGGTCGTTCGCCGAATTCGCCCGGGCAACCAGGCAGGTGGCCGCGGGGCTGGCGGCCACCGGCATCGGGCACGGCGACAAGGTCGCGATCATGCTGTCCAACCGACCCGAATTCCTGCTGTCCTGGTTCGCGCTGTCGCGGCTCGGCGCGGTCGAGGTTCCGGTCAACACCGCCCATCGGGGCACGCTGCTGCACTATATCCTGGCGCAGGCTGAATGCTCTACCCTGATCGTTGAACCCGCGTTCCTGGGCCAGGTGGCGGATGTCGCCGGAGACCTGCCGCTGCTGCGAACGCTCATCGTGGTCGATGCGGATGGCAGCGACTGGCCGCTGCCGGTGGTTCCCTTTGCCGCGCTCGAAAACAGCCTGCCGCTGCCTGATCCGGTGGCGGTTTCGGGCAGCGATGCGATGGCGATCATCTTTACCTCGGGTACGACCGGCCCGTCCAAGGGCGTCGTGCTGCCCCAGGCTTATGCCCTGCGCCAGGCAGAGATCATCGTCGACGCCTGCGCCTATACCGCAGCGGACTGTCTCTATAACGCGCTGCCGCTGTTCCACGGCAATGCGCAGTTCCTGTCGACGATGCCGGCCCTGGCGGCGGGCGCGCGGATGGTCCTGGCGCGCAAGTTCTCCGCCTCCGCTTTCTGGGCGGATGTGCGGCGGCATGGCTGCACCGAGTTCAACTATATCGGTGGCATCCTGCCGATCCTGATGAAGGCCGAACCATCGCCCGACGACGCCGGCAACGGTTTGCGGCTGATGATGGGGGCAGGGTGCCCGGCCGATATGTTCGATGGCTTCGAACGGCGTTTCGGCCTGAAGCTGGTCGAAGGCTATGGCATGAGCGAGATCGGCATTCCGTTCATCAACCGGATCGATGACCGCAAGGCGGGAAGTTGCGGGCGCGCCGGCGACACCCACGACGCGATGATCGTCGACGATGACGGCGCCGAGCTGCCGGACGGACAGGCCGGCGAGCTGCTGATCCGCCCGCGCCATCGCAACGGCATGATGACCGAATATTATCGCATGCCCGAGGCCACCGTGGCGGCCTGGCGCGACTTGTGGTTCCACACCGGGGATGCGTTGCGGCGCGACGGCGATGGCCGCTATTATTTCGTCGACCGCAAGAAGGATGCGCTGCGCCGTCGCGGCGAGAATATTTCGAGTCACGAGGTCGAGCGCGGCGTGGCGCAACATCCCGCGGTGCTGGAAGCGGCGGCGGTCGCGGTCGCTTCCGAGCTGGGCGAGGATGAGGTGATGGTCTGCCTGACACTGCGCGACGGGCAGTCGCTCGCCCCCATCGACCTGCTGGGGCACTGCATCCGCGACATGGCGCTGTTCATGGTGCCGCGCTATATCCGCATCCTCGATGCACTGCCCAAGACGCCGACCGAGCGCGTGCAGAAATATGCGCTGCGGATGGCGGGGGTGACGCCTGACACCTACGATCGCGAAGGTGATCCGCGATGGCCCGCACTGCTGGCGCGAGCGAAGGCGCAGTGAGCGCGCCGCAACTGCCGCCCTTCGCCGAGGAGGTTTTCACCGGCAGCGGGGCCACCACCCGGTTGCTCGGATCGCGCTGCGGTAGCGGGCACACGCTGTTCCCGCGCCGGGCGCTGTGCCCGGACGATGGCCTGGCGACCGAGCCGGTCGAGCTGCCGGCACGCGCAACGCTCTACAGTTTCACGGTCGTGCGCATAAAGCCGCCGTTCGGCCTGCCGGCGCCTTACCCGGTCGGCTATGTCGATCTGGTCGGAGTCGATTTGCGGGTGTTCATGCTGATCGACCCGGCCGCGACCGAGACGTTGCGCATCGGCATGCCACTGACGCTGTCGAGCGGCCCGCTCGGGCTCGGCCTCGACGGCGCGCCGTGCATCCGGCCGTATTTCACGCCGGACAGCGTGGCATGACCGCGATCGTCGGCATCGGCATCACCGCCTTCGGCCGCCACGCCGACCACACGCTGGCGTCGCTGGCGCACCTGGCGACGCGCGGCGCGCTGGCCGATGCCGGGCTGAAGCCGAAGGCGATCGACGGCGCCTTCGTGGCCAATGCGCTGGCGGGCGTGCTGTTCGGCGATACCACGGTCGGGCAGACGATCCTGGCGCCGCTCGGCATTCGCGGCATTCCGGTGGTCAATGTCGAGAATGCCTGCACGTCGGGCTCGACCGCGCTGTGGCTCGCCTGCAACGCGGTCGCTGCCGGACAGATCGGATGCGCATTGGTACTGGGCGTTGAAAAGATGTGCGTGCCGGGCTTCGGCCTCCTCAATTCGGGACGGACCGAGCTCGACACGCAGCTGGGTCTGGTTGCGCCCGCCAGCTTTGCGATGCGGGCGATGCGCCATATGCATGAATTCGGCACGACCCGCGCCCAGATGGCGGCCGTGGTCGAAAAGAGCCGCCGGTACGCCGGGCTCAACCCCCAGGCGCTGTTCCGCGAGCCGATGACGATCGATGCGATCCTGTCGAGCCCGCGCGTGGCCGATCCGCTGACCCGCGCGGAATGCTGTGCCATCGCCGACGGTGCGGCCGCGATAATCGTCGTCAGCGATCGGGTGGCGCGCCGGCATGGGCGCGCGGTGCGCCTGGATACCGTCGCGCTGCGCAGCGGCAGCTATGACAAGCGCAGCGACATGGTGCGGTGGCAAACCGACATCGACACTGCGGCGATCGCCTATGAGCGCGCCGGGATCGGCCCGCGCGACCTGCACCTCGTCGAATGCCATGACGCGTTCTCGATAGCGGAGATCCTGCATTGCGAAGCGCTCGGGCTGTGCGAGCCGGGCGGCGGCGGGCCGCTGGCTGCAAGCGGCGCCACCGCGCACGGTGGCCGCATTCCGGTCAATGTGTCGGGCGGGCTGCTGAGCCGCGGGCATCCGGTCGCCGCGACCGGAGTCGCGCAAGTGGCCGAGATCGTGCAGCAACTGCGCGGCGAAGCGGGCGCGCGACAAGTTGCGGATGCGAAAGTCGGTCTGGCCCAATGCATGGGCGGCGATCTCGACGGCGACACCAAGTCCTGTACCGTTGCGATCCTGTCGCGTTAGACCCCGTTCGCAATGACCACGCTGCCTGTTCGGATCGACGTCAACCCGCTTCAGCCCGTTGCGAGCAGCGCCGCCACGTACGCTTCGGGATCGTCGATCATCGGAAAATGGCCGCAATCGTCCAGCACCGTGATCGGCGTGCCCGGCCGCAGCTCTTCCAACCGGGCCTTTTCGTTCAGGGTCGGGCCCTTCGATCCGACGATGACGCTGGTCGGCACCGGGATCGCGGCGAAGGCGCCGGCGGTATCGAAATCGCGGCAGGCCCAGGCGATATCCACCATCGTCCAGCTGCCGGCCTTGTTGCGGTCGATGTTCCAGCGTTTGTGGAGCTCGGGCGTCACGGTCCGGAAACGGCCCTTCAGCTCATCGGCGGTGTTGTCGGGGATGGCGCACATCGCCTCGAACCCGGCCCAGTTCTGCGCATACCATTCGGGGCTGCGCAGCGGTGCCTCGACCACGACCAGTCGCTCCAGCCGTTGCGTGCCGGAAATCGCATGCGCGATCGCGATGTAGCCGCCGATTGACGAGCCCGACAGGATGAAGCGATCCAGCCCCAGCGCGGCGGCGAATCCTTCCACCAGTGCGCCGTACTGCTCCATCGTCTGGTGCGAGAGCAGGGGATCCGAGTCGCCATGCCCCGGCATGTCCCACGCCAGCACGCGGTAGCCCGCGTCGGTCAGAAGCGGTGTCACCGCCTCGTACTGGTGGCATGATGCGCCGCCGCTGTGGAGCAACAGGATCGTCTCGGCGCCGGACCCGGCTTCGCCATAATGCAGCCGGTATCCGCCGACGGTCACGAACTTATCGCTAAAAACACCCATGATCAGCCTCTCTTGAATTGTGCGCCGTTCAGAAGGCGTCGATGATTGCTGCTGCGACGGCGCGCGGATCGTCGGTTTGCGGGAAGTGGCCGCTATCGGCGATGACCGCCAGACGCGCGGTCCCATTGAGATGGGGCAGGACCTCGCCCGCGTCGGTCGCCAGCCCATGGTCGCCATTGACGAACAGCGCCGGCACCGCCAGCGCGCCGATCCGGTCGCGGGTCGCATCCGCCACTGCGCGTCCCGCCCACAGCACCTGCATCATCGCCGCGCCGCCCGCCTTGTGCCGATCGACGCGGAGCCGGGAAGCGAGCGCCGGCGGCACGGTGCGGTAGCGTCTCGCAACCAGCTCGGGCGGTTCTTCGGGGCAGCCGAACATGGTTTCAACGTGGAACCAGTTGTCTTCCCACCAGCTCTGACCGCGGTTGAGCGGCAACTCGATCGCGACGATGCCCGCAATCGCCCGGGCGTGCGCGAAGCCGGCCGCCAGCGCGACCGTGGCGCCGATCGATGACCCGCCGATGATCGGCAGCTGGCCGGAACTCCGGCTGGCGATATCCACCGCGAGCGCGGCCAGATCGGCGACGGTAAGGTGCGTGGTTGCGCGATCCGAATCGCCATGGCCCGGCATGTCCCACGAGATCACGCGGAAGCGGCCGGCCAGCGCGGCCGCGACATCGTCGAACTCATGGGCGGACCGGCCGTTGCTGTGCATCAGCAGCAGCGGGCGGCCCCCGCCCGTTTCCCGGCAATGGACCCGGCCATGCCCGGTCTGGTGGAATCTGTCTTCCATCGATCGATCGCTCCCATCGCCCCGGCTGCCCGATCGCGCGGGCGCCGTCGCGCGCCTTAATCAGGCCGTCGTCACGCTGCGCAGCACGGGCCGATCGGAGAACAACGGCATCACCTCGCGCGCAAAGGTTCGCAGCGAGTCCTTGCTCGTGCTGATGTCCGCCAGCAGGATATATTCGACGCCGGCTTCCTTGAGCTTGACGATCCGTTCCGCCACCTCGTGCGGATATCCGATCAGCGCGGCCTCATCGATGGTCAGCGAGCTGTCCGAAAACGTCTTGAGCGAATCAGTCTTCGGCGGCGAATCCGACTGGCCCGATTGCGCGCGCAGATGCGCCAGCAGCTTGGCGCGCATTTCATGGGCTTCACGCCATTCGGTGTCGTCCTTGACCAGATGCAATGCACGCGTGACCCCGATGGAGCCGGGATCGAACGTCCGGCCTGCCTGCTCGACCGCGGCGCGGTAGGTCGCGATCCGCTCGGCGATAACATCGACCGTGCTGATCTGGTCGAGCAGCAGATTGTTGCCCTCGCGCGCCGCGCGAATGATCGAATCGTGGCTGGCGGCGCCGACCCACATCGGCGGATGCGGTTTCTGCACGACCGGTGGGTCGATCACGACATTGTCGAACGACCAGAACTCGCCGCGATGGTTGAACGGCTCGCGGGTCATCCAGGCGCGCTTCAGGAAGGCATAGGTTTCCTCATAGCGCGCGGCCGCCTCTGCCGGCGTCATCCGGAAACCGGCGAATTCGTTGGGGCGATAGCCCTTGCCCATGCCGAAATCGAAGCGGCCTTTCGATAGCTGGTCGATCGTCGCGATCTGTTCGGCGAGAAGCACGGGATTGTGCCAGGGCAGCACGACGACACCTGTCCCCAGGCGGATTCGTTTCGTGCGCGCCGCCAGATATGCCAGCAGCGACAGCGACGAGGAAATCTGGCCGGTGCCCATGAAATGATGTTCGACCAGCGCGATGCCGTGATAGCCAAGCTCTTCGGCTTCGCAGACATGGTCGACGAAATCGTCCAGCCCGCGCGTGCTGTCGGTAGTGTCATTGGTGGTCGATACCGAGGCACCGCCGAATAAGCCGAATTTCATGCTCCATCTCCTTGGCAGTGGCGATACCACCGTTATCGCTTCAATGTCGTAAAGCCGAAATGCATTCAGTCCCAGCCTCATGCGACGGCTGTTGGCGGGGGATCGTGCAAAAGGCGGCGGAGGCGGCTGGCATCGTATCGCCCCTTGCACCACTGGTCCGATCCGGTCGCATGAACTGGTGACACGGCAGCCGCTCTCACGCGTTCCCGTCGCGGTTCGCCGACGCGCAGGGGGCCTGCGCGCGAAATGCCGTCGCATGTGCCTGTGATGTGTCGGGCGCACCGGCGTGGCTTACACCCAGGTCGAACTGGAGGATCGGATGCTTAAGCCTGAATATTGCGTATTCGATCACATCGATGCTCGTGGCGAGCCGGTGGCCAAGCTTTACCGTGACCGGCTGGAGTTTGCTGCCGCAGCAGAGGATGCCGGTTTTGCTGCCTATTATATCGCCGAGCATCATTGCACGCCGCTGGGGCATGCGGCGTCACCCAATGTCTTGCTGGCGGCTTTTGCGCAGCGGACCAGCCGCATCCGCATCGGCTCGATGGTGCATGTACTGCCTGCCTATGATCCGCTGCGGCTGTATGAAGAGCTGTGCATGCTCGACCATCTGAGCGGCGGCCGGCTCGATGTCGGGGTCGGGCGCGGCGCGTCGCCGTTCGAGACCAGCATGTTCGGTATCGTCAATCAGCAGTCGCGGTTCATTTTCGAGGAAGCGCTCGATGTCATCAAGGCAGCGATGACCAGTGATGTGTTGTCGCACCGCGGTGAATTCTTCAAATATTACGACGTGCCGCTGACGTTGAAGCCACTCCAGGCGGGCGGCCCGCCGATGTTCTACGGCGCATTCAGCGAACGCAATCTGGAATTCGCCGCTACCAAGGGTTTGAATATCACGCTCAATGGGCCGCCGGCGCGGTTGCGCACGCTGCGCGAGCAATATCTCGAATTGTGGGCCACGCGCCAGCCGCTTGCCCCCAGGCCCAAGATCGCCTGCCTGTACCAGATCTTCGTCGGCGAAACCGATGCCGAAGCCGAGCGCATCGCGTCGTCGGCGTTCGACAGCTGGTACCAGAGCATGACCCACTTGTGGCGCGCCAACAACGCGTCGCCGCGCGATACCTTGCCGACCAGCTTCGCCCGGGCCGCGCAAATGGGCAGCTACATCGCCGGCAGTGCCGCGACGGTGCGCCAGCGTTTGAACGATGTGCTGCAGATCAGCGGGATCGAGCGCCTGCTCCTTCAGTGCAACATGGGAGACATGCCGCATTCGGCTGCGGTCGAATCGATCCAGCGGTTCCAGCAGGCCGTCATGCCGTTCGTCCATGTTTCCGCCAACGGGGAGCAGCCGATCAGCCTGGCATCGTAACCGATACGAATTCACCGGACATCTCCAAAGGGACGGGTCCGGCCAAATTCTGAAAATAATAATTCCTAGGGGAGGATTACCATGAAATACCTGACATTGCGTATGAGTGCGGCACCGTTGGCGGTGATGGCCGCAGTTGCCTGTACTGCAACTGCCCATGCGCAGGCGGCGCCCGACCAGCCCGAAACTGCGACTGCATCGCCCGCTCAGGCCGGGGACGGGCGCAGCGACGGCCTTGCCGATATCATCGTGACCGCGACCAGGACCGGCGCATCGCAACTGCAGAAAACACCGCTGGCGGTGTCCGCCTTTTCGGCCGACCAACTGGCGCAAACGCTCAGTTCCAACGTGCGCGATCTCGCCCAGTTCGTGCCCAGCCTGAACATCTCGCAGGTGACCGCCAACCCGGTAATCACGCTGCGCGGCGTCGGCACCAACAATGTGTTCAACGGGTCCGACCCCGACGTGACCATGCAGGTCGACGGCATCTATTATGCGCGACCCTCGGCACAGGCCAACGACTTCAACGATATCGAGCGCGTCGAGGTCCTGCGCGGACCGCAAGGCACGCTGTACGGCCGCAACGCCATCGGCGGCACGATCAACGTCATCTCGCGCAAGCCGACCGACACCCTGACCGGCGAGGCGGCGCTGACCGTCGGCAATTACGCCGCGGTACAGGCGCAGGCCTATGTCAGCGGCCCACTCATCCCCGGCAAGGTCCAGCTCAGTCTCGCCGCAACCTATTCGCGGCACGACGATTACGAGAAGAACATCAACCCCACTGCATCCCAATCGGGGGTGTTCAATGCCAATCGTGGCGGGGTGCGTGGCCAGATCCGGGTTGAACTGGGCCAACGGATTGAGGCGACGACCCGTGCCGACTATGTCGGCCAGAACGAAGACCTGCCGGGGCCGTACCATCTGCAGGTAGCCTTCCCTCTGGCACCACTGGCCAGCAGCATCGTCGGCAACGATCATCTGGTCGCGCTCAATACGCCGTCCACGGACAAATATCATGCTTACGGGGTTTCCGAAGAAATCAACTTCCAGCTAGCCGATAATGTGTCGTTGAAATCCCTGACCGGGTTTCGCTGGAATGCCTATCGGCTGCAGACTGATAACGATGGAACGGAGCTGAACCGCATTCAGGGCAACTTTTACGAGACCGAAAAGCAGCAATCGCAGGAATTCGACCTGAACGCCAAGCTGGGCAATCTGGATGCGGTGGTGGGCGCGTATTATTTCCACGACACCGCCTTCACCAACGTGTCCGCGACGGTGATCGTTCCGGCGAACATCAGGATCAACTCGCTGGTGAATTTCTTCACGCGATCCTATGCCGGCTTTGCCCAGGGAACCTATCACATCACCCCGAAGCTCAGTTTCACCGGCGGCCTGCGCTACACCAGGGAGACAAAAGGCATCGACGTCTTCGTGACGCGCACCTCGCTGGCAACCGGGGCGACATTGAAGAATTTCCCGATCATTTTCCAGACCCAGCCAAAGTTCCAGGCGTGGACGCCCAAGTTCGGGCTGGACTGGAAGGCGGCCTCGAACCTGTTACTCTACGCTTCCATCACCAAGGGCTACAAGAGCGGTGGTACCAACTATGCCGCCAACTCGCTGGCGACGGCCGCGTTCAATCCGGAGACGATCTGGAGCTACGAGGCCGGCTTCAAGGCGGACCTGCTGGATCGCCATTTGCGGCTCAACGTGTCGGCTTTCCATTACGATTACAGCAATTTGCAAATCCAGTCGGCGATTTCGCCGGGTGTGGTCAGCATCGGCAATGCCGCACAGGCCAAGGTCGACGGGATCGAGGCGGAGATGACCGCCAAGCTGACCCCGCATTTCACGCTCAGCGGCAATGGCTCGTTGCTAAATGCGCGTTATAGCAAGTTCCAGACCTCGTCGGTTGCCGCCGCGCTGGTTCCGCTCATCGTCCTCGCTCGTGATCCTCGCTACGATGCCACGCGGGGGGTGTTCGACGCGACCGGCAACAAGCTGAACCAGTCGCCGCACCTGTCGGGAACGATCGCGGCGCAGAACGACTTTCCGATCGGCGAGAACGGGGGCACCATCACCT
>CAXTOS010000080.1:0-11278 GCA_964245935.1 uncultured Novosphingobium sp.
CCCATATTATACAATGACTTGGGTGGCCGGGCGGGGGAGCGGGCTGGCACCGACTGAAACGAAAGACTCTGGGGCTGAAGCATTGCAGATGGAGGGCCGACCCTTGCCCTCCATGTTTGGTTGTCGTTGCGCTGTATCGGCCAGGGAGGGCATACGATGGGGCTGAACTGGTTTGCGGTGCTCGCCGCATCGGCGCTGGTTGCCGGTGGACGGACGGCCCAGGCGCAGCCCCGCTGCCAGCCCGATCCGGCGGAAACGGCTACAAGCACCGCCACGCCACCGCAAACGCCCGTCACTCCGCAGGCCGGGCTCGACCCGTCTCAATTCAATCCGGGATCCGATCGCGTGCAACATCTGCTGAAGCTATTGACCGACCGGCACGCGCAGGACTGGGCGAACATGTGCAAATATGCGGCCGCCAATGCGGCGCAGCGACAAGCGGGTCGTCCGGTGGCGGTGTTCATGGGCGATTCCATCACCGAAAACTGGATCCATGCCGATCCCGCGTTCTTTGCGAGCGGCTTTATCGACCGAGGTATCAGCGGGCAGACCAGTTCGCAAATGCTGGTGCGGTTCATGGCCGATGTCGTCGCGCTGCGCCCCGGCGTGGTCCACATCATGGCCGGCACCAATGACATTGCCGGCAATACCGGCCCGATTACGGATGAAGCCATCGAGGACAACATCAGCGCGATGGCCGATCTCGCCGCCGCTAACGGCATCCGCGTGGTGCTGGCGTCGATCCCGCCTGCCAGTGCCTTTCCATGGGCACCGACCATCGTGCCCGGACCGCGCATCCGCGCATTGAACCAATGGCTGCGCCAGTTCGCGGCGCAGCGCGGGATCGGCTACGTCGATTATTATCCGCTGCTGGCCGATCCGGACGGCGGGTTGCGCGCCGACTATTCGGGTGACGGCGTCCACCCCGGACAAGCTGGCTACGCCGTAATGGCGCCGTCGGCGCGCGAGGCGATTGCGCGCGCGCTGCGATAGGGCATTGCGCCAACAAAACACGTGCAGGTTTGGTATCAAAGCGTTTGCAGGAAATCTGAAATCGCCACCAGACCCGTCCGTCCCGGGCTTGTCGAAGGGCTGCACTTCTTGCTGGAGTTGAGCAAGGCGCAGGATGCACTGCACAGGCCGGGCGCGGGCAGATGTTCCGCATCGTACGCTGCCCGCTTGGAGGGCGCCCGCCAGCGCCCTCCCCATCCTGTCATGGCCTTTATTTGGCGCCCATGACCACCCCTTCGAGGTCGTGTTCGATCGAGAGCGCGGCCCGCGGCATGCGGCCCTTCAGGATCATGAACCACACGGCCCCGATCAGCATGTAGATGGCAAAGCCATAGGGCAGGTAGAGCAGCGGCGCAGCCGGCACCGGATACAGGCTGCCGGCCATCGAGAACAGCATCAGCACGCAACCCAGGCCGCCCATGAAATAGGTCAATGGTGTCGCTTCCCCGGTTTTGCGGAGCAGCGCCGGCGCGGCAATCGAGCAGAAGAAGTAGACGAAGATGAAGCCGAAAGCGGCCAGCGTCCCGAACCAGCCAAGCAGATCGGTCGGCGCGCGCTGCGCGAACGCCGCACATGCCAGGAAATTCAGGATCACCCCGATCGCGACGGCAAAGTGAGGGGTCTGGTGCTTTGCATGCACGTTGCCCATCGTCTTGTGGACGAACTGGTAACGGCCCAGCGAGAACAGGATGCGCGAAAAGCTGTTGATCGACGCCAGGGCGCAGGCAAACATGCTGACCATCGCGCCAATATAGACCAGGATCGTCATGACCGCAGCCTTGCCGGGGACGATATCGGCGAGCGGCCCGGCGCTGGCACCCAGCTTGGTGGTGTTGTCGTCGAAGCCCTGCACGATGAAATAGGTGGTGACGATGAACACCGCGCCGGCCAGGATCGGCGTCAGGATCACGGCGCGGGGCAAAACGACCTTGGGATTGCGGGTTTCCTTGCCCAGCGTCGCCGCGCTCTCGAAGCCGACGTACGAGAAAATGCCGAAGACGATGGACTGGCCGACCGCGCTGAAACTGACGCCTTTGAGGCTGACCTGTTTTGCATCGACCGCAAAGCCGTGCGCCCGCCACGACAGGAGGCAGACCAGCGCCACCACGATCAGCGACACCACCTCCAGCGCCAGGCCCAGCCGCGACGAAATTCGGATGTCCCTGACCGCGAACAGGTAAACCAGCGCCGAGATGATCGCGTAGAGGATGATGTTCGGCACCACCAGCGCAAAGCCCAGCCCGGTGATCAGCGTCTGGGCAAACAGCGCCGTGGTGGCGGTCAAGGCGATGGCGGTACAGACATAGGCAGCCAGCATCGCCCACCCCGACAACATCCCGAGCGCCGGGTTCAGCCCGCGCGAGATATACAGGAAGAACGAGCCCGCCGCTGAAATCTTCGAGGCCAGCTTGCCGATGTTGTATCCGACCACGACCAGCGCGATGGTCGCAATGACATAGACCAGCCAGGATGCGGTACCGGCCGTTGCCGCGACTACGGTGACGGCGATCGCCGGGGTCAGCGTGGGCGAGACGTTGGCGACCGATTGGCCGATTGCCTCCAGAAAACTCAAACTGTCCGCTCGAAGTTCCGCCATGTGGTAGCCCCCATATGTTTCGCGCTGGTGAAAAGCGTTTCCTAGGATGAACACATGCTGGTGGACCTGTCAACCGGGCATTTGCGCCGTGGCGGGCAGCCCGATCGCCGGACAACCATATCAATGGCGCATCAGGGCGCCGATCAGCGCCAGCGCCAGCAGCAGCGCCACCATTTGCCAGACCAGCACCGGCTTGCGCTCGATCAGCGACAGGGGCCGGCGTCGCGATGCCGGCCCCTGTCGCGTTCGCGCGGTGCCACGCTCCAGCGCCTGCAGCAGTTCGATCATGTCGCAATAGCGGTCGTCGGCGTTCACCTGGACGGCCCGGCGCAAAGCCAGGGCCAGCCACGCGGGCAGATCGGGGCGCAGGCTTGCGGGGTCGGCGGGACTGTCATAGCCCGGTGTTTGCAGCTTTTGCAGATCGGTGAAGGGGATATGGCCGGTGAAGATCCGGTACAGGGTGACGCCGAAGGCGAACTGGTCGCTGGCCTCGTCACCGCGTTCGCCCCGGTAGAGTTCGGGGGCGAGGTAGCCATGGCTGCCCGGTACATCGCCGGCCGCTTCGTCCTGCCCGGCGTCCTCCATCTGCGGGATCCGGGCCACGCCGAAGTCGATCAGGCGGACGCCACCATCCTGTTCCACCAGCACATTGTCCGGCTTGATGTCGCGATGGATCACGCCCAGCCGATGGAGCGCGATGATGCCGCTCGCCAGGCGGGTCGCGATGGCCAGCCCCTCGGCGATGCCGGGCAGACCGCGCCGCAAGCGCGCCTCCAGTGTTTCGCCCTCGTACCACGGCATCAGCGTATAGACCTGGCTCTGGTTCTCGGGGGGCAGCGCGATGATGCGGGCGACATACGGCGAATCCATCCGCGCCGCGATCATGCGCTCGCGCACAAAGGCTTCGCGGGCACCCCGTTCCCCGGTGCGGCCCGGACAGGGGAACTTGGCGACGAACCGTTCGCCGCTCGTCAGCCGCCGGGCGACGAACGCGTGGGTCTGCTCTCCCTCGGACAGTTGCCGTTCCAGCCGCAGTCCGTCGATCACGTCTCCCACCCGCGGCGGCGGATACACCGGGAGGTCGGCGGCCAGGGCAACAAGGCCGGCATGATCCGGATCGGGCAGCGCGACGATATCGACGACGACGGCACTGGCGTTATCGGCGGAACCGATCGCCAGCGCCAGATCGGCGATTGCCGCTGCGGTCAGGTCCGCCGGGCGGTGCCGGTCCAGTTCCTCTGCCAGGGCCTGAGCGGTGACCACCCCATGCACCCCGTCGCTGGTCAACAGCAGCCGGTCGTCGGGTTCGAGCGCGATGCTGGCGTGATCCAGCCGCAATTCCCCTTCCAGCCCGATGGCGCGCGTCAGGATGTGGGTATCGGGAAAGCCGGGCGGCTGGTGATCGGTCGACAGCTGCGTCAGGCGCCCGTCGCGCCAGTGCCAGGCGCGGGTGTCGCCGACATGCAGCAGATGGGCGGTCCGTCCCTTGAACACCAGCGCGGTAAAGGTGCAACCGGCTCCGGCCAGCGCCGCATCGGCACGCGCCACGGCATACAGCCAGCGGTTGAAGCTCGACATCGCCCGGTGTCCGGCCAGGGCGACACCAAGCGTCGGCGACAGCCCGTAATAGGCTTCGACAAAACTATGGCAGGCCAGCGTGGCGGCCAGACCACCGCCGTTTACGCCGCCCATTCCGTCCGCCAGCATGGCCACGGCGCCATGGGTGACCCGTTCGGCATCGTCGCCCGCGTACCAGCCGACCGCATCCTGGTTGATGTCGCGGCGGCCGGTCCGGCTGGCCAGGCCATGCGCCAGCTGCAACTGCCGGGCCGCACGCCGCCACGCCCCGGTTGCCGGGAAAAACGCGGCGCCCGATCCTGGAGGCCGATCCGTCAAGGTTTTGCTATCCGCTTTAACACCTGGGCTGTGGATGGGACAGTGGGAGAAGCCGGGAAGTGAGGGGCAGCCCTGCGATACCGGCTCAGGACAGGCGGTTGTTATTCGACAAAATGCGCCGTCGTCTTTGCACGGATATCCGCCGAACCGACCCCCGGCGCGCATTCCACCAGCTGAAACGGCGAGGCGTGGTCGGGGCGCTGGAATAGGGCTAGGTCGGTGATGATCATGTCCACCACGTTGCGCCCGGTCAGCGGCAGCGTGCAGGCGGGGATGAACTTGGGGCTGCCGTCCTTCGCGCAATGCTCCATCACCACGATGATCTTCTTGACCCCGGCGACCAGGTCCATTGCGCCGCCCATGCCCTTGATCATCTTGCCGGGGATCATCCAGTTGGCGATATCGCCATTTTCGGCCACTTCCATCGCGCCCAGCACGGTCAGGTCGATCTTGCCGCCGCGGATCATGGCAAAGCTGGCGGCGCTGTCGAAATAGGCCGATTGCGGCAGTTCGCTGATGGTCTGCTTGCCGGCATTGATCAGGTCGGCGTCTTCCTCGCCGGCCCAGGGAAAGGGGCCGATGCCCAGCATCCCGTTTTCCGATTGCAGCGTCACCGTGACGCCGTGCGGGACGTAGTTGGCGACGAGCGTCGGGATGCCGATGCCCAGGTTCACATAATAGCCATCGCGCAATTCGCGCGCGGCGCGGGCGGCCATGTCTTCTCTGGTCCAAGGCATTAATTCACCTTTCCAGAAATTTGCAGAGCAACATCCGTTGGGTGGAGGCGTTCGGCATCAAAACCCTCCAAGACTCTGCAAAATGCCCGATCTTCAGCGATTGCGATTGCCTGTGAGTAAGCTTTCGCAGCGTGCCGAACACCATCCATCAATGCCATGCCAAATAGAAACGGATCTGGCCCAAGCGCACCCGGAGTGATCAGGCACGTTACTGGCCCATCCTTATGCGACCACATTCTAAGGAACTCGTTTGCACCCTCAAGAATAGTCATGTTGGTAACGTCGATCTCGCCGGCCGTTCCTTGTTTTTTCCTGCCAAACATCAGACAGCCTCCCTTTCGCGTACCGTGCGAAATTCTATTTTCTTGTCATAGGGCGCGCCGCAGATGATCCGCTGAACGTAGACGCCGGGCAGGTGGATCGCCTCGGGGTCCAGCCCTCCCGGCTCGACGATTTCTTCCACTTCAACCACGCAGACACGCCCGCATTGTGCGGCAGGCACGTTAAAATTGCGCGCGGTTTTGCGGAAGACGACGTTGCCGGTGGTGTCGGCCTTCCAGCCCTTGACGATCGCCAGGTCGGCCACGATGCCGCGTTCCAGCACGAACTCTTCGCCCTGGAATGCCATCACCGGCTTGCCCTCGGCAACCAGCGTACCGACGCCGGTTTTAGTGTAGAATCCCGGAATGCCCGCGCCGCCGGCGCGCATCCGCTCCGCCAGGGTTCCCTGCGGGGTAAACTCCACCTCCAGCTCGCCGGCCAGATACTGCCGCTCGAACTCCTTGTTCTCTCCGACATAGGAACTGATCATCTTTTTCACCTGGCGCGTACGCAACAGCTTGCCGAGACCTTCGTTGTCGATGCCGGCATTGTTGGATGCAATAGTCAGCGCCTTCACGCCCGACGCCTGGATGGCATCGATCAGCCGCTCGGGAATGCCCGACAAGCCGAACCCGCCGCTGGCGATCAGCATGCTCTCGAACAGCAGCCCGTCAAGCGCGGCGGCTGCATCCCGGTAGATCTTGTTCGGCATTCCGACCCCTTTTCCTGTCTCGATTTTGCACGAATACTGCGGGTGCGAACGCAGCGCCAATGATTTGTCAGTCTCTAATCCCGCCGTTGCGATCTGGCCACCGCGACATAGGCCTGGGTCATCGCCGCGCGGGCCTGCTCCTCGGCCTGCAGCGCATCAAGCGCCTCGCGATCGGCTTCAAGGGCCTCGCCGGGCGCCACTGTGCCGCCGCCGGCGCGCATGTCCTGCGATGCGGCGATGGCACGGGCATGTTCGGCCAGCGACTGTGCCCGAGCCGCCGTCAGCTCCTTCGCGCGATAATCCGCCAGTGCCGCGTTGCGCCTGGCCCGGACGCAGCGCGCCGCGAAAAGTTTGCATGTCGCAAGACGGATATCCGGATGCCATGCGATCGGGACGGTCTGATCGCCCGCCTCAAGCGCCGGCGGCGGCAATGGAATGGGTCCGCCGGGCAGGCTGGCGAGCGTGCCGGGCGCGGCATCGGAAATTACCGCCAGCCCATCGGACAGTGCGGCTATCCTGGCCCGAATACGCGCCTGATCGGCGCGCGTGCGTGCCAGCTGCGCTTCTGCCGTCTCGACCTGCCGGCGCGGCGCGGTGCCATCGGCAACATGCTGCCGGGCGAAGGCGACCAGCCGGCTATCGATATCCTCGCGCTCGGCCAGCAGAACCAGCGCGGTCTGTCGCTCGCGCAAGGCAATGTAGCGGCTGGCAATTTCGGCGGACCGCCTGCCCCGGGCCGATGTCGTCGGCGGCGGCGACGGCGCGGGGGCGCGCTCGATCAGGGCGGACAATTGCGCATCGCCAAGACATTGCCACCAGCCCGCAGAGACCGATCCGGCAGGCGCATCGGTGCCATCGTACCGGGAGCCATGGCTTTGCAGGCAGAGCGGCAATAGCGGCGCGACATGGGTAGCCGTGCAGCCGGGCAACGCCAGGACGGGCGCCAACATGGCCGGCAGGAAAAAGCGGACGCCCGCGCCGATCCGGCTCCTGCGCGACGATCCATCATTCTTTGCGGGTGCGGAAGTTTCGATGGCATTCCTCGCAGGCGCTGCGGTGGCGGAGGCGGTAGTCGACGCTTGTCACGGCCGGCCCGTCCAATCCTGCGGGCCATGCGTCACTAGGTATTACACCTGATCCGCGTTTTACCGCAGGCCTGTGAATTTTGTCTAAACAAAACAACAATCCGCGTGTCTGGCACGTTATTTGCTTTAATAAACGTTAGCTAGTTTACTTCACCCGATCCAAGTCAAGTCGAGTTGCACTCAGCAAATTCGGAGCGACATCCATGCATAGATTTTCCGTCGTCAGCCTTGCTGCGGTCTCTTGCGCCTTAGGTTCGAGTGCTGCTCTTGCCACTGATCTGAAAGTAACCGTCACCGAAACCGGCATATCCGGAATTAGCCAGGTGGTTGCTTCCTGGACCCAGTCCCAGAACCCTACCCCTATCGCTTTCGTGGAGGACTATTACACGACGGTTCCAGTCTTTGACGCAACCGGTCTGGGCGGCGATAATGCAGTTACCTGGTATTCCGGCGCCAAAGGTCAACTGGGCGGCTTTACCAATTTCAGTGAAAACTTCAATGTCCTGGCGCCGACAAGCTATGCGTTTAACGAGAGCGCGCCGACATTCGTGCCCGGCAGTTATTACGGCGTCGACTTGAAACAGGATTTCACCTTTGTTCAAGCGTCCTACACCATTGCTGCCTTGCCCGACGCAACCGCGGCGTTTCGTGCGTTTAAAATCCCCATCTCCGCAGTGCCAGAGCCCGCCACCTGGGCGATGCTCATCGTCGGCCTGGGGATGATCGGCCTGGCCACGCGGCGCCGCCAGACCGTCCGGGTCGTTTACGGCTAAAGCGTGATGACAAAAAGTGGGTACCGGTTTTCGTTCTCGTATCACGCGAAAACAAAAATTCTGTGATGACAAAAAGTGGGTACCGGTTTTCGTTCTTGAATGATGCGAACTCGGCAACCCCTTGGCGCCGGTTGCTACCTTCCCTTGCGCAACACGATATATACCGCGCCCGCGCCGCCGTGGCGGGGATGCGCGGGGCGGATCGCGGCGATACGTGCGGCATGGCTGCCGTGGGCCAGCCAATCTAGGAATTTCGCACGGATTGCGCCGCGCCGGCTGGAGCGGTCAGCCGGATCGACGTGCCCGCGGGGTAGTCCGGTGATCAGCAGGACCAGGCGCGCGCCCTGAGCGACAGCCTGTGTCAGGCCGTGGTCGAGCCGGGCATAGGCGCCGGCCAGCGAGGCACCGTGCAGATCGAGCGTAAAATCCGGGCTGGCAAGGCCGCGCGCCAGCTTGCGATCCCAGCTGGCGTCCAGCGTGTGGCCGTCGAGCGAGCGAGCGGCGGACGGTGGAGACGGCGCCGCATCGGCGGACGGCGCAGGACTGCGGATGCGCCGGGGCTGCTTGCCGGGCGGCGGCGGGTGTGCCGGCGGGGGCGCGGGGTCCGGTACCACGGCTACCCGTTGCGGCCGGTCGAACGCGCGCACCGTGCTTGCCACCCGCGCCCATAGTTCAGCCTCTTCGGGCGACAGCCGGCGGCCCGGCGGTCTCACCGTCCGGACGGGGGGGCGGTCAGGCGGGCGAGCGTTCCTTTGGGGAGCAGCACCCAGGCGGTCCCGCGACCGGCCATGCCGCCGGCGGTCAGGCGGGCATCGGGGCCGGAGCCCCAGAAACTGTCGAAGCGGTTGGCCCCCTTGATGGCGCCGCCGGTATCCTGCGCTACCCACAGCCCATTGGCCGCCAGTCCGCTGGCCAGGCTGCGGTCGAGCGAGAGAAACACTGGCGCGCCCAGCGGCACGAACAGCGGATCGGCGGCAAGGCTGACATGCCCCCGCACCGGCACGCCCAGCGCCCCGATCGGGCCGTCTCCGGTAATCTCGCGAAAGAATACCCAGCTCTTGTTCTGGTTCATCAGCGTGGCGCCCACGTCAGGGTGTTCGCGCAGATACTGCATGATGCCCTGCATCGAGCCGGGGTATTGCCCCGGCGCGGTACCGATCAGCCCCTGATCACGCATGAGCACGCCGATGCCGGTATAATTCTGCCCGTTATCGGCGGCATAGCCGATGCGGATCACGCTGCCGTCGGGGGCCACCAACTGCCCCGAGCCCTGGACTTGCAGGAAAAAGAACTCGACCGGATCGGCGGCCCAGGCGATTTCCAGTCCCTGCCCCGCCAGCCGGCCGGCAATGATGTCGGCGCGCTCGTAATAAGGCACGAAATGGCCGGTTTCATCGTAACGCCCGAACGGGGTCTGGCCGTTGGGCTTGACCGGGGCATCGCCCGGACGGGCGTGGACGAGATCGGGTGGAACGGCGTAGACGGGCACGTCGAAGCCGGGTTGACGCGTACGGGTGCCGGCGATTTGGGGCTCGAAATAGCCGGTGACATACGTGGCGCCCGTACCCACGGCCACGGCTTCGAACTGGCTCGTGAAGAACGCCGCAGCGTCGCTGGCGGGCCAGTTGACCGCCGCCGCGCAGGCCGCCTGCCAATCCTGGGGGTGCGTCAACCCGCTGTTGTCAGCGCGCGCGAGCAGACGCGGGCAGGTTTCGCGAAACGCCGCCAACGCCGGCGCCGCCGTGTCCGCCGTCAGGCCCAGCGTCGCGACGTCGGGACCGGGGGACACCCCCAGGGCCACGGCAGAGGGCGGTGGCGGCGCGGGCGTGGCCACGGCTGGTGGCGGCGGCGGCAACGGAGCGACCCCGTTTTGGGGAATGACCCCGCCGCAAGCGGCCAGCAGGGCAAGCAGTACCATCGCCAAGCTGCGGCGGACCCCCGCACCCCGCGCATCCTGCGTCAAAACTGCATCATACCCCGCCCATCCTGGTTGGCGATACGGGTTAACGGCAACACGCTTCAGCGCGACCAGATCATGTTCCATAAGATGGCGCATCCATATTTCGGGCCACCCGTTGGACAAATTACCGGGAAAGTCACGCAGCTTTTGCAGCGGCCGGACGCGCGCTCATTCCCCAGGTCTTTATGAATTTACTTTGGACTCAGTTCTCGTCCGTCTCGTCCAGCAGCCAGTCGGGATTGGGCGAGCCGACATCGCGGCTGAACGTCCAGACATCCTGCACCACCACCGCGTCGTCGAGCGAGCCGGCGATCATGGCGCCCTGCTGGTCGCGCGTAACCGTCGCGATGTCGGCGGTGAGGCGCAGCGTGATCCGCGCGACCGGCGCGGCATAGCTGGCCGAGAGGATAGTCACGTCCTCGATCCGCACCAGGCGATTGTCGACCGTCTCGCCGGCGGCAAGGCGGGCGTCGATTTCGGTGATGAAGCCCTGCGCGACATGCGGGTCGCACAGCTGGCCAAGTTCGTCCTTATCACCGCGCCAGAAGGCCTCGAGGATCATGCGATACGCGCTGCGCGCACCATCCAGGAACACCTGGACATCGAACCGGCGATCCGCCGTACCGATGTCGCGTAGGCCGCGCTCAACTGCGGGTTGCAGGGTCGGTGCCGTGGCCGCGCGCACCACGACCGGTACGGCGGCCCGCTCCGGCAAGCGAACCTGCGCGGGCGCGGGCTGCTTTGTCTGGGTCGTTTTCGCGGTCGGTGCGTCGAACCGGCTCTGCATCGGTTCTTCGCCATGGTCGGCACGCTTGCCCAGCACGGCATACAGCCTGAGCCCCAGAAAGGCCGCGATCATGGCCAGAATGACAATTTCCACAGTCACGGGTTCCGGATTCCAAATTTTGCGCCGACGACAGCGTAACGACTATAATGCCCCAGATAGGGAGCGAACACAAATGAACAACGTCGGCAACCAGACGATACGAGATTTTTTTGAGGCAGTGTGGCGCGCCGCGGCCTGGCGGCAACCCCCAGGGCAATCGCATATGGCTCGTCATGCTGATGAAAATCAGCATCCATTCTGCGCTACGCAGATTGTGAGCGCAAGCTGACCCAACGCCGATGTGGATTCCAGCCTTCCTCGATTTCACCGCTCAAGCCGATAGCAAACGGCTTCACAATA
>CAXTOS010000081.1:0-11147 GCA_964245935.1 uncultured Novosphingobium sp.
CCTGGCCACCCCCATCCACGTGGTCACCGGCGGTGGCCCCGGCATCATGGAGGCAGCCAATCGCGGCGCCGCCGAAGCAGGCGCCGAAACCATCGGGCTGAACATCGTCCTCCAGCATGAACAGGCGCCCAACCGCTACGTCACCCCGCGCCTCGCCTTTCAGTTCCACTATTTTTCGCTGCGCAAGATGCACTTCCTGCTACGCGCGCGTGCCGTGGCGGTGTTCCCCGGCGGCTATGGCACGCTGGACGAGCTGATGGAGCTGCTCACCCTGATCCAGACCGGCAAGATGCGCCCGATTCCGGTGCTGCTGTTCGGTGGCGACTTCTGGAGCAAAGTGATCAATTTCGACGAAATGGTCGCCGAAGGGGTAGTCAGCCGCGCCGATCTGGCGCTATTCACGCCGGTGGAAACGGCGGAGCAGGCCTGGGCCGAGATTGCCCGGTTCTACGGGATCGAGGAGAAGGGGTAGCGTCTACTTCTCCCCTCCCCTTCAGGGGAGGGGTCGGGGGTGGGGCCTCTCCCCAATCGCCGCGCTATCCGGAGAGGCCCCACCCCCAGTCCCTCCCCTGAAGGGGAGGGGGGCAGGTTGACACCCCGCGCGCGTTGCCTGCGCATGCCCCATTGGCCCCGCACCCTCGCCAAACCCAGGCGCGTTTCTCAGCGCGCTACGCACAAAACCCCGCGCCAGCTCCACCGCTTCAAACAGGCGCGCCCCGCGCCCCAGTTCGGTGGCGATCGCGCTGGACAGCGTGCAGCCGGTACCATGGCTGTGCCGCGTAACGATGCGCGGCGCTTCGAATGAGCGTGCCGCTTCCCCCGGCACCATCAGCTCGTCCATGACCACATCGCCGGGCGCATCGCCGCCCTTCTCCAGCCAGGCCCGGCCATGCGCCACCATCGCCTCACCGCCGCCCAGCACCGCCAGCTCGGCCACATTGGGCGTGGTCAGCGTGGCCAGCCGGATCAGCGCGGCAAAGCTGGCGACGGTGGCGGCATCGGCCAGCGCATCGCCGCTGCTGGCAATCATCACCGGGTCGAACACGATCGGCACCTTGCCCTCCAGCCGGTCCAGCCGCTCCGCCACCCGGGCAGCAATCGCCGCGCTACCCAGCATGCCGATCTTGATCGCGTCCGCGCCGATGTCCAACAGGCAGGCGTCGATCTGGGCGATCACCAGCTCCGGCGCCAGCACCTCCACCGCCCTGACCCCGCGCGTATTTTGAACGGTGATCGCGGTGATCGCGCTCATCGCATAGCCGCCCATCATGGTGATGGTCTTGATATCGGCCTGAATGCCCGCCCCGCCCGAACAATCCGAGCCCGCAATCGTCAGAATGCGCGGGACCATCAGCCCTTGAACTGCCGCTCGGCAGATGGCGGGCTCTTGGCATGGAGATGCCGCGCCCGCGCCGGCCGGTCGAGCAATTCGCCGCCGCAATTGGGGCAGCGCTCGTCCAGATCCTCGGTGCAGTCGGCGCAGAATGTGCATTCGAAGCTGCAAATGAACGCGCCGCCATCCTGTGCCGGAAGATCCACGCCGCAGCGTTCGCAATCGGGGCGCATTTCCAGCATGGCTACATTCTGCCAGTGATCGCCCGGGGGCAAAAGGCCGAACTGGCCGACCGCGACAAAATGGTGCAATATCTGCTCACGCCGCCGCTTGCGCCACCGCGTCGCAGATTGCATCCACCACTCTGGCCACCTCGGCTTCGTCGTCGCCTTCGGCCATTACCCGGATCACCGGCTCGGTGCCCGACGGGCGGATCACCAGCCGGCCATGCCCGGCCAATTGCGCCTCGGCATCGGCGATCACCGCCTGGACGCGCAAATTATCCAGCGGCTTCCCGCCCGAGAACCGCACATTCTTCAACAATTGCGGCACGGCGTCGAACTGGTGGAGCAATTCGCTGGCGCGCTTGCCGGATTTGACCAGCGCGGCCAGCACTTGCAGTGCGGCGATGGTGCCGTCGCCGGTGGTGGCGTGGTCGAGCATGATCATGTGGCCGGATTGCTCGCCGCCGACGTTGTAGCCATCGCGCCGCATCGCCTCCAGCACATGGCGGTCGCCCACGGCGGTGCGCAGCAGGGTCAGGCCGCGCGCATTGAGGCAGCGTTCCAGCCCCAGGTTGGACATCACCGTGGCCACCACGCCGCCGCCGCGCAATTCCCCGCGCGCGGCCAGTTGCGCGCCGATCAGCGCCATGATCTGGTCCCCGTCGACCTCGGCGCCGTGTTCGTCGACCACGATCAGCCGGTCGGCGTCGCCGTCCAGCGCGATGCCGATGTCGGCACCCGAGGCAACCACGGTTTCCTTGACCAGATCGAGGTGAGTCGAGCCGCAACGGTCGTTGATGTTGCGGCCATTGGGGTTGACCCCGACCGAGATCACGTCGCCGCCCAGTTCCCAGATGACAGTCGGGGCGACCTGATAAGCCGCGCCATTGGCGCAATCGACCACGATCTTGAGCTTGTCGAGCCGGATCTCGTCGGGCAGCGCGCTTTTCACCGCGTGGATATAGCGCCCGCGCGCATCGTCGATGCGCCGGGCGCGGCCGATGTCGCTCGATTGGGCGAGCGGCTGGGCCGTGGCGATCATCGCCTCGATCGCCAGTTCGTCCTCGTCGGACAGCTTGAAGCCGTCGGGGCCGAACAGCTTGATGCCGTTGTCTTCATAGGGATTGTGGCTGGCCGAGATCATCACGCCAACATCGGCGCGCATTTCACGGGTGAGCAGCGCGATGGCAGGCGTGGGCATCGGCCCGGTCATCACCACATCCATGCCCACGCTGGTAAACCCGGCGACCAGCGCGCTTTCCAGCATATAGCCCGACAGCCGCGTGTCCTTGCCGATCACCACGCGGTGGCGGTGGCCGCCGCGCAAAAAGCGGATGCCCGCCGCCTGGCCCACTCGCATGGCGATTTCCGCAGTCATCACTCCCGCATTGGTGCGCCCGCGAATGCCGTCGGTGCCGAAATACTGCCGTCCCATGGTGGTCCCCCGTCTGTTGCCCGAATTTGTCCAGGTTGGCTATGTCGGGGTGTCTCGGTAATGTCACGAGGATCAACACGGCATGAACGAGGGTGGAACGGGATTGCAAGACGCAGGATAGAACTGGGGCTTTTGGCCCCAGACCTCGATAATTTTGGTTGCGTGTTGATCGGGCCTCGGCCAAACCCGCCGCGCCGCAGGCTGTAAAGGCCGCTACGCAATGCTGGAAATGGCACAACGGCCAATGACCGGGAGCGCGAGGGCCATGCCCATAGGCGCTAGTCTACAATATTCTTCTATCGTCATCCTGACGAAGCAAGTGAAAAAGTCGCTTATAAGTTAGCGGCAATGGGCCATGGCCCTCGCACCTTAATCCTGATGTATCGACAACCTAACCCTTCGGCACGGTCGCGCGTTGCAATTCTGCCATGATCGCGGCGTTGGCGACCGGATCATCCTTGCCGCGCCGGGTGATGGCGCCGTCTTCGATCATGATGGCCAGTTGCGCCCGCGCGCGGCCGACGCGGCTTTTGATGGTGCCCACTGCGCAGCCGGCGATCGCGGCCGCTTCTTCGTAGGAAAATCCGCCTGCCCCGATCAGCAGCAGTGCTTCGCGCCGTTCGGGGGCCAGCGTCATCAGCGCGCGATGCAGGTCCGACAAATGCATCGGCCCTTCCTGCTCGGCCGGCGCGGACAGAATACGTTCGGCGGCAGATTCGTCGTAATCGCCCTGAAAGCGACTGCGCCGCAGCCCCGAGAGATAGACATTGCGCAGGATCACGAAAGTCCAGGCGCGGATGCTGGTGCCGGGCTCGAAGCGTTCGCGCGCCGTCCAGGCCTTGAGCAACGTCTCCTGGACAAGATCGTCGGCGACATCGCTTTTGCCGCACAAGCCGCGCGCGAAGGCGCGCAGATGCGGGATGACGGCGGTCAGTTCGCGCTTAAAATCAGGTACTGGTCCCGTGACTGCGGGCATCAGTCTTTTGAATCCAGCTGGGCCAGCAGGTCGATGAAGCTGTCCGGCAGCGGTTCTTCGACAACGATATTATAAAGCTGGCGCAGATCCCTGGCCCAGGCGGGGCTGGCGGCCGCGTCGCCGGCTGGTCCGTCGGGTGGCGGCGGGATGTGGGGATCGTTCGGCAGAGGCAGGTTTTGCGGAGCCGGGGTTACAGGAGGCTTCGAACCAATGTCCCCGGGCGGCGTCTTAATCGATTCATCCTGCACGATCTTCCTTGCCCCCGTTCCGGCGATCTGGCTTGCCGATGCCCGCATCATGGCCGGGCGGCGGACAGCAGGCATAGCGTGGGGGTGAACGATCCGCGCCCGTAAAAGTTCCCGGACCGAAGGGAAATTCCCTGATCCCGGCCAGAGACCATGCCGGTGTGTAAGAAATTCTTACAATTGATTGCATACGGCCTGCAATGATCTTCATAAATACATGAATAGGCAGGTTTTTGAGGAACTGGCACGAACCATGCTGTCCTGTAGTCATCAAGCGCGAGCTTGCTCGCCAGGAACGCAAGTCGGTGACCGCAATCGGTCTGCATCGCAGAATCAAGGAAATTTCCATGCCACGTGGCTTTATCCAAATGCTTGCACCTGTCGCCGCCCTGGCCGCATCCGCCATGGCCGTGCCGGCTTGCGCTGCCGACACCAGCTTTGCGACCCTGACCGGCCTGGGCAACAGCTTCGTCGCCACGAATCCCGGCACCGCTGGCGGCAGCCTGACGCTGACGGATACGTCGCTCGTGAATTTCAACTATCTGGCGACAAGCACATCCCCCGCCGTTTCCGGGATACCAGCAAACCTGGTATTCACCGCGAGTTCGGCCAACGCGAATTTCAATGCATCGGCGGCGGCACTCGGGATTGCCGACCAGACGGCCTTCTCCGGCTCGTTTACGGTTACGTCCATCCAGCCGATCACCATCGGCAGTTCCTCTTACGCCGCCGGTTCCAACCTGCTGTCGGCAACTTTCACCAACGCCACGCTGCTGGGCGTGGTAGGCCAGCGTAATGCCGGTTTGACGGCCGACACTTTGACCGGCACCTTGATCTATACGTCCGATTTCCTGACCTTCGCGCAACCCCTTTCGGGGGATTACAGTTTTTCACTGGGCGCGATCAACCCCAGCCTGGCGACCGGCACGATCAATGGGCTGCCCGCCTATCTGGAGCCGTTTACGTCGACGCCGACCGGCTCCTTCGCTTCGGAGCCGGCACCGCTCAGTACCGCCGTGCCTGAAGCCGACACATGGGCAATGATGCTGGTCGGGCTGGGCGCCATCGGTCTCAGCCTGCGCGGAAAAGCGCGCCGTAGTCCGCGCGGCGCCTGACCCCGCTGGTTGAAGCCTTCGCCGCGCTGGTATCTGGTCAAACTGCCCGGGGCATGTGCTGGCTGGCGCAGTGAAACCCGCCGCCGCCGGCCAGCACCGCATCGCCCGGCAGGCCGATGCAATCCCGATCGGGGAACAGCGCCGCCACCGCCGCCACCCCATCGGCATCATGCGACGATCTGAATATCGGCACGACCACGAGCCGCGTGGTGATGGTAAAATTCATATAGCTGGCGGGCTCGATCCGGCTGATTTGTCCGAATCCAGGGAGCCGCTCGATCCGGCCGGGCGATGGCACCTCGCGCACGGTGACCCCCAGCGCTTCGGCGCGCATCCTGGCATCGGCGTAAATCTCGGCATTGGGATCGTTCGCACCCGTCGCGCGGGGCAGCGCCAGCACGCCGGGGGCGACAAAGCGCGCCAGATTATCGACGTGGCCATCGGTATGATCGTTGATCAGCCCGTTTCCCAGCCACAGCACGCGCGTAAAGCCGAGGTCGCGCTCCAGCCGCGCGGCGATGTCGGCGCGTGACAGCTGGGGATTGCGATTGGGATTGAGCAGGCATTGCGCGGTGGTCGCCACCAGCCCGGTGCCGTCGCCATCCACCGCGCCGCCCTCCAGAATCCAGTCGGCCTGGGTGACCGCCAGTCCGGCGTCCGCCGCCAGCGCGGCGCCGATGGTCCGGTCGCCGGCCATCTCGTACTTGCCGCCCCAGCCGTTGAAGCCGAACCGGCGCGCGATGCGCGTACCGCTACCGTCGCAGACGACCAGCGGTCCGGTATCGCGCAGCCAGATGTCGCCGTAGACCCGGCGCTCCAGCTTGACCTGCGACGAGACCAACTGGCGCGCGCGCGCCGCGTTGGCGTCATCGCGCACGATCAGCCGCACTTCTTGTCCGCTCTCGGCCACGGCGCTGGCAAAAGCGGCGATCTGCGCCTGCGCCTCGCCCAGAAAGCCGGGCCATTCCTCGGCATCATGCGGAAAGCCGACCCACAGCCAGTCCTGCGGATGCCATTCGGGGGGCAGGCGAAACGGAGCTGGTGCGGTCATGCCGGGGCCATAAAGCATCGACCCGGCGATCACAATTGGCTGGCACAGGCAGCTCTTCCCCCCTCCCGCTTGCGGGAGGGGGCGGGGGTGGGCACTTGCTTTTCTTTACGCGCACCGAAGAGAAAGAAAGGCCCACCCCTGGCCCCTCCCGCAGGCGGGAGTGGAATCCGGCAGGCTTGCGGGAAGGGTTGGCGCAGGCCACAGTTCAAATATGACGGGGCGTGATCCGATGGCGACCGATTGGGGCGACGCGCTGCGCCGGGCCGAAGCGCATGCACCGTTTCTGTCGCGGGCGATGGCGCGCCTGCCGGCCCTGGTCGATCTGCTGGCGGCGGGAGAGGGCGAAGCGGCGCTCGATTGGGCGCGATCGCGAGGTGAAGGCGCGGTTGTCGGCACCGCGCTGCGCCATGAGCGGCTCGCGTTCGCGCTGGCTCTGGCGGGGGGCGATCTGGCCGGCGCCTTTCCGCTGGCGCGGGTCATGGCCGAATTGTCGGCGCTGGCCGATCGCGCGCTGGATCTGGCGATCAGCGATGCCATCCACCGCCGCACCCCGGCTGCGGTGCTCGACAGCGGCAGCGGCTTCATCGCGCTGGCACTTGGCAAGCATGGCGCGCAGGAGTTGAACTACAGCTCCGACATCGATCCGATCCTGCTTTACGATCCGCAGCGCCTGCCGCGCCGCGCCCGCGACGATCCGGGCGAAGCGGCGCAGGCGGTGGCCCGGCAAGTGGTGCAGACGCTGTCGCATGTCGATGCCGATGGCTATGTTTTTCGCGTCGACCTGCGGCTGCGCCCGGCCTCCGAAGTCAGCCCGCTGGCGATTCCCGTCGAAGCAGCGCTCAGCCATTATGAATCATCGGCGCTGGCGTGGGAGCGCGCGGCGTTCATTCGCGCTCGCGCCGCCGCCGGCGACATGGCCGCCGGCCAGAGTTTTCTCGCCGCGATCAGGCCGTTCGTGTGGCGCAAAAGCCTCGATTTCGGGGCGATCGCCGAGATCGGCCGGCTGACCCGCCGGATTCGCGCGGCGCATGGCAAGGTCGCGCGGCCCGGCCCCGGCTTCGACCTCAAGCGCGGGCGCGGCGGCATCCGCGAGATCGAATTCTTTGCCCAGACCCACCAGCTGATCCACGGCGGACGCCACCCGGCGCTGCGGCTGCGCGGCACCCGCGCCAGCCTTGATGCGCTGGCGGCGGGGGGATTCATCGCTGATGAAGACGCGGCGTTGCTGGGCCGGGCCTATGACCGGCTGCGCATCGTCGAGCATCGCCTGCAGATGGTCGACGATCGCCAGACGCACATTCTGCCGCGCGATCCGGCGCTGCTGGATGCGGTCGCACGGCTCGACGGGCTGGAGCACGGCGCGGCTCTGGTGGCGGAACTCACCGCCATTACTGCTGCCGTGGGCGATCGCTATGACCTGCTGATCGCCGCCGACACGCAGCGTTTCCCGGTGAGCGCGCCCGAGCCTGCGCCCGCCCCGCGCGGGGGCGAATTGGCCGACCAGCTTGGTGGTCTGGGCTTTGCCGATCCGGCAGCGGTGGCCACGCGGATCGACGGCTGGCGCGGCGGCGCGGCGCGGGCGCTGCGCAGCGACGCCGCGATTGCCGCGCTCGATGCGATCCAGCCGGCGTTGCTGACGGCACTGGCGGGGGCGGCCGAACCGACCCGCGCGCTGATCCGGTGGGAGCAGATGATCGCGCAACTGCCCAGCGCGGTAAATCTGTTCCGGTTGTTACAGGCGCGACCCGCGCTGCTCGAACTGCTGGTGCGCATCCTGTCGCTCGCCCCGCCGCTGGCCGATGCGCTGTCGCGGCGCAGCGATCTGCTCGATGCGCTGATCGATGCCAGCGCCTTCGAATTGCCGCCCGGCGTGCCGGCGCTGGCCCAGGAGCTGGCGCGCGGAGAAGCCGATGACGATTATGAGCGACTGCTCGACCGGGTGCGCCGCCGCGTCACCGAACGGCGGTTTGCACTGGGCGTGCAGCTGATCGAGGCGGCGCATGATGCGCTGGCGATTTCCGCCGGGCTGTCGCGCGTCGCACAAGCCGCGATCGAGGTGCTGGCAGCGGGCGCGGTGGCGCAATTCGCGGCTGCGCATGGCACGGTGCCCGGTTCGGAGCTGGTGATGCTGGGGCTGGGGCGGCTGGGCGGCGGTGCGCTGACCCCCGCTTCCGATCTCGATATCATCTTTTTGTTCACCGGCGATCATGCCACCGAATCGGATGGTCCCCGTCCGCTCGGCGCGACGCAATATTTCAACCGGCTGGCACAGCGGATCACCGCCGCGCTGAGCGTGGCCACGGCCGAAGGCGCGCTGTATGAAGTCGACACCCGGCTGCGGCCCCAAGGGGCGCAAGGCTTGCTGGCGGTCAATTTCGCCAGCTTTGCCAAATATCAGCGCGAGCAGGCCTGGACCTGGGAGCATATGGCGCTGGAAAGGGCGCGACCGGTATTCGGCTCGCCCGCTGCCCGCACCGCCATTGCCGCAATCATTTCCGAAGTCCTGAACACCCCGCGCCAGCCGGAAAAACTGCGCATCGACGTGCTCGAAATGCGGACCCGCATGGCCGGACACAAGCACCCCGGGGGGCCGCTCGACGTCAAGCTGCGGCGGGGCGGGCTCGTCGATCTGGAGTTCATCGTGCAGTACCTGCAATTGCGCGAACGCGCCGGGCTGACCCCCGACCTGCGCACGGCCGTGGTGCAATTGGTGGCGGCAAAGTGGCTGGACGCGGCGATGATCGATGCGCATGATACCCTCACCCGGCTGCTGTTTGCTGCGCGGCTGCTCGCGCCCGATGCTGCCGAACCGCCAGCGCCGGCCCGCGCGGCGCTTGCCAAAGCCTGCGGATGCGGCGATTGGGCCGAGGCAATGGGGAAACTCGTTGCCGCGCGCCAGACGGTCCGGGCGGGCTGGCTGGCCGTTTTCGGCGAAACATGGGAGCTTGATTAGTGGCAGATTACCCTGACATCGGCGATCCGCTGCCCGATATCGCCATGACCCTGTCCGATGGCAGCAGCGTGCGCCCGTCCGATTTCGCGGCGCGCAAGCTGGTGCTCTTTTTCTATCCCCGGGACGATACGCCCGGCTGCACCACCGAGAACCAGGATTTTTCCGCGCTGGCCGCCGAATTTGCCGCAAGCGGCGTGGAACTGCTGGGGGTCAGCAAGGATCCGCCGGCCAGGCATCTCAAATTCATTGCCAAATATGCGCTGACCGTGCCGCTGGCGAGCGATGCGGCCGAGGGCGGCCTGTCCGACGCACTGGGGTTCTGGGCGGAAAAGCTCAATTACGGGCGCAGCTACATGGGCATGGTGCGCAGCACGCTGCTGGTAGGCGCCGACGGCAAGATCGCGCGGGTATGGCGCAAGGTAAAGGTCAAGGGCCACGCCGCCGAAGTGCTGGCAGCTGCCCGGGCGTGACCATTCCCGACGATGAAATTCGCCACGAAATACTTCCTGATCGCATGTGAACGAATCAAATAATCGCCGGCCAGTCATTGGAAATTAATGGTTAACCGGCACTTTGACGGAGTGCTTAAGCCTGCGTTCAACGGCTCAGCGTGCGAGGCAGCCGGTTTACCGCGCCTTTGGTATGCAGCGCTTGCCTGACCAACGAGAAACTGGCTACCAAAGCGATCGAGACGGCGGGGGGTTCCGACCATCTCAAAATAATCGCGTCGAGTGGTCCTGCCGACCGCATCGATGTTGGTCGTAGCAGTTCCGTTTGGGGCCCGCAGGGGTGAAACGGATCGCCAGATTAAGGTGATTTGCGTGGTCGCTAAGTTTGAGTTGAATGCTCGCCGGATGTTTGCCGTAATGGCCGCAACCACGGCGGTGATGGCTACCGGACTGACCGCACCGGCTTTCGCCAACAGCAGCAACAGCGCCGATATTGCCGCGCCGCTGCGTGCCGCACAGGCCGGGAAGCAATTCGCACCGGGCACTTCATCGCCGCTGGGTGGCGGCGACGCGGAATTCCGCCAGTTGTTCACCTCATGGCGCTCGCTCGATCAGGGGCGCGCCATTTCCGCTATTTCCACCGTGCTGAGCCATACCGGCTCCATTCCCTCGCTGGTACCGGTGGCAGGCACCCACCTGACCAGCGCCTTCGGCATGCGCTGGCACCCGGTTCTGGGTGGCCACCGCCCGCATGAAGGCGTCGATCTGGCCGGGCCGGTGGGCACGCCGGTCCATGCCACCGGTGACGGCGTGGTAGGCCGCGCCGACTGGTTCAGCAGCTATGGTCTGTTCGTCGAAATTGAACACGGCAGCCAGCTGGAAACACGCTACGGCCACATGTCGCGGCTGAATGTCGCGGCCGGGCAATTCGTCCATCGCGGCGATGTCATCGGCTATATCGGCACGACCGGCCGCACCACCGGGCCGCATCTGCATTACGAAGTGCGCGTCGATGGCGTGGCGGTGAACCCGATGCCTTACATGCAGGGTGAAGGCAGCGCCGAGCTTGCCAGCGCCGCCGTAGCGTACGGGGTTGACGCCGGCGACGAATGATCGCCAGATTTCACGTCCGGCCCGGATAAAGACGAAAATGTCCCAGGGCCAGCCATCCAGGAGGGGGTGCGGGAAAGGCGGCAGGCAACTGCCGCCTTTTTCCGTTCAAGGCGCGACTGCCGATAACCGTCGATCGCGGCTCGGCCCTCCCCTCGCCCCCCTCCCCCGTCCCGCCCGGGCCCGCCGAAGGGCTGCCTTTCTTGTCGACAGCTGCCCCGAAGAAGGGCGCTGGTTCAACCGGCGCCGCACGGGC
>CAXTOS010000082.1:0-11105 GCA_964245935.1 uncultured Novosphingobium sp.
GCAGATCGGCGATTTCTACGGCGCCTGGATGGATGAGGCCGGGATCGAAGCGCGCGGCCTGACCCCGCTGCGGCCATGGCTGGCGCGGATCGACGGCGTGCGGACCCGTTCGCAACTGGTGCAGCTGATGATGCAGCCGGGTTACGCCTCGGCGGTCGATATCGGCATCGGCGCCGACCAGGATGACCCGACCCGCTATACCGCGATTGCCGGCCAGGGGGAGCTGGGCCTGCCGACGCGCGATTATTATCTGCTGCAGGGCGCAAAATACGACGCAATTCGCAAGGCCTATCGCGATTACATCATCCATCTGCAGACGCTGGCCGGGCTACCTGATGCGGCCGGGCGCGCCGACCGGATCATGGCGCTGGAAACCAGGCTGGCGCAGGATCAGTGGACGCCGGAAGCACGGCGCGATGCAATCAAGACGCACAACCCGATGACCCGCGCGCAGCTGGCCGTACTGGCGCCGGAGTTCGACTGGACGACGACGCTGGCCGCGATGGGGCTGGCCGGGGCGCAAAGGGTGGACGTTGCCGAAACCACCGCCGTTACCGCCGCAGGCAAGCTGCTGGCCGATGTGCCGCTGGCGACCTGGCAGGAATACCTGACTTTTCGCTTCATCAGCGACCACGCCGGCGTCCTGCCGCATGCGTTCGACGACGCCCATTTCGGGTTTTACAGCCGCACCCTCAACGATGTGCCCGAACAGCGCGCACGCTGGAAACGCGGCATGCAAATGATCGATGCCAGCCTGGGCGAGGCAGTCGGGCAGATCTACGTCCAGCGCTACTGGCCGGCCAGGACGGCGCAAATGGCCGACGAACTGGTTACCGACATGCACGCCGCCTATGCCGAAAAGATCAGCGGCGCGGCGTGGATGGACGAGGCCACGCGTAAAGCGGCGTTGGCCAAGCTGGCGACCTTCGATCCCCGCGTCGGCCATCCGGTCCACTGGATCGATTACGCGACGCTGAAGATCAGCCCCGGCGACCCTTTGGCCAATGCGATCGCGAGCGACGATTTTCAATGGCGGCTGCAACTGGCGCGTTTCCCCAAGCCGGTCGATCGCACTCTGTGGATGATGACGCCGCAGACGGTGAACGCCTATTACGATCCGACGATGAACCAGATCACCTTTCCCGCGGCCCAGTTGCAACCACCGTTCTTCGACCCATCGGCGGACCCTGCAGTGAATTACGGCGAGACCGGAGCGACGATCGGTCACGAAATGGGCCATGGTTTCGACGACCAGGGTCGGCAATATGACGAGAAAGGCCGCCTGCGCGACTGGTGGACCAAGGATGCGGCGGCCAGATACACGGTTAAAGCCGACCGCCTCGCTGCGCAATTCGATGCCTACGAACCGATACCCGGCGTGCATATCAAGGGCAGACTGACGCTGGGCGAAAACCTGGCCGATCTGGGCGGACTGGAAACGGCCTATGCCGCCTATCGCCGCTATCTGTCGCGCCACGGCAAGCCACCGGTGATCGATGGCCTGACCGGCGACCAGCGGTTCTTCATCGCCTATGCGCAATCCTGGCAAGGCAAGATGCGCGAAGGCGCGGAGCGCCAGCAACTGCTCAGCGACCCGCATAGTCCCGAGAAATACCGGGTCGACGGCATCGTCCGCAATTTCGACCCGTGGTACGCGGCGTTCGGCGTAAAGCCGGGCGACAAACTGTATTTGCCGCCCGAAGAACGCGTCCACGTCTGGACCGGATAACGGGAGTTGCGGAATATTTTCCCCTCCCGCAGGCGGGAGGGGAGTTAGAAAAGTGCCCACCCGCTGCCCGGAGTCAGCAGGCGTTTACCCCCGCGCCGGCAACCCTGCCGCGCGCAATGCCGCATGGGCTTCGGCGATGGTATGCGTGCCGAAGTGAAAGATCGAGGCAGCCAGCACGGCGCTGGCGTGGCCTTCGGTGACGCCCGCGACCAAATGGTCGAGCGTGCCAACGCCGCCGCTGGCGATGACCGGAACGCGCACCGCGTCGGCGATCGCGCGGGTCAGGGCCAGATCGTAGCCCGCTTGAGTGCCGTCGCCGTCCATCGACGTAACCAGCAATTCTCCTGCACCGAGATCGGCCAGCCTGACGGCATGCGCGACGGCGTCGATGCCGGTGGCGCGGCGGCCGCCATGCGTGAAGATTTCCCAGCCCGTTCCGGTCCGCCGGGCATCGACCGAGGCAACCACGCACTGGCTGCCGAAACGGCTGGCGATCTCGGCGACCACTTCGGGGCGCGAGACGGCGGCGCTGTTGACCGCGACCTTGTCGGCGCCGGCCAACAGCAGTTCGCGCGCGTCTTCGGCGCTGCGCACCCCGCCACCCACGGTCAGCGGCATGAAGCACACCCCGGCGGTGCGGCTGACGACATCGAGCAGCGTGCCGCGCCCTTCGTGGCTGGCCGAGATGTCGAGGAAACACAGCTCGTCCGCGCCCGCCACATCATAGGCGCGGGCCTGCTCCACCGGATCGCCGGCATCGCGCAGATCGACAAAGTTGACGCCCTTGACCACGCGCCCGTCGCGGACATCGAGGCAGGGAATGACGCGGATGCGCACGGTCATGGGTTCATTTCCGGTTGCGTGCGGAGCCACCACCCCCAACCCCCTCCTCTAAAGAGGAGGGGGCTTTCCTCACTCCACCTCCTCTTTAGAGGAGGGGGTTGGGGGGTGGTGGCTCTCTTTTCGTGCAAGCAAGCCCGACCATTGACGTTCATCATTTACGCCCTCCCCGCCACGGCAATCGCCGCCGCCAGATCGAGCCGACCATCATACAGCGCGCGCCCGGTAATCACCCCTTCGATGCCCTCGTCGGCGTGAATCTTGAGGATGTGGATATCGTCCAGACCCTTTACCCCCCCGCTGGCAATCACCGGCAGCCGCGTTGCGCGGGCCAGATCGACGGTGGCGTCGATGTTGCAGCCTTTCAACAGCCCATCGCGGCCGATGTCGGTGAACAGCAGGCTGGCAACCCCGGCATCCTCGAAGCGGCGGGCCATGTCGACCACGGGCATATCCGAAACCTCGGCCCAGCCCTCGGTGGCGATCATGCCGTCGCGTGCATCGACGGCAACGACGATGCCGCCGGGAAATGCCCGGGCCATGTCCTTGACGAAATCGGGGTCTTTCAGCGCAGCAGTCCCGATGACGATCCGGCTGACGCCCAGGTCGAACCAGCCTTCGACCGCTGCCGGATTACGGATGCCACCGCCCAGCTGGACATGGCCGGGGAATGCCGCGATAATACCCTCTACCGCGTCGCGGTTTTCCGCCCGGCCGGCAAACGCACCGTCCAGATCGACGACATGCAGGAATTGTGCGCCGGCTTCCGCAAACATCACCGCCTGATGCGCCGGATCGTCGCCATAGACGGTGGCGCGGGCCATGTCGCCCTCGGCCAGGCGCACGACCTGGCCGCCCTTCAGGTCGATGGCGGGAAAGACGATCATGGCTTCCATTCCAGAAAGCGTGTCAGCAGTTCCAGGCCATAGGACTGGCTCTTTTCCGGGTGGAACTGCACGCCGATGATATTGTCGCGCGCCACCGCCGCGACGATGCCGCCACCATGATCGGTCATCGCGGCGATATGCTGCCCGCTGTCGGGCACGAGGTGATAGGAATGCAGAAAATAGGCCTCGCCCGGCTCGATCAGCGTCGCGCCATCGGGGTGATGCGCGGGCACGACGTCGTTCCAGCCCATGTGCGGGATCTTGATCGCCGGATCGGCGATATCGATGGGACGCACTTCGCCGGTGATCCAGCCCAGCCCCGGCGTGACGCCATGCTCCACGCCCCGATCGGCCAGCAATTGCATGCCGACGCAGATGCCCAGAAACGGCGCGGCGCCGACCATCACCCGCTCGGTCATCGCCTCGACCAGCCCGGCAATGCTGTCCAACCCCTCCGCGCAGGCCTTGAACGAGCCGACGCCGGGCAGGACGATGCGATCGGCCGCGCGCACCACGCCCGGATCGGCGGTGATCGCCACGCCCCGGGCACCCGCCGCGCGCAGGGCATTGGCCACCGAATGCAGGTTGCCCGCGCCGTAATCGATCAGTGCCAGTGTCTCGGCCATGGCGGTCAACCTTTCAGCGAGCCCCATTTTCAAGTGAGCCGGGGCCCAGCAGTCCTTTTGTGGACGGGATCGTGCTACCCTTGCGCGGATCGAGCTCGACCGCGCTGCGCATGGCGCGGGCGAACCCCTTGAAGATGCCTTCGATGATGTGGTGATTGTTCTGCCCGTAGAGCACTTCCACATGCAGCGTGATCCCCGCCGCCTGGGCGATCGAGTGGAACCAGTGCTCGAACAGTTCGGTATCCATCTCGCCCAGCCGGGGCTGGGTGAAACCCGCTTTCCACACCAGCCAGGGCCGACCCGAAATGTCCAGCGCGACGCGCACCAGCGCCTCGTCCATCGGCGAATAGGCCATGCCATAGCGGCCGATCCCGGCCTTGTCGGCCAGCGCCTCGAGAATGCACTGGCCGATGGCGATCGCGCTGTCTTCGGTGGTATGGTGCTGATCGACGTGCAGATCGCCGTTGATGTGGCAAGTGATGTCGATCAGCGAATGGCGCGAAAATTGCTCGATCATATGGTCGAGGAAACCGATGCCGGTCGCCACGTCATAAGCGCCGCTGCCGTCGAGATCGACTGCAACCGCGATGTCGGTTTCATGAGTCTTGCGAGCGATCCTGGCCATGCGCATGGCATGGCCCTATAGAAAGGCGGGGCTCGTTGTCCAGCGCGGCCTGCTGGTGGTGGGCGCACGGGCCACACCCTGGAACGAAACGCGCAATCTGCCCGGCAAACGGAAATTCATGGTGAAAAGCACCTTGACCCGCCCGCACGCCGACGCCACTTGATGCCTGCCATGACTGACACTTCTGCCGACAGCCTGATCCCCTACGACGAAATCGTCCAGGAAGCCCTGCGCGCGGTGGTTGGCCGGGTGCTGGGCCAGGTGGAAGCGACTGGCGGCGATCTGCCGGGCAATCACCATTTCTACATCACTTTCAAGACCGGCGCCCCCGGCGTATCGATCCCGGCGCAATTGCGCGCGCGGTTTCCCGATGAGATGACGATCGTGCTCCAGAACAAGTTCTGGGAGCTGAAGGTGACGGACACTGGGTTTTCGGTGGGGCTCAGCTTCAACCAGATACCTTCCAAGCTTAGCATTCCGTTTGCCGCGATCACCGCCTTCGTCGATCCGGCGGTGGATTTCGGGCTACAGTTCCAGTCGGCCGGCGCCGATCTCGACCCGGAACCGCATGACGATGCGCAAAATGATTCGCCCGGTGGTGCAGCAGACAAGTCAGCCGCGGTCAGCGAGGATGGCTCGAACGTGGTTTCGGTCGATTTCGGGCGGAAAAAATGAGTTTGAGAAGGGAACGCGTCGATGGATAATCGCGCTCAAAATCGCGCTCTCGTCAGGATCGCTCGCGAGCATGGCCCCAAGCTGATCGAACAGGCGATCAAAGCCCTGGTGGCCGGTGCGGTCGTGCAGGACGAAGCTGCGGCGGAACAGCGGCAACCCGAAAAACCCTCGCTCGGCCGGCGGATCGCCAGTGCCGCACTGGTTCGGGTGGCGACGAAATCGGTGCCCGGGGCGATCATCGTCAGTGGCGGTCTGATCGCCAAGGCGCTGCACGATCGCCACAAGGCAAGGCGGGCCCCCAAACCCATGGCGGGCACATTCGACAAGCGGCGCAAATAAAGTCCGTGATCCGCCACGCCGGCCTGCGCCGATTACCCGCATGACCTCATCGGACACCCTGCACCGCCGCGGTCTGATGTTCATCCTGTCTTCGCCGTCGGGCACGGGCAAGACCACGCTGGCGCGCCGGCTGTTGACGCATGATGGCGCGATCGCGATGTCGGTGTCCTGCACCACCCGGCCGATGCGCCCCGGCGAAGTCGATGGCGTGGATTACCGCTTCCTCTCGCAGCCGGAATTCGACCGGATGATCCAGGGTGAAGAGCTGCTCGAATGGGCCCAGGTGTTCGGCCATGATTATGGCACGCCCAAGGCCCAGGTGAAGGCCGGGCTGCGGCAGGGGCAGGATTTCCTGTTCGACATCGACTGGCAGGGCACGCAGCAGCTGTATCAAAAGCTGGAAACCGACGTGGTGCGCGTGTTCCTGCTGCCGCCCAGCATCGACGAACTGCGCCGCCGCCTGACCGGGCGCGGGACCGACAGCGCGGCCACCGTCAACAACCGCATGGCCCGTGCGCAAGTCGAGATCAGCCACTGGGACAGTTATGATTATGTCGTGGTCAATGACGATATCGACACCTGCTTCGAAAAGGTGACCCAAATCCTGGCCGCCGAACGCATGCGGCGAGAGCGGCAGACCGGGCTTATTCCATTCGTGCGCGAATTGATGAAGCCCGCGCTTTGATCCCGCCCGATTTCTGCGCCTGAATCAACTTTCAAGAACGGAACGACCATGGCCAAATCGCCCGCCCCCAAGACCACTGCCGCCAAGCTCCCTGAGCCCGGATCGATCGCACTGACACTGACCGTCGATGAAGCCGAAATGCTGATCGACGCGCTGGAGGCCGACCACGAAGGCTATGTGGACGCGGTCAAGGAAGCGCGCGGCAACAACAACCGCGATGACGTGAAAACCTTCTCCGAAGCCGCAACCCGCATCCAGGGGTTGATGACCAAAATTCAGGAGCTGATCGGCGACGAAGACGAATAAGCGCCGACGTCACATCGATGGGCGTCGACCTGAACCCACATACCGATCCCCGTCCGTCCCGAGCTTTCGAAGGGCTGCACTTCCTTAAATCGCTCGCTGTTGTGACGGGCTCAGCACCCGCAGGCAGGTTTTTATCCATCCGCGCCGGCATTAAAAACGCTTCAATTCCGCGGCCCGGACGCTAGAGCCCTCCCCCATGGCTTACGAACATGATCCCGCGCTGCTTGCCAAGGCTGAAACGCTGGTCGAGGCGCTGCCTTATCTCCAGCGCTATGCCGGCAAGACCTTTGTCGTCAAATACGGCGGCCACGCCATGGGCAACCCGGCGCTGGCGCGCGATTTCGCCGAGGATGTGGTGCTGCTGAAAGCCGTCGGCATCAATCCGGTGGTGGTGCATGGCGGCGGCCCGCAGATCGGCGCGATGCTCAAAAAGCTGGGCGTGGAATCACGGTTCGTCGACGGGCTGCGGGTGACCGACAAGGCCACCGCCGACATCGCCGAAATGGTCCTGTCGGGCACGATCAACAAGGAGCTGGTCAGCTGGATTTCGCGCGCCGGGGGCAAGGCGATCGGCATTTCCGGCAAGGATGGCGGCCTGATCACCGCGCACAAGCTGACCCGCACGGTCATCGATCCCGTCAGCCGGCTGGAAGAGGCGTTCGACCTGGGCTTCGTCGGCCATCCCGAAGTGACCGACCTGACCGTGATCGACACCATCTGTGCGGCCGGGATGATCCCGGTGATCGCCCCGATCGGCGTCGGGCTGGACGGAGAAACCTATAACATCAATGCCGATACCATGGCCGGCGCAATCGCCGCGGCGCTGGGCGCTTCCCGGCTATTCATGCTGACCGATGTCATGGGTGTGCTCGATGCCAACAAGCAATTGCTGGTCCGGCTGACCCCTGCGGATATCGAAAAATTGCGCCGCGACGGTACGATCCAGGGCGGCATGATTCCAAAGCTGGAGACTTGCGTGCATGCGGTGGAGGCGGGCTGCGAAGCGGCGGTGGTGCTCGACGGGCGGGTGCCGCATGCGATGTTGCTGGAAATCTTCACCTCGCGCGGCGCAGGAACGCTGATCGAGAAAAATTAGAGCAGCGCAGGCAACGCGCCGGTCGCAGGGGCGCTGCGGTTGCCCTCGAGCGTCAGCCTGAAAACAATGATTCCAGAGCACGAGGCGGTTCTATCTTGTCGCATGATGCTCTAGGAGGCCGTTCCACCAAAGGAAATCGCCCGTGTTGACTTTGATTGCCATCGCCAATTTTCTGATCTCGACGATCATCACGCTGCTGATCGTGCAGTTCGTGCTCAGCCTGCTGCTCAGCTTCAATGTGGTCAATCGCAGCAACGACTTCGTGATGGCCTTGTGGAAGGGCCTGAACGCCTTGCTCGAGCCGCTGCTGGCTCCTTTGCGGCGCATTCTGCCCGAAACCGGCCAGATCGATTTTTCGCCGCTGGCGCTGCTGGTGCTCCTCCGGATTCTGCAATTCGTCCTCGATGGCCTGGTCGTGTCCCCGGCGCTGACATGAACCACGCGGCAGTCATCGACGGCACGGCCTTTGCCGAAGGGCTGCGCGGGCGAGTGACCGCGCTCGCCGCGGAATTTTCCGCCAAGGCGGGGCGCAAGGCCGGGCTGGCCGTCGTGCTGGTCGGCGAAGACCCCGCCAGCGAAGTCTATGTGCGCAGCAAGGGCAGGCAGACGATCGCCTGCGGCATGGCCAGTTTCGAACACAAGCTGCCGGCCGATACCGCGCAAGCCGCGCTGATCGCGCTGGTCGAGCGCCTGAACGCGGACCCGGCGGTGGACGGCATCCTGGTGCAATTGCCGCTGCCCGGCCAGCTTGACGAGCAGGCGGTGGTCGAGACGATCGACCCGGCCAAGGATGTCGACGGGCTGACGCCGGTCAGTACCGGGCGGCTGGCGCTGGGCCTGCGCGGGCTGGTGCCCTGCACTCCGCTGGGCAGCCTGATGCTGCTGAAGGACCGGCTGGGCGACCTGTCCGGGTTGGCGGCGGTGGTGATCGGCCGTTCGATCCTGGTAGGCAAGCCGATGGCGCAATTGCTGCTGGGCGAAAATTGCACGGTGACCGTGGCGCATAGCCGCACCCGTGATCTGGCCGATGTGGTGCGGCGCGCGGATATCGTCGTCGCTGCGGTCGGGCGCCCCGAAATGGTCAAGGCAGACTGGATCAAGCCCGGCGCCACGGTGATCGATGTGGGCATCAACCGGGTTCCGGGGCAGGATGGCAAGACGCGGCTGGTCGGCGATGTGGATTATGCCGGCGTGGCCGCGGTGGTGGGCGCGATCACCCCGGTGCCGGGCGGCGTCGGCCCGATGACGATTGCCGTCCTGCTGCGCAACACGCTGGTGGCCGCCTATGCGCACGCCGGGCTCCCGCTGGCTGCCGAACTGATCTGATGCGCGGCTGGCGCCCAGCCCTGACGGTCGTGCTGGCGCTGGCGGCCACCCAGGCAGCAGCGGGCAAGCGCGGCACCCAGCCGGGTTTCGCCGAACCGGGCGACATCATTGCAACCGAAGGTAATTTTGCCCGTCTGAACGCTGCGAAGGGCATAAAAGCCGCGATCCGCGCTACGGCCGCACCGGATGCGCAGATATTCGCGCCGCGACTGATGCGCGTGGCCGGGTATGCGATGCCGAACCTCACGGCGACCTGGCATACCGGGCAGGTCTGGATGAGCTGCGACGGCAGCATCGCCGTCACCCATGGCGAATGGCAGCAGAGCCCGGCGCCAAATCGTCAAATCGATGCCTGGTATATCACCGTCTGGAAACGCCAACAGGGCGGCGGCTATAAATGGGTGCTTGAAGAAGACGGCGCGCAGACCGCTCCGCTTGCCTCATCCGACATGATTTCGGCCAGCGTCGCCGATTGTCCCGCGCGGCGCGCGCGCGGCTCAGCCGATGCGCCGCCGGCCCCGGCTCACGGCAAGGCGCCCCTGCCCGACTATACCTCCGGCCACGCCGACGATGGCACGCTGGCATGGACTACAGCCCTCGCCCCCGACGGCCGCCGCGCCTTCACGCTGCAAATCAGGCAGGATGGGGTACTGCACGAAGTGCTGCGCGCCACCGCCGCGCCGCCGGGCAACTGACGCGTGCTGCAGCTGTTCATTTCGACCTTTGCCACGCTGTTCGTAGTGATCGATCCGGTGGGCTGCGCGCCGATCTTTGCCGGGTTGGTCAGTGGTACCAGCGACCGGGAAGCCGTGAAGATCGCCGCTCGCGCGACGATGGTGGCATCGTTGGTGCTGCTGACCTTCGCCCTGGTGGGCACGCAATTGCTGGCGTCGCTGCATATCGAGCTGGATGCTTTTCGCATCGCCGGAGGCATGATGCTGTTCCTGATCGCGCTGGAGATGGTGTTCGAGAAACGCACCCGGCGCGATGAAGAGCGCGCCGAACAAGTGCTGCACCAGCCGGATCGCGACGCGGCGGCGGAGGATGTCGCCGTGTTCCCGATGGCCATGCCGATGATGGCCGGCCCGGGCTCGATCGCCTCGGTGATGCTGCTGATGGCCCGGGCAAACGGCTGGAACGCGAAGCTGGTGGTGCTGGCCGCGCTGGTCTCGGTCCTGGTGCTGACGCTGGTGTCGCTCGCGGCGGCGGGGCCGCTGATGAAGGTGCTGGGCACGCGCGTCGAAGGGGTCATCACGCGGCTGCTGGGCGTGCTGCTGGGGGCACTGGCGGTGCAATATGTGATCGACGGGTTGCGCGGTGTGTTGAGGTGAGTAAAGCCCCTCCCCTTCAGGAGAGGGGTTGGGGCGGGGCCTATCCTGCTGGCGCGGCGTAGCGGGAATGGCCTCCCCCACCCCCTCGCCCAACGGGCAAAATCAGCCCGTCACTGCATGGTCGCCTGCCCGTCATCGCCATCGCGTCGGCCAAAGAACTGCATCAACTGCACCAGCAATTCGCAACGCGAGGAAATCGAATCCGATTCCAGCAGCGCCTGTTTCGCTGCCGCATCGAACGGCGCGATTTGCGACACGCCATTGATCAGCGAGGCATCGTCGAGCCGGGTCACCTCGTTCCAGTCGACCTGATAGCCCTGCGCATCGGCAAAGCGCTGCGCCTCGCGTTCGAACATCGCGCGCTCGACCGCAGCAAGCGCCTGGCCGTCGCTTTCCTGGATCAGCTCGCCCTGAACCTGGCGAAACGGCGTCGACACGGCCAGTTCGCGCAGCAGGCGAAAACGCGTCCCGCCCTTGAGCACGATGTTGTAGCGGCCGTCCGCCAGCGCCTCGACATCGCCGATATGGCCGAGACAGCCAACCTGATACAGCGGCGGCCCGTCCTGGGGTTCCCCGCCTGCCCGTGAACTGCGCGGCTGGATCATGCCGATCCGCCGGTCGCGCGCCAGTGCATCGCTGA
>CAXTOS010000083.1:0-11066 GCA_964245935.1 uncultured Novosphingobium sp.
CGCGACCATCGAGCACCGCGCCGCCGGGTTGCAGGGCAAAGGTGCGCTGGCGGTCGTAAAGCGCGGCGCGAACTGCGGGATGGATCGAGACCCGGCTGGCGAGGCCGCCGCTGGCTTCGCTGCGCAGTTCCGGGTCGGCAAGCAGGGCATCGTCGAAGGCGCAAGCGGCCAGCGCATCGGCGGGCCAATCGGGGTTGCCCCCATTCAGCGCGACTTGCCGCCCGACGGCACGATATAGCAGCCCGGTATCGAGGTGCGGCAGTGCGTAATGCGCGGCCAGGGCCTGGGCGATGGTGCCCTTGCCCGAGGCGGTCGGGCCATCCACGGCGATGATCACGCGGTCGTTCCCAGACCGTCGAGCAGCGCCTCGAACGTCGGAAAGCTGGTGGCGATGGGGCGCGTGTCGTCCACTTCCACCCCGGCGCGGCTGACCAGTCCGGCGACGGCCATGGTCATGGCGATGCGGTGATCCAGATGCGTGGCGATCCGGGCATTGTTGCCGCCGGGTAGCGGATCGCCGTCGCTGCCGTCGATGACCAGCCCGTCCGCCGTTTCGGCCACACGGGCGCCGGCTGCGGTCAGCGCGGCGGCCATCACCGCCAGCCGGTCGGATTCCTTGACGCGCAGTTCCTCCAGCCCGGTGGCCGTGGTGCGGCCCCTGGCCAGCGCGGCGGCGAGAAACAGGATGGGGAATTCGTCGATCATGCTGGGCACCAGCGCGGGATCGACCGCGATGCCGGTCAGCGCGGAGTGGCGCACGCGCAGGTCGGCGACCGGCTCGCCGCCCACTTCGCGCGGGTTCAGCGCCTCGATCGCGCCGCCCATCTGGCGCAGCACGGTGACCAGGCCGGCGCGGGTGGGATTTAGCCCGACATTGCGGATGGTGATATCGCTGCCGGGCACCAGCAACGCCGCCACGATAAAGAATGCCGCCGAAGACGGGTCGCCCGGCACGTCGATGGCCTGCGGGCGCAGCTCGGCCTCGCCGCGAATGCGGATGATGCGGGTGCCGTCGGTTCCGCATTCTACGGTCAGTTCGGCGCCAAAGCCGGCCAGCATGCGTTCAGAATGATCGCGGGTCGGGATCGGTTCGATCACCGTGGTGATGCCGGGGGTATTGAGCCCGGCCAGCAGGATCGCGCTTTTGACCTGTGCCGAAGCGACCGGCAGGCGGTATTCGATCGGTACGGCGGGCGCCGCACCGCGCAGCATTAGCGGCAGCCGGCCTCCCGGTGAGGCGGTGATATCGGCGCCCATCCGGCTCAGTGGCTCGATTACCCGGCCCATCGGTCGTGTGGACAGGCTGGCGTCGCCAGTGAAGGTGGCGGTGATCGCGTGGCTGGCGACCAGCCCCATCAGCAGCCGGGTCGAAGTGCCCGAATTGCCCATGTCGAGCGCGGTTTGCGGCTGCAACAGCGCGCCGACCCCGACGCCATGCACGCTCCATTCGCCCGGCGCGTGCCGGGTGATGGTTGCCCCCATCGCTCGCATCGCAGCGGCGGTGGCCATCACGTCTTCGCCCTCCAGCAGGCCGGATATGCGGCTTGTCCCCACCGCCAGCGCCGACAGCATCAGCGAACGATGGCTGATCGACTTGTCGCCGGGCACGCGAAAATCGCCTCGCAGTGGCCCTGCGGCCATGAACCGGCGCGGACGCATGGTGGAATTGAGTGTAGATGGGTCGGGCATTGACACGAAACTTTGGCGCTTTCACCGGAAAGGGGTCATCGGACAAGCGCGCGCTTTTGACAGTGTGCCTGCGCTATGGCAAGGCGCGCGGCTCCGCGTCTGGCGCAAGCCGAGATCGACATTATCTATGCAATTCGGCATGCCGCAGGGCGGTGTGTCTCAGCGAGGAATTACCATGGTCAAGCCTGAATGGGGCGCCAAGCACGGCTGCCCGAAGTGCGGCACCCGCTTTTACGATCTGGGCAAGAGCGACCCGATCACCTGCATCGAATGTGGTTATGTCTGGCATGCCGACCCGGTGCTGAAGTCGAAGCAGCCGATCCCCTATGAAGAAGTGCAGAAAGCCAAGGTCGTGGAAACGGTCGATGGCGATCTGGCCGAAGAGGATATCGACATCGACGATGACGGCGATTCGCCCGATAACGATGTCGACCTGGGCGGCGACGAAGACCTGGGCGTGCCAGGACACGACGATGGCGACGAACACGAGATGTAAGTCAGAATTGGAAGCCAGAATGATCGCTGATCGCTGATCGCTGATTTCTGATCCCGCTTGCCAAGCCGGAATGTCGCCCGTATGGGGCTTGCCTTCCGGCGATGGCTGGAGAATGGTATGGGGCCTTAGCTCAGCTGGGAGAGCGCCTGCATGGCATGCAGGAGGTCAGCGGTTCGATCCCGCTAGGCTCCACCATTCTAATTATGGTATTCGCCCGATGGCGCGCTGGCTGACGAGGTTTCGTTCGCCGGCGTTTTTGCCTTTCGGGAATCGGTTTGGCGCTGCGGGCGTCGGTGGTATTTGTTTCTCGATGCTGGTCGGCGAGGTTTCGCCCACCGGCCCTTTCCGCGTGACGGAGTTTTGTCGCATGTTCGATAGACCGCATGTTCGATAGACCGCATGTTCGATAGACCGCATGTTCGATAGTCTGGCAGACCGGCTCGGCGGCGTCTTCGACAAGCTGCGCGGGCGGGGCGCGCTGCAGGAGCAGGACGTCCGCGATGCCATGCGCGAAGTGCGCGTGGCCTTGCTGGAGGCCGACGTCGCGCTGCCGGTGGTCCGCCGCTTCATCGATCAGGTGACCGAACTGGCTTTCGGCCAGAGCGTGTTGAAATCGGTCACGCCCGGCCAGCAGGTCGTCAAGATCGTCAACGACGCGCTGGTCGGGATGCTGGGCGGGGCCGAGACGGTCGGGCTCGACCTGGCCGCCACCCCGCCGGTGGTGATCATGATGGTCGGGCTGCAGGGCTCGGGCAAGACCACGACCACCGCCAAGCTGGCCAAGCTGTTGAAAGAGCAGCAGGGCAAGAAGGTGATGATGGCGTCGCTGGACGTCAACCGCCCCGCCGCGCAGGAACAATTGCAGGTGCTGGGCGAGCAGGTCGGCGTCGCCACCCTGCCGATCATCGCGGGGCAGCAGCCCACCGATATCGCCGCGCGCGCGCTGCATTCGGCCAAATTGCAGGCGGTGGACGTGCTGCTGCTCGATACCGCCGGGCGCCTGCACGTCGATCAGCAGCTGATGGACGAGATGCGCAGCGTCGCCGCGATTGCCAATCCGCGCGAGGCGCTGCTGGTGGTCGATGCGCTGACCGGGCAGGACGCGGTCAACGTCGCGCAGAGCTTTGCCGCCCAGATTGCGCTGACCGGGGTGGTGCTGACCCGGATGGACGGCGATGCGCGCGGCGGTGCGGCGCTGTCGATGCGCGCGGTCACCGGCAAGCCGATCAAATTTGCCGGTACCGGCGAAAAACTCGACGCGATCGAGCCGTTCCATCCCGGGCGCGTTGCCGGTCGCATCCTGGGCATGGGCGATGTCGTCAGCCTGGTGGAAAAAGCGGCGGCGGCGGTCAATGCCGACGATGCGGAGCGGATGGCCCAGCGCATGGCCAAGGGTCAGTTCGACATGAACGACCTGCGAGCGCAGCTGCGCCAGATGCAGAACATGGGCGGGCTGGGGATGCTGGCCGGGATGATGCCCGGCATGAAGAAGGCCAAGGCCGCCATGGCCCAATCGGGCATGGACGACCGGGTACTGCTGCGCATGGATGCGATCATCGGCTCGATGACGCCCAAGGAACGCGCCAAGCCCGACCTGCTCAACGCCAAGCGCAAGATCCGCGTCGCCAAGGGTTCTGGGGTGCAGGTGCAGGACATCAACAAGCTCATCAAGATGCACCAGGAAATGGAGCGGGCGATGAAGCAGATCAGGAAGATGGGCGGCATGAAGGGCCTGGCCGCGCTGCTCGGAAAAGGCGGCATGGGGGCCGCGATGCCGGGCATCGGGCCGGATATGGGCATGGGTGGCGGCTTGCCAGGCCTGGGTGGACAGGACTTTTCGAAGTTTTTGAAGAAGTGATGTGTTTGCTCTCTCCCCTTCAGGGGAGAGATACCGAAGGCTTGGCAGCTCTTGCTGCCTGGCCGCAGTTGAGAGGGCAGCCGCAGCGCCGGCCCCCTCTCCCAACCCTCTCCCCTGAAGGGGAGGGGGCTTTAGAAAGGTAAATCTGATGTCAGTTGCTATTCGTCTGTCGCGTGGTGGTTCCAAGAAGCGCCCGTATTACAAGGTTGTCGTTTCCAACAGCCGCGCCCCGCGCGACGGCAAGTACCTGGAGCAGGTCGGCACCTATAACCCGCTGCTCGCCAAGGACGATGTTGCCCGCGTCCGCCTGATCGAGGACCGCGTGCGCTACTGGATCGGCGTCGGGGCGCAGCCGACCGATCGCGTGGCCCGCATGCTCGACAAGGCCGGGATCAAGGAACGCGCTCCCACCAACAACCCCAGCCAGGGCGAACCGGGCAAGAAGGCCAAGGAACGCGCCGAAGACAGGGCCAAGAAGATCACCGAAGCCGAAGAGGCCGCAGCCGCAGCCGCTGCGGACGCCGCTGCTGCTGCCGCTGCCCCCGCCGTTGAAGAGCCTGCTGCCGAAGAAGTGCCTGCCGCCGAAGAACCGGCTGAGGGTTAATGGCGTCGGGTGCGGACCGGCCCGTCACCCTGGCTGCCGTCATCGGCGCGCACGGGATCGCGGGCGAGGTTCGCCTGAAACTGTTCGGCGAAGGCGTGGCGGCGCTGAAGCGTTACCCCGCCTTCAACGACGGTGCCCTGACCGTTGAAAAGCTGAAGGACGACGGCAAGGGCGGCGCGATCGCGCGCTTTGCCCAGATCGCCGATCGCAGCGCAGCGGAAGCCTTGCGCGGCACGGCGCTGACCGTACCGCGCAGCGCCTTGCCGCCCTTGGCCGAAGGTGAATATTATTACGCCGACCTGATCGGCCTGGCAGCGGTGTCCAGCGATGGCCGGGCATTGGGGCAATGCGTCGCCGTCGAGAATTACGGCGCGGGCGATGTGCTGGAAATCGAGCAGCCCGACGGCAAGCGCTTCATGGTACCGATGCGGGTCGAGGCCGTGCCGGAGTGGGACGCGGCTCGGCTGCTGATTGACGCGGCCTTCGTGGATTAGTATATACATGGCGTATATACGGAGGCGATGATGACCAAGGAATATTCCGGCAAAAGCTTCAAATCGGGCAATTCGGTTGCGATCCGGGTGCCCGCCGCGCTGGGTATCGAGCCGGACCGGGAATGGATCATTACCGAGCAGGATGGCGAGTTGCATTTTCGGCAGCAGCCGCCGGGGCGCAAGACCATCGATGTCAGCGGGTTCGCCGGTAAGGCACCGGGTATCAAGCTTGCCCCGCGCGAAGATTTTGAAGAGCGGCCGAGTACGATCGCGGCTCGGGCTGCCTCAGCCAGCCAAACCAAGGGATGATCCGCTACCTTATTGACGCCAATGCAGCAGTATATGCCATGGATGAGGGGCATGAGCAGGTGACCGCGCGCATCGGCGAATGCCGACCGGGCGAAATTGCCTTTTCGGCTATCAGCTATGCCGAGGTGGCATACGGCACTTATGTCGGCAAGCCGCCCCCGCCGGAAGTACTGGAAGCCTTCGTTGCCGCAATCCCGATAATCGCTTTCGATGAAGCCGCCGCGCGCGCTTATGCGACACTACCGTTCAAACGCGCCCGTTTCGATCGCTTGCTGGCCGCCCATGCGCTCAGCCTGGGCGCCATTGTCGTGACCAACAACGAAACCGATTTCGTCGATGTGCCGGGCTTGACGGTCGAGAACTGGACCCTGTGACCTTTGCCGCCACCGTCCTGACGCTCTACCCCGAAATGTTCCCCGGCCCGCTCGGCGTCAGCCTGGCCGGACGGGCGCTGGCGGACGGGATCTGGTCGCTCGATTGCGTGCAGATTCGCGATTTCGCCAAAGATCGCCACCGCAGCGTCGACGATACCCCCGCAGGCGGCGGCGCCGGCATGGTGCTGCGCGCCGATGTGCTGGCAGCGGCGGTGGATCATGCGCTTGCGGCCCGGCCCCAAAGCCCCATCCTGGCCATGACTCCGCGCGGAAAACCCGTTACCCAGGCCCGCATTCGCGAACTGGCCGCAGGCCCCGGCGTCATCATCCTGTGCGGTCGCTTCGAGGGATTCGACGAACGCATTTTCGCCGCGCGCCCCATCGAGGAGGTGGCGGTCGGCGACATCGTCCTGTCGGGCGGCGAGCCGGCGGCGCTGATGGTGCTGGATGCTTGCATTCGGCTGCTGCCCGGCGTAATGGGCGCGACCTTGAGCGGGGTGGAGGAGTCGTTTGACGACGATCTGCTCGAATACCCGCAATATACCCGGCCCATCTCGTGGGAAGGGCGCGAAATCCCTGAAGTGCTGCGATCGGGGGATCACGCGAAGATCGCGGCGTGGCGAAAGCTGCTGGCCGAGGATCACACACGGTTACGCAGGCCGGACCTTTGGGAGCGCCATGTCGGGGCTCGGGGCCAGCCTGCCTCTGGCGCGCGGCAACAAAAGAAGGAACCGGGTCCGTGAACCTGATTCAACAAATCGAAGCCGAAGAGATTGCCAAGGCCGCAAAGGATATTCCGGAATTCCGTCCCGGCGACACGCTGCGCGTCGGCGTGAAGGTCGTGGAAGGCGAACGCAGCCGGGTGCAGGCCTATGAAGGCGTGTGCATCGCGCGGGCGAACAAGGGCTTCGGCTCGAACTTCACCGTGCGCAAGATGAGTTTCGGCGAAGGCGTGGAGCGCGTATTTCCGCTCTATTCGCCAAACATCGACAGCATCGTCGTCGTGCGTCGCGGTGTCGTGCGGCGGGCCAAGCTCTATTACCTGCGCGGTCGCACCGGCAAACGCGCCCGTATTGCCGAGCGCCGCGATCCGCGCACCAACCAGGGCGGCTGACCGCTTCCACGAGACGGATTTCGTGAAAGGGCGTCCTGGCAGAACTGCCGGGGCGCCCTTTCGGCGTGTTTTGATGCCTTTTGCGAGTGCCAGCCGTGACCACGCCACTTGATTTCGAACGCGTCTTCGCCAGCCCGGGGCTCAACGGTCCGGTCCCGCGCAGGGTCAAGCTGTCGCCTGACGGGCGCTGGCTGACCCTGCTGCGCGATCGTGCCGAGGATCGCGAGCGCCATGATCTGTGGGGCTATGAGCGCAGCTCCGGCCAGTGGCGGATGCTGGTCGATTCGCTGTTGCTGTCGTCCGGGCAAGAGCTGTCCGAGGCCGAAAAAATGCAGCGCGAGCGGCTGCGGATCGGCGATCTCAAGGGTATCGTCAGCTATGAGTGGAGCGCCGATGGCCAGGCGCTGCTGGTGCCGCTGGATGGCGAACTCTATCTTGCGGGGCTTGATGGCCATGTCACGCATATCGCCGGCGTCGGCGCGGACCCGCTGGACGCGCGACTCAGCGAGAAAGGGCATTACCTGTCGTTCGTACGCGACCGGCGGCTGTGGGTGGCGCCGATCGCGGGTGGCGACGGCCAGGCGATCACCCCCGCCGAAGCCGCCGACACCGTCCACTGGGGCGAGGCGGAATTCGTCGCCCAGGAAGAGATGGCGCGGTTTGCCGGGGCGTGGTGGGCGCCCAACGACAGCCGCATCGCGGTGGAACGCTTCGACGAGGCCGAGGTGGCGGTGGTCACCCGCGCGGCGATCGGCGCCAGCGGTACGACCATTTTTCAGCAGCGCTATCCGTTGGCGGGCACCGCCAATGCCGAGGTCAGCCTGTGGGTGATGCGGCCCGATGGCGGCGCGCGGGTGCAGGTCGACCTGGGGTCTGGCGACGATATCTACCTTGCCCGCGTCGATTGGGCCAGGGACGGCCGGACGCTGTATGTCCAGCGCGAAAACCGTGCGCAGAGCCGGCTCGACATGCTGGCGGTCAATCCACTGACCGGCGCCTCGCGCGTGCTGTTCAGCGAAACGGCTGCACCGGCGGGCTGGATCAATCTCACCGACAATTACCGCTTTCTGAAGGATGGCGGCCTGATTTGGTGGTCGGAGCGGGACGGTTTCGGTCATCTTTATCACTTTGCGAACGGCGCCTGGCAGCAATTGACCCAGGGGCGGTGGGTGGTGACGGCCCTGGTCGGCGTCGATGAAGCCAGGGGCCGGGTGTTCTTCATCGCGACAAGGGACGATTTACTGGCCCCGCAGGTCTATGCGCTCGACATCGCGAACCCTGGGCATATCGCCTGCCTGACCGAGCCCGGCTGGGTCAATGGCGCGACCATGGACAAGGCCGGGCGTACGCTGGTCATCAGCCGCTCGGCACCGGCGCAGCCGCCGCAGTCGTACATTGCCGACGAGACGGGCAAGCGGCTGGCGTGGGTCGAGGAGAACCATATCGACGGCTCGCATCCCTATGCGCCTTATCTGGCCGCGCACCGCGTCCCGCAGTTCGGCACGATCGCCGCGGAGGACGGTTCGCTGCTGCATTGGCGGATGATCACCCCGGTGATGCAGCCGGGCAGGCGCTACCCGGTGTTCTTCTCGCATTACGGCGGCCCGCATGTACAGGTGGTGTCGCGCGGCTGGACCGGCGCGCTCGCCCAGGCGATCGTCGCGCAGGGCTATATCTGGTTCGAGCTGGATAATCGGGGCAGCGCCAATCGCGGGGTCGCGTTCGAGAGCCAGATCCGCCACGCGATGGGCTCGGTCGAGGTGGCGGACCAACTGGCGGGGGCGGCCTGGCTCAAGACGCTGGGCTTTGTCGATCCGGCCGGGATCGCGACCTATGGCTGGTCTTACGGCGGCTATATGACGCTGAAATTGCTGGAAGCGCAACCGGGGGTCTTTGCCGCAGCGATTGCCGGCGCGCCGGTGACGAAATGGGAACTGTACGACACCCATTATACCGAGCGTTATCTGGGCGATCCGCGCGACGCCCGCCAGGTCTACGCAACCTCGGATGCGCTGGAACAGGCGCCCGAGATCAGCGACCCGCTGTTGCTGATCCACGGCATGTCCGACGACAATGTCGTGTTCGGCAACAGTTCCGAACTGATTGCGCGGCTGCAGGGTGAGGGGGTACCGTTCGAGATGATGCTGTATCCGGGCCATACGCACAGCGTGACCGGGCCCAGGATCGGTCCGCATCTGTGGGAGACGATCTTCGGGTTTCTGCGGCGGCATGGGGTCACGCCGCCGGTCTAACCAGTTCAAACTTGCGCCGGAAGTGCGGCGCGCTAACGACAGCCCTCGGCTCGGCCGGGGCCAATGGAGACGTAAAATGGGTTATCGGGTAGTGGTGGTCGGCGCGACCGGCAATGTCGGCCGGGAAATGCTCAACATCCTGGCGGAGCGCGAATTTCCGCTGGACGAGATCGCCGCGGTGGCATCGCCGCGCTCGACCGGGACCGAGATCGAGTTCGGCGATACCGGCCGCATTCTGAAGGTCAAGAATATCGAGCATTTCGATTTCGCCGGCTGGGATATCGCGCTGTTTGCCGCCGGGTCCGGTCCGACGAAAATCCATGCGCCCAGGGCTGCGGCGGCCGGCTGCGTGGTCATCGACAATTCGTCGCTGTACCGCATGGACCCCGATGTGCCGCTGATCGTGCCCGAGGTGAACCCGGATGCCATCGACGGCTACAAGCGCCGGAACATCATCGCCAACCCCAACTGCTCGACCGCGCAGCTGGTGGTGGTGCTCAAGCCGCTGCACGATGCGGCCCGGATCAAGCGCGTAGTGGTCTCCACCTATCAATCGACCAGCGGGGCCGGCAAGGCGGGCATGGACGAGCTGTTCGAGCAGACGCGCAGCGTGTTCATGCCGATCGGTGAAATGAACCCGCCCAGCAAATTCGCCAAGCAGATCGCCTTCAACGTCATCCCCCAGATCGATGTCTTCCTCGACGACGGCTATACCAAGGAAGAATGGAAGATGGTGGTGGAGACGAAAAAAATCCTCGATCCGAAGATAAAACTGACTGCGACCTGCGTGCGCGTGCCGGTGTTCATCGGCCATTCCGAAGCGGTGAACATCGAGTTCGAAAACGAAATCTCGGCCCAGGAAGCGCGCGACATCCTGCGCGAATCGCCCGGCATCATGCTGATCGACAAGCAGGAAGACGGCGGATACGCGACGCCCATCGAATGCGCGGGGGACGACGCCACGTTCGTCAGCCGGGTGCGCGAAGACCCTACCGTGGAGAACGGACTGGCGCTGTGGTGCGTATCGGACAATCTGCGCAAGGGTGCCGCGCTGAACGCAGTGCAGATCGCGGAGTTGCTGGGGCGGCGGCATTTGAAGAAGGGGTGAGGGAGCGGCAGGTTTCGCTGAATTGCAGTCCCCCTCCCGCTTGCGGGCGGGGCCAGGGGTGGGCACTTCCTCCATCCAGCGTTGCCCGTGAACCTGCCCACCAACCCCTCCCGCAGGCGTGAGGGGAGTTAAGGTGCGGCTCGAATCAACTGCCCTTGCGTGTAGCGGGCCGCGCATTGAGCCCGTTTTGGAGCGATGGATGCACAAGATACGATCCGGCAGCTTTTTGACGGCATGCATGCTGGTCGTTGCCGCCATTGTGCCCAGCCATGCCGCGGCCCGGACGCCACCATCGCCTTACAGCTATTGTGCGGCAGACGGCGCCAGGGTTGATGGCTTCGATCACGGGGCCGGCCCGGAGTGGACCGTTTTCCAAAGGCCGATGAAAACGCCGTCGGCGCCATACCCGGATGGTTCCATCGACGGCGACACCAGGGCCAACGTCCAGACCGGCGGCGGGATGTTGCACCTCATGAGCCGCAGGGCCGGCAATGGCTTTACCGGCAGCCGGATATTCAGCCGCGAACCGATGCGCTACGGCTGCGTCGAGTTCGTTGCGCGCTTGCCCCGCGGCAGGGGTTTCTGGCCAGCGCTATGGATGCGGACGCCTTATGATGGCTCGCCGATGAATGGCGAAATCGATGTGGCGGAAGGCTTTGGCTCGCATCCAGGCGTATTCATGAGCACATTGCACCACTGGCGAAACGGCATCGATGCCGACAGCACGCATCGCCGGGTGGTCGACGGGGTCGATCGCACCCACACCTG
>CAXTOS010000084.1:0-10475 GCA_964245935.1 uncultured Novosphingobium sp.
CTGATCGATCAATATGGCGAAAACGCCGATGACGGCAGGAACAGCGTCTATGCCGGCGGGCTATGGGTCCGCACCTCGCTGGATCCCACGTTGCAGAAAGCCAGCCTCGATGCCTTGCGCGGCGGGCTGATCCGCTATTCTTCGGGCAAGGGCTGGCCGGGGCCGATCGCGCACGTCGATGTCGATCAGGACACATGGCAAAGCCAGCTGCTGTCCTTGAACAAGACCGTGGCTTACAAGGACTGGCGGGTCGGGCTGGTGCTGCACCGCAGCGGCTCGTCGGCCACCATCGGGTTTCCCGATGGCTCGACCGGGCCGCTGACCGGCTTGCCCGATCCGTTGCGGGCGGGAGACGTGGTCGCCGCGGCGCCATCCGGGGAAGGCTGGAGCTTGCGCACGATCCCGGGCGTGTCGGGCGGGATGATCGTCGAGGAACCGTTCAGCGGACGCGTGCTGGCGATGCAGGGCGGCTTCGATGCCGGGCTCGATTCGTTCAACCGCGCTACGCAAGCCGAGCGCCAGCCCGGCTCGACGATCAAGCCCTTCGTCTACGCCACCGCGCTGGATTATGGCATGACGCCGGCGACGATGGTCCCCGACGAGCCGTTCTGCGTGTTCCAGGGCGCCGCGCTGGGGCAGAAATGCTTCAAGAACTTCGGTGACGAAGGCGGCGGCGGATCGCATACCATGCGCTGGGGGCTGGAGCAGTCGCGTAATCTGATGACCGTGCACATCGCTAACGATACCGGCATGCCCAAGGTCGTGCACAATTTCAGCCGGCTTGGTATCGGCGATTATCAGCCCTATCTGTCGTTTGCGCTGGGCGCGGGCGAAACAACGGTCGGCCAGATGGTCAATGCCTATTCGACGCTGGCCAATAGCGGGGTGCAGTACGATGCCTCGCCGATCGACTATGTCCAGGATCGCAGCGGCAAGGTGATCTGGCGCGCCGATCAGCGGCACTGCGATGGTTGCAACATGGCGCAGTGGGACGGCAAGCCGATGCCGCGCCTGTCGCCGCGCGGCAGCCAGGTGATGGATCCCCGCACCGCCTATCAGGTCGTCCACATGCTCGAAGGGGTGATCATCCGCGGCACCGGCGCTGCGCTGCACGATCTGGGCCTGCCGCTGTTCGGCAAGACCGGCACGACCTCGGGCCCGACCAATGTGTGGTTCGTGGGCGGTTCGGCCAAGATCATCGGCGGGGTCTATCTCGGCTACGATCATCCGCGTCCGCTCGGCGGCTATGTCCAGGGCGCGACCTACGCGGTGCCGATGTTCAGGCAATTCGTGCAGGAATCGCTGGGCAAGTGGGATCACGACCCGTTCCTGGCACCCGCCGGTGTGCGCATGGTCAAGATCGACCGGGTCAGCGGCCAGCGCGTGTTCGGCGGCACGCCGAGCGACGATGCCAAGGCGTCGATCATCTGGGAGGCGTTCAAGCCGGCCACCGAGCCGCAACGCCCAAGCCGCGAAAGCCAGCTCGCCGCCAAGCGCGAGGATTTGCTGGACGCGATCCGGCGCGGGTTTGCGGCACGTTCGCCCGCCGGGCCGGCTGCCGCGCCTGGCGTGGAGCCAGCCTTGCCGCAGGACTTCGCCGCGCAGCAGGGCGGGGTGTATTGATGCGGCGCAAGACGGCTGGACCGACGCCATAAAGGTGGTTACGGTGGTCACCATGAAACAAACCTCCCTGTTCGCTCGCAGCCTTGCTGTTGCCGCACTTGCCGCCGTATCGCTCTCCACCACCGCGCACGCGCAACTGGCGCCGGGCACCGCGGCACCCGATTTCGCCACGCAAGCGGCGATGGGCGGCAATGACTTCCCGTTCCGGCTCAGCGAGGCGCTGAAAAAGGGGCCGGTGGTCCTATATTTCTATCCCAAGGCGTTCACGCCCGGCTGCACCATGGAAGCGCATGCCTTTGCCGCCGCCATCGATGATTTCCACAAGGCTGGCGCCACGGTAATGGGCATGTCCGCCGACGACCTGCCCACGCTGAAGCGCTTTTCGACCAGCGAATGCCAGAGCAAGTTCCCGGTGGCGATGGCGACCCCGGCGATCGTCAAGGCCTATCATGTAGCCTTTTTGAAAGTGGCCGGCATTGGCCCGAATATCACCAGCCGCACCTCTTATGTCGTTGCCCGGAATGGTAACATCAGCTTCGTCCATTCCGCTATGGACTGGCACGACCACGTCAAGCTGACCCTGGCGGCGGTGCAGGCGTTGCCCGCACATTGATCCTGGCTACCCGCCCGCAACCGGGTGGGGAGCCAGGCGGCCACCTTCCCTTTACTTTGCAGCCAATCCGGCTAACGGGCGTCCCTCACCTATGTGGAGAGTTTCGCCATGCGTGCCGAGGGGCAGGCTTATATCGACCGTATCGAAGCGGCGCTGGCGCTGGTCCGCAAGTTCCTGGACTGGGACCGTGCGCTACGCCGCTTTGACGAGCTGAACGCGCGGGTCGAGGATCCCCGGCTGTGGGATAACCCCAGGGACGCCGAAGCGGTCATGCGCGAACGGCGGCGGCTGGAGGCGAGCATCGGCACGGTCACCCAGATCGGCCAGGAAATGGCCGATGCGATTGAATTCGTCGAACTGGGCGAGGCCGAGGATGACGATGACACGGTGCAGGAAGGCCTGGCCTCGCTAGCGGCGCTGGCCAGGCGCGCCGACGCCGACAAGGTGCAGGCGCTGCTGGCGGGCGAGGCCGATGCCAACGACGCCTATCTGGAAGTCCATGCCGGAGCAGGGGGCACCGAAAGCCAGGACTGGGCCGAAATGCTCCAGCGGATGTATTCGCGCTGGGCCGAACGCCACGGCTACAAGGTCGAACTGGTCGACTATCATTCGGGCGAGCAGGCCGGAATCAAGAGCTGCACGCTGCTGATCAAGGGCGAAAACGCCTATGGTTACGCCAAGACCGAAAGCGGCGTCCACCGGCTGGTTCGCATCAGCCCCTATGACAGCTCGGCGCGGCGCCATACCAGCTTCAGCTCGATCTGGGTCTATCCGGTGGTCGACGACAATATCGAGATCGATATCAAGGAAAGCGACCTCAAGATCGATACCTATCGCGCCTCGGGGGCGGGTGGCCAGCACGTCAACACCACCGATTCGGCGGTACGCATCACCCATGTGCCGACCGGGATCATCGTTGCCAGCCAAAGCGATCGCAGCCAGCACAAGAACCGCGCGACGGCGATGAACATGCTGAAGGCGCGGATGTACGAGGCCGAACTGGCGCGGCGCGAAGTCACCGCGCTGGGCGAATATTCCGCCAAGACCGAAATCGGCTGGGGCCACCAGATCCGCTCCTACGTGTTGCAGCCTTATCAGCTGGTGAAGGATCTGCGCACCGGCGTCACTTCGACCGCGCCCGACGATGTGCTGGACGGTGATATCGATCCGTTCATGGCGGCGGCGCTGTCGCAGCGCGTGACGGGCGAGAAGGTGACCGTGGAGGATGTCGATTGAGACGCGCGGTGGTTGCCGGCGCGCTGTCGGTTTTGCTGGGCGCGTGCCAGCAGCACGATGGCGAAGCCGGGCGCACCGCCGCCGCGCGTGGTTTTCCTCGTGCCGACCGTCCCGAGTCCGCCATATCCGGAGATAATGCGACGACCGAGGCAGGCCGCGACCGGGTCAACGAAGCGGCCACGGTGATGAAGCTGGCCGACCTGCGCGAAGGCATGACCGTGGCCGATATTGGCGCGGGGGCGGGCTATTACACCGTGCGGCTGGCTCCGCGTGTCGGGCGCAAGGGGCGCGTGCTCGCCGAGGATATCGACGGTGCCGCGCTCACCCGGCTGGGCGACCGGGTCCAGCGCGAGCGACTCGACAATGTCTCGATCGAACAGGGCGACGAAGCCGATGCCCGTCTGCCGCCAGCCAGTTTCGACCGGATATTCATGGTTCACATGTATGACGAAGTCGGCGAGCCCTATGCTTTTCTGTGGCACCTGCGCCCGGCGCTGCGCCCGCATGGTCGGGTAATCGTTGTCGATGTCGATCTGCCGACCGCCCTGCATGGCATTCCGCCGGCACAATTGTTCTGCGAATTTGCCGCAGTGGGCTTCCGCTTGACCCAATTTGTCCGTAAACCGGAATTGACAGGGTATTTTGCGCAATTCGAGGCGATCGGTGAACGCCCGAATCCACCAGATATCAAGCCATGCCATAGTCGCGCGGGACCGTGATTATTCGCAGGGCATGATGGCGGCAACGGCGCCAAACGAAAGCTGGGATATATGAGTTTCAAGGGGTTAGATCCCATTGTTTATGCCGGACGTGAAGTTTGGCCGCTGGTCGAGGGCGGCAAGGGTGTCGCGGCCACCAATCATGCCAGTTCGGGCGCCTGGGCGGCGGCCGGCGGGATCGGCACGGTCAGTGCGGTCAACGCCGACTCGTACGATCCTACCGGCAAGATCATTCCGCAGATCTATGAGGCGCTGACCCGGCACGACCGCCATGAACAATTGATCCGCTACGCCATCGACGGCGCGGTGGAACAGGTAAAGCGCGCTTTCGACATTTCCAATGGCAAGGGTGCGATCAACATCAATGTGCTGTGGGAAATGGGCGGCGCGCAGCAAGTGCTGGAAGGGGTGCTCGAAAAGACTCGCGGGCTGGTGTCGGGGGTGACCTGCGGCGCGGGCATGCCGTACAAGCTGTCCGAGATCGCGGCGCGCTTCAACGTCAATTACCTGCCGATCGTCAGTTCGGGACGCGCCTTTCGCGCCTTGTGGAAACGGGCCTATCACAAGGTTTCCGACCTGATGGGCGCGGTGGTTTATGAAGACCCGTGGCTGGCGGGCGGGCACAACGGCTTGTCCAATGCCGAAGACCCGCTCAAGCCCGAAGACCCCTATCCGCGCGTCAAGGCGCTGCGCGACACCATGCGCGCCGAAGGCCTGTCCGACAAGGTGCCGATCGTCATGGCCGGCGGGGTCTGGTTCCTGCGCGAGTGGGACTATTGGATCGACAATCCGGAACTGGGCCAGATCGCCTTTCAATTCGGCACACGTCCGCTGCTGACCGAGGAAAGCCCGATCCCGATCGGCTGGAAGGAACATCTGCGCACGCTGGATCCCGGCGATATATTGCTGCATCGCTTTTCGCCGACGGGATTTTATTCGTCTGCCGTGCACAACCCGTTCCTGCGCGAACTGGAAGCCCGCTCCGAACGCCAGATTCCCTATTCGCGCGTCGAGGCGGGCGAACATACCGTCCAGCTGGACGTGGGCGTGCGGGGCCGGAATTTCTGGGTCACCCCCAAGGATCGCGACCGCGCGCGCGGCTGGTCCGGCCAAGGCTTTACCCAGGCGCTGCGCACCCCCGACGACACGGTGGTGTTCATCACCCCCGAAGACCGGGAAACGATCCGCAAGGACCAGTCCGATTGCATGGGCTGCTTGTCGCATTGCGGCTTTTCGTCATGGAAAGACCATGATGACTACACCACCGGGCGACTGGCCGACCCGCGCAGTTTCTGCATCCAGAAGACGTTGCAGGACATCGCCCATGGCGGCGATCTCGACAAGAACCTGATGTTCGCGGGCCATGCAGCCTATCGTTTCAAGCAGGATCCGTTTTATTCCAACAACTTCACGCCGAGCGTGAAGCAACTGGTGGACCGGATTTTGACCGGCGATTAACGATTGGCTTAAGCCCCTCCCCTTCAGGGGAGGGGTTGGGGTGGGGCTTATCACCCAGATATAACGTCTCACTTGTTTGCGAGGCCCCACCCGCGCTTGTTTGCGAGGCCCCACCCGCGCTTGTTTGCGAGGCCCCACCCCCAGCCCCTCCCCTGGAGGGGAGGGGGGCAAAAAGTGCTTTACCTCCTGGTGGGCAATACCTGGTCCGGCGGACGGTGGCCATCCGCCCAGGCGCGGATATTGGCGACCACCTTCAGCCCGGCGGTTTCACGGCCTTCCATCGTGCCGCTGCCCAGGTGCGGCATCACCACGACATTGGGCAGCGTAAGAAAGCGCGGATCGATGGCTGGTTCGTTCGTGAACACGTCCAGCCCGGCACCGCCGATGCGCCCGGCTTTCAGCGCGTCAATCAGCGCCTCCTCGTCGATCAGATCGCCGCGCGCGGTGTTGATGACATAGGCCTCGGGTTTCAGGCTGGCGATGCGGGCAGCGCTGAGGATGCCCCTGGTATCGGCGCCGCCGGGGCAATGCAGCGCGAGGATGTCGGCCGCGGCGATCATCGCGTCAAGATCGGGTTCGAACCGTGCCCCCAGCATGTTTTCCAGTGCGGCGGGCAGCCGGTGGCGGTTGTGATAGACCACCTCCAGCCCGAAGGCGCGGGCGCGGTGCGCCACGGCCTGGCCGATGCGGCCCATGCCGATGATCGCCAGCCGTTTGCCGCCCAGCTTGTGGCCCAGGTTCACGCAAGGGCCCCAGCCGGGCCACTGGCCGTTAAGCACCGAGCGTGACGCCGAAGCCAGCCGGCGCGGCGCCGCGATGATCAGCGCCATGGTCAGGTCGGCGGTATCGTCCGTGAACACGCCGGGGGTATTGGTGACCACGATCCTGCGGGCGCGCGCCGCGTCCAGGTCGAGGTGATCGGTGCCCATGCCGAAACTGGCGATCAGCGCGAGCCTTGGCGGCAACTGCCCGGGCCGGGTCTGGCCGTCCAGCGCTTCAACGAACATGCCGGCGTCGATCCGGTCGGTGACGGTAGGCACCAGCACATCGGCCTCGCGCATGGCCGCGACCAGTTCTGCGCGATCGAGCGATCGGTCGTCCGGATTCAGCCGCACGTCGAACAGATCGCGCATCCGCGCCTCGACCGCAGGCATCAGCCGGCGGGTGACGATCACCCGCGGCTTGCCGGGAAAGCGGTGCGCAGATGGAGCGTCGGGCAGCGGTGTCATGTGGCGCAGCGTTTGCCCAGCTTGGCGAACGGGTCAAGCCGTCTTGATGGATACGGCGTGAAAGGCCTATGGATCGGCGATGGTGAAACGACGCGGAATGAAGCTGTTTGCAGGTTTGGCGCTGGCGCTGGTGGCTGCCGCCCGGCCGGCGGGCGCCGCGTCCAATCTCAGGCAGGTACCGTACTGGGCGTCGCTCAAGGCCAGCGAGGTCTATATGCGCGTCGGGCCGGGCGAGGATTACCGGATCAACTGGATTTATCACCGCCAGCATTTGCCGCTCAAAGTGCTGAGGATCATGCAGAACTGGCGGCTGGTCGAGGATCCCGAGGGCGCACGGGGCTGGATCATGGTCAATATGCTGGTGATCGGCCACGACGGCCTGGTGACCGGCAAGGATACCGCCGAAATGCATGAAGTGGCCGACGGCAGCTCGCGATTGCTGTGGCGGCTGGCGCCCGGCGTGCTGGGCAAGCTGGGCGATTGCGCCTCAAGCTGGTGCCGGTTCACGGTCAATGGCCGGATGGGCTATGTCCGGCAGGATGCATTGTGGGGTGCCAGCCTGCCTTGAGCCCCCCGTTAGCGGCAGGGGTCAACAGGAAGAAGAAGTGCCCGCCCCCGCCCCCTCCCGCAGGCGAGAGGGGCGAAGAAGGGTCAGATCAGTTCCAGGGCGATCGCCGTCGCTTCGCCTCCGCCGATGCACAGCGAAGCCACGCCTTTCGTCTTGCCCTGCGTCTTGAGCGCGGCGATCAGCGTGGCGATGATGCGGGTGCCCGAGGCGCCGATCGGATGGCCCAGCGCGGTGGCGCCGCCGTGGACGTTGACCTTGTCATGCGGAATCCCCAGGTCGCGCATGGCAAACATCGCGACGCAGGCGAAGGCCTCGTTGATTTCGAACAGATCGACATCTGCCAGCTTCCAGCCGGCCTTGTCCAGCAGCCTGGTGATCGCGGGGATCGGCGCGGTGGTGAAGCGACCAGGTTCCTGGGCATGCGCGGCGACCGCGACGATGCGCGCGACCGGGGTGAGCCCCTTGGCGTCGGCAACGCTCTGGCGGGTCAGTACGACGGCGGCGGCACCGTCCGAGATGGACGAGGACGAGGCGGCGGTGATCGTGCCGTCCTTGGTGAAGGCCGCCTTCAGCGTCGGAATCTTGTCGGGGCGGCCCTTGCCGGGCGCTTCGTCGGTGTCGACGATGACATCGCCGCCGCGGGTCTTGACGGTGACCGGGGTGATCTCGCCCTTGAACGCGCCGCTGGCGATCGCCGACTGCGCGCGGCGCAGCGACTCGATCGCAAATTCATCCTGCGCGGCGCGGGTCAGCTGATACTCATCGGCGACGGTCTGGGCGAAAGAGCCCATCGACCCACCGGCGTAAGCGTCTTCCAGCCCGTCAAGGAACATGTGGTCATACGCGGTGTCATGCCCGGCGCGGGCGCCGCTGCGATGTTTTTTCAGCAGATAGGGCGCGCCCGACATGCTTTCCATGCCGCCGGCCACGGCGATGTCGATCGAACCGCTGGCCAGTGCCTCGGCACCCATGATGATTGTCTGCATGCCCGAGCCGCAGACCTTGTTGACCGTGGTGGCCTGCACCGATTGCGGCAGCCCGGCCTTGAGCGCAGCCTGGCGGGCAGGGGCCTGGCCGAGACCGGCCGGCAGCACGCAGCCCATGTAGATGCGTTCGATGTCGCTGCCCGAGACCCCGGCGCGCTCGACCGCCGCCTTTACCGCCGTCGCGCCGAGATCGGTCGCCGAAGCTTCCGACAGCACGCCGGCCAGACCGCCCATCGGCGTGCGGGCATAGGACAGGACCACAATCGGATCGGATGCAGAAAACTGGGCCATGACCGAAGTGCCTTTTTTATGAAAATCGCGGATGATAGGGAATCAGATCGAATCGTGCCTTAATGCTGCACTGCGGCGAGAGCAATCAGGCATTTGGCCCGGCAGCGCGCCAGCGTATGGGCACGCCAGGGGGCCGGGATATGCCGATAAATGCCCGCCACGACCACGAAACCCTGGCGTGCCGATATAAAATTCTGTGGTTTGCCGTCCGGGCCGTGAAATCCTCGGGCAGCCCACTTGCGCAGCGCAGCAGGGGGCACTAGGGCCGGATGAAGTCGCTGGCGCTGCTGAATCGGCGCCCTGATCGGTATCCGGGTCCGCTTCGCTGAGAGACACAAATTGGTCGATCTTTCGCAATATCTGCCCATTCTGATTTTCCTGGGGATCGCCCTGGCATTGTCCACGGCCTTCGTGTTCCTGCCGATGGGCGTGGCGCATTTGACCGGTACGTATAATCCCAGCGACGCCAAGCTGTCCGAATATGAGTGCGGCTTCCCCGCATTCGAAGACCCGCGCAGCCAGTTCGATGTACGATTCTATCTGGTCGCGATCCTGTTCATCATCTTCGATCTGGAGGCGGCCTTCCTGTTTCCCTGGGCGGTCAGTCTGAAACAGACCGGCTGGGCCGGCTGGGCGACGATGATGGTGTTCCTGGGCGAACTGATTGTCGGCTATATCTACGCTTGGAAAAAGGGAGCGTTGGACTGGGAATGAACACGCTGTCCCCTGCTGCCGGAACGGCGGTGGCGCCGCCGGACCAGAGCTTTTTCAACGACCTCAATGCGCAGGTCGCCGACAAGGGCTTCCTGGTCGCCAGCACCGAAGACCTGTTTCAATGGGCCCGCACCGGCTCGCTGTGGTGGATGACCTTTGGCCTGGCCTGCTGCGCGGTCGAGATGATCCACGTCAACATGCCGCGCTACGACATGGAACGGTTCGGCGTCGCGCCGCGCGCTTCGCCGCGCCAGAGCGACGTGATGATCGTGGCCGGCACGCTGTGCAACAAGATGGCCCCGGCGCTGCGCAAGGTCTACGACCAGATGTCGGACCCGAAATATGTAATCTCGATGGGCAGTTGCGCCAATGGCGGCGGCTATTATCATTATTCCTATTCGGTGGTGCGCGGCTGTGATCGCATTGTCCCGGTCGACATCTATGTCCCGGGCTGCCCGCCCACGGCCGAGGCATTGCTGTATGGCGTGATGCAATTGCAGCGCAAGATCCGCCGCGTCGGCACGCTCGAGCGGTGAGCGAGCGTTGATGGCTGTCCTTCACTCCGCGCCGAAGATCGCCTCGAACGACGGCGTGCGCGACACGCTGGCGACGGCACTGGGCGCGCATGTCATTGCTCATAAGGAAGAACACGGCGAAATCGTGCTGACCGTGGCGCGTGACGCGATCGAGGACGTGCTGCGCCTGCTGCGTGACGAGCATGATTACCAGCAGCTGATGGAAATTGCCGGGGTGGATTATCCCGACCGGGCCGAGCGGTTCGAAGTCGTTTATATGCTGCTCTCGGTCACCAAAAACCATCGGATCATGGTGAAGGTCTGTGCAGCGGAATCGACCCCGGTGCCCACTGTCACCACGCTGTGGCCGGTCGCCGGCTGGCTGGAACGCGAAGTGTTCGACATGTACGGCGTGATTTTCGCCGGCAATCCCGACCTGCGCCGCATCCTGACCGACTACGGCTTCGAGGGGCACCCGTGCCGCAAGGACTTCCCGCTGACCGGCTATGTCGAGCTACGCTAT
>CAXTOS010000085.1:0-10138 GCA_964245935.1 uncultured Novosphingobium sp.
GTACCTGGTTGAGTGGCGGTTTAACCCGCCCGCAACTCTTCGGCCAGCAACCGAAATTCCTCCGTCCGCGGCGAGTTCTTCCGCCAGACCAGGGTAATCTCGCGATTGGCGTTGTCCGATTGCAGCGGCCGCGCAACGACATTGGTTCCTGCCAATATCCCGGCGTCGATCGCCATTTCGGGCAGCATGGTCAACCCCAGCCCATTATCCACCATTTGTACCAGCGTGTGCAGCGAGGTGCCGATCATGGTCGCGCTCGCGCGCAGTTCCGGGCGGTTGCAGGCGGCCAGGACGTGGTCGCGTAGGCAGTGGCCGTCTTCCAATAACAGCAACCGGGTTTCGTCGATCAGCGAGGGCGGGATTTCGGCCGGGGGGTCGCGGGGATCGTCCTTGGGGAAGGCCACGAACAAGGCGTCGAGTTCGATGACCTCCTTTTCGACTTCGCCGGTGGGGTAGGGCAGCGCCAGCAATACGCAGTCGGCGCGGCCGTGGTGGAGGGATTCCATGGCGGCGGCGCTGGGTTCCTCGCGCAGGAACAGTTTGAGCAGCGGGCGTTCGCGGCGCAGGCGGGGGAGCATGCGCGGGAGCAGGAAGGGCGCGATGGTCGGGATGACGCTCATGCGGACTTCGCCGGTGAGCGGCTGGCCGCTGGACTGCACGAGGTCGGAGAGTTCCTCGGCCTCGCGCAGGATGCGGTGCGCCTTGGCGACCACGGCGTTGCCCAGGGGCGTGAAGCGCACCGCGCGCTTGGTGCGTTCGACCAGCACCACGCCGAGCAGCGTTTCAAGGTCGCGCAGGCCCGCCGAGAGCGTGGATTGGGAGACGAAGCAGGCATCGGCGGCGCGGCCGAAATGGCCGTGTTCGTGCAGCGTGACCAGATATTGCAATTGTTTCAGGGTGGGCTGGTGGACCGTCATTCGAGTTCGGTTTCCGGCTCCTCTGCAAAGTGGGGCATGTCGTCGTCGTCATCCTCGTTGGCGGCGGCGGGGATCGGGTCGGTCTTTTCCAGCATGGCGTCGTGCATGTCGTCGATATGGGTCATGCGCAGCTTGCCCCGGACCACGGCGAAGGCCAGCTTGCCCTCGACCAGTTCGAGCGCTTCCCGCCCGAATTGCTCGAAGCGCCAGCCTTCCAGCATGGCCAGGTTCTTGCGCACGCCCGCGGCCAGCAGTTCCAGCTCGTCGCTGCGCGCAAGCAATCGCGAGGCGACATCGATTTCGCGGCTGCGGATTTTCAGCAGCAGCTTGAGCAGGTCGGCGACCAGCGCGCCTTCCTTGCCCAGTGGAGCGCCACGCACGGCCTTGGGCGGCAGTTCGTCTTCGGTCAGCGGCTGGGCGCTGGCCAGCACCTGCATCAACCGCCGCCCGATCTCGTTATCCTTCCACCCGGCGGACAGCCCGCGTACCTTGGCCAGGTCGGCCTGGGTCCTGGGCGGATGGCCGGCGATGTCGGCCAGCGTTTCATCGCGCACGATGCGCCCGCGCGGGATGTTCTTGTCGCGCGCTTCCATCTCGCGCCAGGCGGCGATGGCGCGCAGCCGGCCCAGCACGGCGGGGTTGCGCCCGGCGGCCTTGATCTTCAGCCAGGCGGTTTGCGGATCGCTGCGGTAATTGGCGGGGTCGGCGAGTTTTTCCATTTCGGCGTTCAACCACTCGCCGCGCCCGGTCTTGCGCAGGCGGCCGAGAATTTTTGAGAAAATCTTCGACAGAAACGTCACGTCGCCGATCGCATATTCGATCTGGCGCTCGGTCAGAGGGCGCCGCGACCAGTCGGTGAAACGCGCGCCCTTGTCCACGGCGGTGCCCAGCCAGCTTTCGACCAGGTTGGAATAGCCGATCTGTTCGGACTGGCTGATCGCCATCATTGCGATCTGGGTATCGAAGATCGGATGCGGGGTGCGCCCGGTCAGATTGTAGATGATTTCGACATCCTGCCCGCCGGCATGAAAAATCTTCAGGACGTCCTCGTTATCGACCATCAGGTTCAGCAGCGGGGTCATGTCCAGCCCCGGCGCCTTGGGATCGATCGCGGCGGCTTCGTGCGTGTCGGCGATCTGGATCAGGCACAGTTCGGGCCAATAGGTATTCTCGCGCATGAACTCGGTATCGACGCAGACGTAGTCGGATTGGGCCAGCCGGGCGCATAGCTCGGTCAGCGCCTGGGTGGTGGTAACCAGCGGATGGATTTTCATCGGCATTTTCTGTTCTGTGTTTGCCGGCGCGGATTTTGACCGAGCGGCAACCCCCAATTTGCGGCCGGTGCGACGACCAGGTTCCGGCCCTGCAACAAGGCCCATGAGTGGCCCCATACAGGACCGCGGCTTGACAAAAGGGCGGCTATCGCCTGTTAGCCGCCCAGCTTCCCTGCCCGCCAAATCTTCCCTGCCCGAACGCAGGCCGATTGGAAAGAGTTTCGATGACCACTCCCGCGATGCACCTCTATCGCACGCATAGCTGCGGGGCGTTGACGCGCGAGGCGGTCGGCCAGACGGTGCGGCTGTCGGGCTGGGTGCATCGCAAGCGCGATCATGGCGGGGTGCTGTTCGTCGATCTGCGCGATCATTACGGCATCACCCAGATCGTGGCCGACAGCGACAGCCCGGCGCTGGCGATCCTGGACGGCGCGCGGGTGGAAAGCGTGGTGACCATCGACGGCCTGGCCAAGGCGCGCGCCGAGGCGACGGTGAACCCGCATTTGCCGACCGGCGCGATCGAGGTCTATGCGCGCGGCGCCACGGTGCTGAGCCGCGCCGAGGAACTGCCCATGCCGGTGGCGGGCGAGCAGGAATATCCGGAGGACATCCGCCTGCGCTATCGCTTTCTCGACCTGCGCCGCGAAACGCTGCATGCCAACATCGTCAAGCGCACGAAGATCATTTCCGACATGCGCAGGCGCATGGAGGCCAGCGGTTTCACCGAATATTCGACGCCGATCCTGACCGCCAGCAGCCCCGAGGGCGCGCGCGATTTCCTGGTGCCGAGCCGCATTCATGCCGGCAAATTCTATGCGCTGCCGCAGGCACCGCAGCAGTACAAGCAGCTGTTGATGGTCGCGGGCTTCGACCGCTATTTCCAGATTGCGCCGTGTTTCCGCGATGAAGACCCGCGCGCCGACCGGCTGCCGGGCGAATTCTACCAGCTCGACCTGGAGATGAGCTTCGTCACCCAGGAGGAAGTCTGGGAGACGATGGAGCCGGTGATCGCGGGGATTTTCGAGAATTTTGCGGAAGGCAGGAAAGTTACCCCGGCGGGCACATTTCCGCGCATCGCCCACGCTAAAGCGATGCTGAAATATGGGACGGACAAGCCCGATCTGCGCAACCCGCTGGAGATCAGCGATGTCTCGGCGCATTTCACGCAAAGCGGCTTTGGCCTGTTCGAGAAAATCGTGGGCGGCGGCGGCGTGGTCCGCGCGATTCCGTCGCCAGGCACCACCGACAAGAGCCGCAAGTTCTTCGACGACATGAACGACTGGGCACGCAGCGAGGGCCATGCCGGGCTTGGGTATGTCACCCGCAAGGCAGGCGAGTTCGGCGGGCCGATCGCCAAGAATCACGGGCCGGAACGCATGGCGGAAATCTATGCCGAGCTGGAGCTGGGGCCGGACGACGGGCTGTTCTTCGCGGCCGGCAAACCTGCGCAAGCTGCAAAGCTGGCCGGCGCCGCGCGCACGCGCGTTGCCGAGCAACTGGGGTTGATCGACCAGGACAGCTTTGCGCTGGCCTGGATCGTCGATTTCCCGTTCTACGAATGGAACGAGGACACCAAGCAGGTCGAATTCGCTCACAATCCCTTCTCGATGCCGCAAGGCGGGCTGGAGGCGCTGGAAACGCAGGATTCCCTGACGATCAACGCCTATCAATATGATCTGGTCTGCAACGGCTACGAGATCGCCTCGGGCTCGATCCGCAACCAGTCGCCCGAGCTGATGGTCAAGGCGTTCGCGCTGGTCGGGCTGTCGCAGGCCGATGTGGAAGAACGCTTCGGCGGACTTTACCGTGCGTTCCAGTATGGCGCGCCGCCGCATGGCGGCATGGCCGCCGGGGTCGATCGCATCGTCATGCTGCTGTGCGGCGCGCAGAACCTGCGCGAAATTACCCTGTTCCCGATGAACCAGCGCGCCGAGGATCTGCTGATGGGCGCGCCGTCCCCGGCCGAGTCCCGGCAATTGCGCGAGCTCAATATCCGGGTGGTCGAGCCGCAAAAGACCAATTGAGACAGCGTACAGGCCGTTTTGCCGCATAGCCCGGCGCGAGACGCTTGCCATACCCGCACACGCGCATTACGGCGAAAATCGAATTTTCATCCGCCGTTCACCTGAGGGGATTTCCATGAGCGACACCGCCGATCGCGTTAAGAAGATCGTAGTCGAACATCTCGGCGTAGAAGCCGACAAGGTTACCGAAGATGCCAGCTTCATCGACGATCTGGGTGCAGACAGCCTGGACATCGTCGAATTGGTGATGGCGTTCGAGGAAGAGTTTGGCGTCGAGATTCCCGACGATGCCGCCGAAAAGATCGCCACGGTTTCCGATGCGATCAAATATATCGACGAACACAAGGGCTGACCGCTTTCGCCTTGGCCTTCCCGATTATCTGGCCGATTATCCGGCGATCCTGATACTCGGACCATCAACAGGCTCACTCGTGACAACGGGTTGGGCCTGTTGATCCATTTCGGAGTTGAGCAAAATGCGTCGAGTGGTTGTAACCGGACTAGGCCTTGTCACGCCGCTGGGCTGTGATGTCGAAACCGTCTGGGCCAATATCCTCGCTGGCAAATCGGGCGCGGGGCCGATCACCCGCTTTGACGCGTCGGACCAGAAATGCCGGATCGCCTGCGAGGTCAAGCCGGCCGACCATCCGTATGGTTTCGATCCCAACAAGCGCGTCGATCACAAGGTGCAGCGCCAGGTCGATCCCTTCATCATTTACGGCATCGATGCAGCGGGCCAGGCGATTGAGGATGCCGGGCTGCTGGACATGCCCGAGGAATTGCGGTTTCGCGCGGGTTGCTCGATCGGTTCGGGCATTGGCGGCTTGCCGGGCATCGAAAGCGAATCGCTGTTGTTGGCCGAAAAAGGCCCGTCGCGGGTCAGTCCGCATTTCGTTCATGGCCGGCTGATCAACCTGATCTCAGGACAGGTTTCGATCAAATATGGCCTGATGGGCCCGAACCATGCGGTGGTCACGGCGTGTTCCACCGGCGCGCATTCGATTGGCGATGCGGCGCGGATGATCCGCGACGACGATGCCGACATCATGCTGGCGGGCGGCGCCGAGGGCACGATCTGCCCGATCGGCATCGCCGGTTTCGCGCAGGCGCGGGCGCTGTCAATCGCTTATAACGACACACCCGAAAAGGCCAGCCGCCCTTACGACCAGGGCCGCGACGGCTTTGTCATGGGTGAGGGCGCAGGCGTGGTCGTGCTGGAGGAATATGAGCATGCCAAGGCGCGCGGCGCAAAAATCTACGCCGAAGTGATCGGTTATGGCTTGTCGGGCGATGCCTACCACGTCACCGCGCCGCAGCCCGAAGGCTCGGGCGCGTTCCGCTCGATGCAGATGGCGCTGAAGAAGGCCGGAATGGTCCCGGCCGACATCGACTATATCAACGCCCATGGTACTTCGACAATGGCCGACGAAGTGGAACTGGGCGCGGTGCGCCGCCTGTTCGGCGAGGCGATCGGCGGCGTATCGATGAGCAGCACCAAAAGTGCGATCGGCCATCTGCTTGGCGGGGCCGGCGCGGTCGAGGCAATTTTCTGCATTCTGGCGCTGCGCGACCAGATCGTGCCGCCGACCCTGAATCTCGACAATCCCAGCGAAAGCTGCACCGGGGTCGATCTGGTGCCGCATGTTGCCAAAAAGCGCGAAGTACGTGCGGTGCTTAACAACAGCTTCGGCTTTGGCGGGACCAATGCCAGCCTGGTGATGACCAAAGTTCGCCCGTGAAGGCGGGGGCGTGAAACGGCGCGGTCGCCTTCTGCCGGCGCTGGCGCTGTTGGCGCTGCTGCTGGGCTGGTCGATTTTCGGCGGCTGGTATGGTCGCGGGCCGCTGAAGCACGCCACCGACTTCACCGTCCCGGCAGGCGCGACGCTGCCCGTCGTGGCGGCGCAGTTGCAAAAAAGCGGCGTGATCGTTTCTGCGCGTGCGTTTCGGTTGCGGGCGCGGCTGTTTCGGCTCCCGCTGTTTCGTGGGGGCGCGCCGATCAAGGCCGGCGAATTCCTGTTGCCGCCCGGTGCCAGCGAATCCGAAATATTTGCCCTTCTGACCGGCGATCTGGCGCTGCGCCGGTTCGTCACCGTGCCCGAGGGCATGCCTGCGGTGATGGTCAGCGACCGGCTGCTGGCGCAAAGCATGTTGACCGGGCCGATCGCGGTGCCGGCGGAAGGCTCGGTCCTGCCGCAGACTTACGATTTCAAGCGCGGCGAATCCCGTGGCGCGCTGCTCGCCCGGATGCAGGTGGCGATGCGGGCGACGCTGACCGGGCAATGGGCGCAGCGGGCGCCCGGGCTGCCCATCAAGACAGCGCGTCAGGCGCTGATCCTGGCCTCGATTGTCGAGAAGGAGACCGCCAAGCCCTCCGAACGGCCGATGGTGGCCGGGCTTTATGAAAATCGCCTGCGCCAGGGCATCCGGTTGCAGGCCGATCCGACGATCATCTATCCGATCACTGCGGGACGCCCGCTGGGCCGGCGAATCCGGCAATCGGAAATTGCGGCGGTCAACGATTACAATACCTACGCCATGGCCGGCCTGCCCAGGGCGCCGATTACCAATCCCGGCCAGTCGTCGATCGAGGCAGTGCTGCATCCGGCACATACCGACGCGTTGTATATGGTTGCAGACGGTACGGGAGGCCATGCTTTTGCTGCAACGCTGGCGCAGCATAATCGCAATGTGGCGCACTGGTTCGCCATTCGGCATGATCGCGGCGAATTGTGAGGCGCTAATTATAGATAGGGTCAGGCGATCAAGCTGTCCATTTTATCCGGTTTTACCGATCGACCGCCGCCCGGTAACGTCGGCACACCAATTTGCACAGGAGCATCGCATGATCGACCGCAACCTACCCGACGTCACGCTCAAGACCCGCGTCCGCGACGAAACCGTCGACGGGCCAAATCCGTTTCGCTGGCAGGATTTTAACGTCCGCAAGGAATTTGCCGGCAAGAAAGTGGCGATTTTCTCGCTGCCTGGCGCTTTTACCCCGACGTGCAGCAACGAGCAGTGCCCCAATTACGAGCGCCTGTACGACAGCTTTCACGCCGCCGGGGTGGATGAAGTCTATTGCATCTCGGTGAATGACGCCTTCGTCATGTACCAATGGGGCAAGAATCTGGGGCTGAAGAATGTGAAGCTGTTGCCCGATGGCTCGGGCGATTTCACGCGCCGCATGGGCATGCTGATCGACAAGAGCCACCTGGGCTTTGGCCTGCGCAGCTGGCGCTATGCGATGATTGTCGATGACAACGTCGTCACCCATTGGTTCGAAGAGCCCGGCATCAATGACGAAGGCATCGACAGCGACCCCTACGGCGAAACCGCGCCCGAGATGCTGCTGGACGCGCTGAAGGCAGCGCAAACCCAGGCCGCCTGACTAGGCCGGGCTTTGTTTGTCCTACCCTCCGCCCGGTCGCGATATTCCGCGACCGGGCGGTTGACCGTCCGAATGCACCCCTCTAAGAGCGCCCCCTGAACCGGGCGAAGCTTTGCGCCGGAACGACGTGGCGGAGTAGCTCAGCTGGTTAGAGCAGCGGAATCATAATCCGCGTGTCGGGGGTTCGAGTCCCTCCTCCGCTACCAGAAAATCAGTGGCCTGGGCATGTCGCCAAGGTGGTTGCCGTCAGCTGCAAGCCGGATCGCGATGTGCTCGGCCTTCATCAACATCGCACGAACCCGCCGGGTCCGATAATAAAATTGGCCTCATTCATGCGCTGGCGAGGGCATTCGCAAGTCTTTCCTTTTTGAGATGCCATTGCTATTGAATAAACTGCGATCGGAGCGGATCGCGGGGGTGGATAATGAAAATACCGAACTGGCTGGCGAAACCGTTTTGCGGTTACGCAAATCTGATGGGCGAACTGAAGCACCAGGAAGACACCGCGAGGGCGACAGGGATTTGTGCCTGGTGCGGTGAGCCATGTTCGGCAGGCAACTATTTATGTGCAGATGACCGGCGCGACCAGATGGCTGCCCCATGATTAACAGGCTGGCCGGCACCTGAACGCAATGGATACATAATTGCGAGAGGACTTGGCCAATGAAAGCGGCCATAATTCATGCCGCCGGTCAGCCGCCGGTGTTCGGGGATTTCGCTGAACCTGCGGCTGGCCCCGGCGAGCAGCGCGTCGCGGTGAAGGCCAGCGCATTGAGCCAGCTGACGCGGGCTCGCGCCGCGGGCACGCATTACAGTTCATCGGGCAGCTTTCCATTCGTTGCCGGAGTGGACGGTACCGGCGCTCTGGACGATGGCCGAAGGGTCTATTTCATGCTGCCGCGCGCGCCGTTCGGCGCCATGGCCGGGCAAAGCGTTGCAGCGGTCACGCATTGCCTCGCCTTGCCCGCTGCGCTTGATTACGTGACGGCAGCGGCCATCGCCAATCCCGGCATGTCGTCATGGGCGGCGCTGACCGAGCGCGCAGGCTTCGCGCCCGGGGAAACCGTGCTGATCAATGGCGCGACGGGCGCCTCGGGCCAGTTGGCGGTGCAGATCGCCCGGCACATGGGCGCCGCCCGGATTATCGCGACCGGGCGCAACCGCGCTGTTCTGGCCGGTCTCGGCGCCGATGCGACGATCGCGCTGACCGATGATGGTGCGGCGCTGGAAGCGGCGTTTGCAATCGAATTCGCTCAAGGCGTCGATATCGTGCTCGATTATCTGTGGGGGCCGAGCGCCGAGCATTTGCTGGTTGCCGCTGCCCGATCCGGCGCCGAGGCCGTGCCGATCCGCTTTGTCCAGATCGGCACGGCCAGCGGCGCCGACATCCGCCTGCCCGGCGCGATCTTGCGGTCTTCGGCGCTGGAGCTGATGGGCAGCGGCCTGGGCAGCGTGTCGTTGCCGCGTTTGCTGGCGGCGATCGCGGGCGTGTTCGAAGCTGGCGCTGCCGGAAAGCTGAGGCTGGCGGCCACACCCGTGCCGCTGGCCGAGGTGGCAGATGTCTGGCGCGACGCCGGCGACACGCGCGTGGTGTTCACCACCGCCTGACCGCGCTCATTTTTGCGACGGCATGTGCCGTTCATTGCGTTTGAAGGCGCAGCGTAAATTCTCCATTCCGGCGGCGCAGTCAGGAGGAATGTGCAGTCATGGCAACCTCGCCCGTCTACCCGCCCGAGTCCATCGATGCCGAACTGCCGCGCGGCTGCACCTTTGACGGCGGTGACTGGGCGATCCTGGCGCGCCACTGGTATCCCGTCGCGCTGGCGCGGGATCTCGGCGAAAAGCCGCTGTCGGCCAAATTGCTCGACGAGGCGCTGGTCATCTACCGGGCCGGTGACAGGCTGATCGTCGCGCGCGACATCTGCCCGCATCGCGGCGTGCCGCTCAGCCTGGGCCGGGGCAGCGATGACGGCGTGACCTGCGCTTATCATGGCCTGCGCTTTGGCGCGGGCGGCCGTTGCAACCATGTTCCTGCCCACCCGGACCGCGACATTCCGGCGCGCCTGCAGCTCAAGACCTACCCCCATGTCCTGCGCTACGGCCTGATCTGGACCTGCCTGCGGCCGGCAGCGGGCGAACCGGTCATCCCCGACATGCCGCATTGGGACGAGGCCGGCTTTCAGCAGATCGTCTGCCCGACGATCGATATTTTCGGCTTTGCCGGCAGGCAGATGGAAGGTTTTCTGGATGTCGCGCACTTCGCCTTCGTCCATGCCGCGACATTTGCCGACCCCGGCAATGCCGAAGTGCCCGCGTATCGCCCGGTGCCGACCCGCTACGGCTTCGAGGCCGAATATCGCAGCACCGTCGGCAATTACCCGATCGGCGTCACCGAACGCGGCAGGCCAGGCTTCGAATGGCTCCGCCATTTTCGGGCGCACCTGCCGTTTACCGCCACGCTGGAGATTCATTTCCCCGATACGGCGCGGCTGGTGGTGATGAATGCGGCGTCGCCGGTGTCGGCGAAGGTCACGC
>CAXTOS010000086.1:0-10137 GCA_964245935.1 uncultured Novosphingobium sp.
GTCAATGGTTCCGCAAAACTTGATGCGGGCCCTTGCGCGAAAGGCCGTTGTTCCCTAGACGTTCTGCCGTGTCGCATGTCCCAAGCCCCGCCGAATCGGCCCCTGGAATCGGCGCGGACCCGCTGCTCGCCGGCTTGAATCCGCCGCAGCGCGAGGCAGTGTTGACCACCGAGGGCGCCGTCCTCATGCTGGCCGGCGCGGGTACCGGCAAGACCGCGGCGCTCACCACGCGCATGGCGCATCTGATCCGGGCGCGGCTGGCCTGGCCATCGGAAATTCTGTGCGTCACCTTCACCAACAAGGCCGCCCGCGAAATGCGCGACCGGGTCGGGCAATTGATCGGCCCGGCGGTCGAGGGCATGCCGTGGCTGGGCACGTTTCACGCCATCGCCGCCAAAATGCTGCGCCGGCACGCCGAATTGGCCGGGCTGAACAGCAATTACACGATCATCGACACCGACGATCAGCTACGGCTGCTCAAGCAGTTGATCACGGCCGAAGGGCTGGATGAAAAACGCTGGCCGCCCCGATTGCTGGCCAGCTGCATCGATCGCTGGAAAAATCGCGGATTGTTGCCCGCCGAACTCGATGCGGCCGAAAACGAATCCTACGCCAATGGCCGGGGACGACACTTCTACGAGCTATACCAGGCCCGGCTGAAGGCGCTGAACGCCTGCGATTTCGGTGACCTGCTGCTGCACATGCTGACCATCCTGCGCGGCCATCGCGACGTGCTGGAGCTGTACCAGCAGCGGTTCAAATATATCATGGTCGACGAATATCAGGACACCAACCAGGTCCAGTATCTGTGGCTGCGGCTGCTCGCGCAGGGGCGCCGCAACATCTGCGTGGTGGGTGACGACGATCAGTCGATCTATTCGTGGCGCGGCGCCGAAGTCGCCAATATCCTGCGCTTTGAAAAGGACTTTCCCGGTACCAGGGTCATCCGGCTGGAACAGAATTACCGCTCCACGCCCGATATCCTGGCGGCGGCATCGGGCCTCATCGGGGTCAACCGCGAACGCCTGGGCAAGACGTTGTGGACCCAGACCGGCGGCGGCGACAAGCTGCGGGTGATCGGGGTGTGGGACGGGCCGGAGGAAGCGCGCCGCGTCGGGGACGAGATCGAGCGGCTGGAACGCGAAGGCGCGTCCCTGAAAAATGTCGCGATTTTGGTGCGCGCGCAGTTTCAGACACGTGAACTGGAAGACCGCTTCATCGCGATCGGCATGAATTACAAGATCATCGGCGGGTTCCGGTTCTATGAGCGCGCGGAAATCCGTGATGCGCTGGCCTATCTGCGGCTGATCGCCCAGCCCGCGGACGATCTGGCGTTCGAGCGAATTTATAACACCCCCAAGCGCGGATTGGGCGACAAGACACTGGAAAAACTGCACCGTCTGGCGCGGGCCAATGCGCAGCCGCTGGCGGCCGCGGCGCTGGGCATTCTCGATAGCGACGAATTGCCCGCGCGCGCGCGCACCACCCTGGCGACGCTGATGCGCCATTTCGCCCACTGGCGCAATCTGGCGCAGACCTCCACCCCGGCCGAACTGGTGCGCATCGTGCTGGACGAATCGGGCTATACCGCCGCGCTGCAAGTCGAAAAAAGCGTCGAATCCGGCGGCAGGCTGGAAAATCTCGGCGAACTGGCCCGCGCCATGGAGGAATATGAAACGCTGGGCGATTTCCTCGAACATGTCAGCCTGGTCATGGATAATGAAGCCGCCGACGATGTCGAAAAGGTCACGATCATGACCATCCACGGTGCCAAGGGGCTGGAATTCGACAATATCTTTCTGGTCGGCTGGGAAGAAGGGGTCTTTCCGTCGCAGCGCGCGCTCGATGAGGGCGGCCTTGCTGCCCTCGAGGAAGAACGCCGGCTGGCCTATGTCGCGATTACGCGCGCGCGGCGCCGCTGCACCATCCTGCATGCGGCCAATCGCCGCATTTATGGCCAGTGGACCAGTTCGATCCCGTCGCGCTTCATCGCCGAATTGCCGGAAGCCCATGTCGAGGCGGAAACCACCATGGCCGGCGGCGCGTCGCTGTGGCGCGCCAACTGGTCGGAGCGCGACGACCCCTTCGCCGCCGTGGCCCTGAACCGGCCCGATCGCGCACAGGCGCGCGGCCCCGGCTGGCAGCGCGCCGCCACGCAAATCTACAATCCGACGATCAGCCGCATCGAACAATCCACCCGCAGCGCCGCCAGCTTCGCCGCCAAACCGCGCGGCGATATCGGCGTCGGGGTGCGGGTCTGGCATGAGAAATTTGGCTATGGCACGGTAACCACGCAGGAAGGCAACAAGCTGGAAATCGATTTTGAATCAGCGGGGCCGAAGCGAGTGATCGATAGCTTTGTGAGGCTGGCGGAGTAGTAACCACCCCAACCCCTCCCCTTCAGGGGAGGGGTTGGGGTGGGGCTCATCCCCACATCCCGCGCCACCCCGAAAGGCCCCACCCCCAACCCCTCCCCCGAAGGGGAGGGGAGCAGGTCCGAACCCCCGCCAGCGGGTTTTTACCCGTTCATCGCCGAAAATTTCAGGAAATCAGGCACCGGGCCGTTCCAGGTATCGTCACCGGCAACCGCCACGTTCACGCGTGGCGCGCGGGCGGGCGTGCGGCGGACAGGGGCGGCGGCGGCGGGCGGCGCTTCCTCGCGGGTAACCCGTGCCGGGCGTTCGGTCGGTGCGGCCCGTTCCACGATCTCCTGCGGAACTGCCACGTCCGGCCGCGGCGTGCGTTCCGCCTTTGCGGCGCGAGCCCTGGGCGCACGCTTGTCGCCGCGCGGGCGCGGCGCAGCTTCGGCGTCCCGCGCCGGGGGGTCGCTGGCGGCGCCGTCCATCAGGTAGATGGGTATCTTGCCGCCAGTCAGTTTTTCGACATTGTCGATCGCTTCGGCATCTTCCGGCGTCACGAAGGTAAATGCGCGACCCGTCGCGCCGGCGCGGCCGGTGCGGCCGATGCGGTGGACGTAATCGTCGGGATGCCACGGCGTATCGAAATTGAAGACGTGGCTTACGCCTTTTACATCCAGCCCGCGCGCGGCCACGTCGGAGGCGACCAGCAGGTTGATCGAGCCATCCTTGAACCGGTCAAGCTCGGCGATGCGCGACGACTGATCCATGTCGCCATGGATTTCACCTGCTGAAAAGCCATTGCTTTTCAGGCTTTTCGCCAGCTCGCGCACGGTCGTCTTGCGATTGCAGAAAATGAGTGCGCTGGTGACATTGTCGGTGCGCAACAGATGCCGCAGCATTTCGCGCTTGGCCCTGGTGGCCACCATCACCTTGTGCTGGACGATCTGGGTGTTGTTGCTGGCCGGGCGGGCCACCTCGATATATTTGGGATTGCTCAGGAACTTGTCGGCCAGCTTCTTGATCGGCGCCGGCATCGTTGCCGAAAACAGCAGCGTCTGGCGCTGCGCCGGCAGTTTCGAGCAGATCGTTTCGATATCCGGGATGAAACCCATGTCGAGCATGCGGTCGGCTTCGTCGATCACCAGCAGGTCGCAGCCGGTCAGCAGGATCTTCCCGCGCTCGAACAAGTCCATCAGCCGGCCCGGCGTGGCGATCAGCACGTCGACGCCATCGCTCAGCGCCTTGACCTGATCGCCCATCTGCACGCCACCGATCAGGAGCGCCATCTTGAGGTCGTGGTTCTTGCCGTATTTCTCGAAGTTCTCGGCCACCTGCGCGGCCAGTTCGCGGGTCGGCTCCAGGATCAGGCTGCGCGGCATCAGGGCGCGGCGGCGGCCATGCGCCAGGATATCGATCATCGGCAGCACGAAGCCGGCGGTCTTGCCGGTCCCGGTCTGGGCGATGCCGATGATGTCGCGCATCATCAGCACGGAAGGGATCGCCTGCGCCTGGATCGGCGTCGGTTCATCGTAACCGGCCGCCAGGACCGATTGCAGCAATTCGTCGGACAGGCCGAGATCGGCAAACTTCATAAGCTTTGATGTGTTCCGGTAAATAACGGGCCGCGCATCGGTCTGAGGCCGCACCCGAAGGCATCGCCAACCTGACGGGTAGCGAAGCGCTGCCGCGTTAGGCGCATAGCCCCACGAAAGTCAAGGAAATCGGCGATACCTGGTCGGAACAAGTTCATGCAGGCGTCGGACCTTGCAATTGGTGCCGCTGCGCGATTGCAAGGTATCCCGGCCGGCACAAATTGCGCCATCGGCATTGCGTTCGATATAAAATCCTGAATAGAAATCGCGTGCGTTGCAACGCTTTTCCAGCGTGGCGCTGATAATGCGATCGTCACGCAGGAACAGCAGCAGCTCGTCACCATCTCCGGGCCGGAGTGCGGCAATGCTGGAAATCCCCAGGCATTTGCCGATCTTGTGATCTTCCACGGGCTGGACCCGCGACTCTGCCTCAAGCTCTTCGACCACCCATGGCGGCATGACGGCGGCGCCCGGGGTGATGCGGATCGAAAAATGCTGCTCGATGCGGACCTGCTGCCACACCGGCGCTCGCCAGCCGGTCGACGGCACATGCATCGTGGTCGATGCCCGCTGGCCGGGCGCGATCGACTCTTCGGCCCGCGTTGCCGCCGCTGCGCCAATCAGCAAAAACGCCAGTGGCGCCAGGAAAATACGCAGTCGAGTCATGATCGGTGAATTAGGCCCCCATGGGCTGTACGGGCCAATACCCGCTACACCCTCAGTTTGCTTAGCATCGCCGGTTGAACGATCGATGAACCTTGCTGCGGTCACCGCCAACGCTGGCCTAAACCCCGCTGGCTGTGGCATAAGCAGGTGATGACCGAAATCCTGTCCCGTGCCGCCCAGTTTCCGGATGATGCTCGTTCAGGCGACGCGGCTGAATTCCTGGACGAAGCAGCCGCTATCCTCGGGCCGCGCGGGCTGATTCGCGACGATGACCTGATCGCGCCCTGGCTGACCGACTGGCGCGGGCGCTATACCGGGCGGGCGCTGGCCATGGCCGCGCCCGCCAGCACGGCCGAGCTTGCCGCGCTGATCCGGCTATGCGCCCGGCGCCGGGTCGCGGTGGTTCCGCAAGGCGGCAACAGCGGCATGGTCGGCGGCGCGACACCATCGCCGCGCGGCGACGAACTGTTGTTGTCGCTGCGGCGGCTGGGCGGGATCGACCGGCTCGATGTCGGCGCCCGGCAAATCACTTGCGGCGCGGGCGTGGTGCTTCAGACCGTGCATGAAGCAGCGGCCGAGGTCGGCCTGCGCTTTCCGCTGACGCTGGGCGGCAAGGGTTCGGCCACGATCGGCGGGCTCATTTCCACCAATGCGGGTGGCACCCAGGTGCTGCGCCACGGCGCGATGCGCGCGCTGGTGCTGGGGCTGGAGGCGGTGCTGGCCGACGGCAGCATTTTTTCCGCGCTCACCCCGCTGAAGAAAGACAATCGCGGCTTCGACCTCAAGCAATTGCTGATCGGCTCGGAAGGGACGCTGGGCATCGTCACCGCCGCCACCTTGCAACTGGTGCCGGCGATCGCCGACCGCGCGGTGATCTGGGCCGGCGTCGACTCGATCCAGACCGCGCGGGCGCTGCTGCTGCATGCCCAAGCGGCGCTTGGCGATGCGCTGGAAGGGTTCGAAGTGATCCCGCGATCCAGCCTCGACGCGGTGCTGGCGTTCCTGCCCGATGCGCGTGCCCCGCTCGCCCCCCAGTCTCCGCAAGACCGGTCCCCGCAAGACCAGTCTCATCCCTGGCACGCGTTGATCGAAGTGGTTGCGGATCGCGCGGCGGCCAGCGCCCTGGCCGGCCGGGTCGAGAGCATGCTGGCCGCTGCGTTCGAGGCCGGGCTGGTAACCGATGCCACCATCGCCGCCAATGAAACCCAGGCCGATGCGTTCTGGACCTTGCGCGATGCGGTGGCCCCGGCGGAGCGCGCGCAGGGCCCGGCGATGCAGCACGATATCTCGGTTCCGGTCGAGCGCATGGCCGATTTCATCGATATGGCCGTGCCGACGATCGTGGCGCGCTGGCCCGGCACCCGCGCCATCGCCTTTGGCCATCTGGGCGACGGCAATGTCCATTTCCACGTCATCGCTCCGCCCGGCGCCGAGCGAGCCGCCTGGGAAGCCGGCGACGGCGCGGCGATCAGCCGTGCCGTCCATGACCTGGTGGCGGCATGGCATGGCTCGATCTCGGCCGAGCATGGCATCGGCCAGACCAAGCGCGACGAATTGGTGCGGCTGGGCGATCCGGTCGCGAACGCCATGATGCGCCGGGTAAAGGCCGCGCTCGACCCGCTGGCGCTGCTGAATCCGGGCAAACTGATCCCGCTTGCGCGCGAAGCGGCCAGCGCCTAAATCGCCGGCCATTCGAACCTGCGAGCCTTGGGTTCGAACCAATGATCATGGAGAGAAATCGATGGCCAGCGCGCCGCAATCCGCCAACCTGCCGCTGTTTTATCAGGATCTGACTCCGCTGAACAGCCGCGACCACGGCAACTGGAAATCGCGCTCGACCGACCAGGCCAAATGGCTGGTCGATCAGCACGCCGTGCCGCTGACCGTGGAGGAATTTCCCCAGGCCCAGCGCAACTACCCGATCGTGTTTTCTGCGGGCAATGAAACCGTGCCGCTGGCGCTGATGGGGCTGAACGAAGGCGTCAACGTGTTCGTCGACGCCGACGGCAAGCTGACCGAGAACGTCTATGTTCCCGCCTATGCCCGCCGCTATCCCTTCCTGCTGGCCAGGCTGACCCCGGAGGCCAAGGAACTGTCGCTGTGCTTCGACCCGTCGACCGATTTGATCGGCGATTTCGAGGATGGCGCGGCGCTGTTCGACGACAGCCAGCCCACCGATACCTGCAAGAACATGCTGAGCTTTTGCGAGCAGTTCGAGGAAGCCGGCATGCGCACGGGCGCATTCGTTACCGAGTTGAACAAGCATAATCTGCTGATGGACGGCGAAGTCGCGATCCAGCGCGAAGGCAACGACCAGCCGTTCATCTATCGCGGGTTCAAAATGGTCAACCAGGAAAAACTGCGCGAAGTGCGCGGCGATGTACTGCGCGGCTGGAACCAGAATGGCCTGCTGCCGCTGATCTTTGCCCATCTGTTTTCACTGGAACTGATGCGCGACATCTTCGCGCGCCAGACGCAACAGGGCAAGGGCCCGATGCCGGTATTGAACAGCTAGAGCGTGATAACAAAAGTGGGTACCGGTTTTTGTCCTTAAATCACGCGAAAACAAAGACTCCAGGCATGATGCGATTCTACCTTATCGCATCATGCTCCAGGGTAGCTCTGAACAATAGGGTGACGATCAGACAGGATCGTCCGTCCTGCGCTTGTCGAAGGGCTGTCCTGTTCTTCCTGGGCCGCGCCCGGCCTCAACAAAAAAGACGCAGCCCTTCGACAAACAGAGGACAGCCGGGTCTGGGAAGGAGATCCCGCCTCGTCAAACGGTCAGGATAGACCACGCTCCGGCCTTCGCCGGAGCGCCGGGTCTTTTCAACCTGCCAAATGCATCAATGGCAGACGCGAACCCGGTGATGGTGGCGCCACTTGTTCCAGCAATGGCGGTTCCAACCGTGATGCGCATCCATGTCGCCATGCATATGATCATGGCGCATTTCGTCATGGCGCATGTCGTCGTGGCGCATATCGCCATGCATGTCGTCGCGGTTCATGTTGCCATTGCGCGCGTCGCCCTGGTGCATGTCCCCGCGGCCATCGTCACGGTTCATCCCACCCTGGTTCATGTCACCGCGGTGCATCTGATCATTGGGCATGGGCTGGCGGGCATCCGGACCGGGTACGGGCTGCGCGAAAGCATGGGCGGGCAGGCCGAGCGCGGCTGTCGCCACGGCAGCCGCGAGCGCTGCGGAAAAAATCTTCATCAAGCATCCTCCTGGAACGGCGCCCTTATCGAGCTACCGGGTTGAACCTGTCCTGCATAAACACCCCGCTCGCCGGATCGTTCCGCGCGATTTGCGGCTGGCGCACCAGGCCACCCGTGATCCCCGTCGCGACAGCTTCGCGACAAATTGCGGCACGCCCGCGCACCGCAGGGCTTGTCAAAGCACACCGTTGATACTATTAACTAGGTATCCGGCCGGCGCTACCCTCATGGCCCGGCAGGATTGGTGCACCTTGTGCACCTCCTCCCTGAACCTTGGCCACCTCGTGCATTGCACGAGGTGGTTTTTTATGGGCTGCTCGAATCATCGCGCGAACAGAGTCGCAGCTATTCATTCGGCGGCTTCGGCCCAGCCCCTGGCCACTTCGAGCCGGCCCAGCGTGGCCACTTCGCCGGCCAGGCGCCGCACCAGCCCGACCATCAGTTCCGCCATCGCGGCAAAGCCGTCGCCTGGCTCCAGCAACCGCGAATCAAGATAGATCGACCGATCGATCTCCAGTTGCAGGGCATGCAATCCACTGCGCGGAGCGGCATGCCGTTCCAGCACATAGCCACCGGCATACGGACGGTTATGCGCGGTGCCGCGACGGTGCTCGGCAAAATAGGCGAAGGCCGAAGCCACCAGCCCGCCATGGCAGGTCGTGCCGAAACGGTCACCCACCACCAGTTCCGGGCCCGGCTGGCCGCCGCGCAGGGTCAGCGGCGGCATCGAATGCAGGTCGATCAGCAAGGCGGCCCCCCAGCGTGCACGCAGCGTAGCCAGCGTGGCCGCGAGCCGGGCATGATAAGGCTCATGAATGCCGACGATGCGCGCCGAAAGATCGACGGGATCGTGCCGCCGTTTCCACAATTCGCCCAGCCCCGGCAAGCGGCGGGGGATCAGCCCCAGCCCGCTGCGCGCCCGCATTCCCGGCGTATAGCTGCCGACTTCATCCGACCGGGGCACCGGGGCACCGCCGCCGATCATATCCCAGTCGACATCGTCTACCGCACGGTTGAGATCGATCATCGCGCGCGGCGCCTGGGCCACCAGCAATGCGGCACCGGTCTGCCGGGCGATTTCTTCTCCCAGCAAGTCGACCTTGCGGTCTTCCAGCCGCAGTGCCACGAAATGGGGATGACGCATCCGCTCCAGCAGCGAGCCCGGATAAGCGCGGCCCGCGTGCGGCACCGCCACCAGCACGGGAATCGCCGATGGCTGGGGCGCCCGCATATAAAAGGCCGACGCGCCACCGCCGCCGGGGATGAAGCCTCCGGTTTCCCGCGACCCCCCGGTTTCCCGCGAATCACCTGTGACCTGCGTACTCTCGTCCATGAAACGGAAAGTTACCGCGATCGGCCATTGTGTCAAAGCCGATGACGACCAAATCGAATGCATCCTGCATGCAGAACCGAAAATGGGCGCATATTATTAACGCGATCGGCTTAAGTCGCACTATTCCTACCGCTTGCTGGACAGGTTCGAGCCCCACATGATTCGCATTCTGCTTGCCGAAGATGAAGAGGCCATGCGGGCGTACCTTGCCCGGGCTTTACAGAATGCCGGCTTCGAGGTGGTCGCGGTGGATCGCGGCACGGCGGCGCTGCCGCTGCTTGAAAGCAGCCATTTTGACCTGCTGCTGTCGGATATCGTCATGCCGGAAATGGATGGGATCGAGCTTGCCCTGCGCTGCTCACAGCTGTCGCCGCGGACCAAGGTCATGTTCATCACCGGCTTTGCCGCCGTCACGCTCAAGGCCAACCAGGAAGTGCCGCATGCCAAGGTGCTGTCCAAGCCGTTTCACCTGCGTGATCTGGTAGTGGAAGTGCAGCGGGTGTTCGGTCAGGCAAGCGCCATCAGCGTTTGAGCCGTTCGTTTTTGTCGTTCCGCAGCTTGCATCCTGCGCGCCCCCCGGTTAAACGCGGCCCCTGCCTGCCGGCTGGAGCGATTCAGGCGCGGGCGCGGCCGAATGATGCCACCCGACGTGGCAGTGGGCGTATAGCTCAGTGGTAGAGCACTGTGTTGACATCGCAGGGGTCGCAAGTTCAATCCTTGCTACGCCCACCATTCGGAAGACCGCCACTTTCAGATCTTACAGCGTTGTGCCCTAAATCTGCATCAGCAGACCAGGATCAAGGCCAGCGTCAGTCGCGCCAGCAAGCCGGGACTTTTAACAGTGCCCACCCTTAACCCCTCCCGCAGGCGGGAGGGGGACATCCTGGTCGCGATTTTGGCTGGCCGGCCATGCCTAGAGTCTTTCCGGTTAAGACGGTGCCAGCCCGCTCCCCCGCCCGGCCACCC
>CAXTOS010000087.1:0-10098 GCA_964245935.1 uncultured Novosphingobium sp.
GTTCCCCCAGCGGTGGCGGGCGCCTTGCGACCACTGCCGCGATCTCGGCCTCGATCCTGGCCACTGCCTGCAAGGCCTCATTCCATCGGCGCTCCAGTTCGCCGGCGACGAGCCGATTGGCGGGATCGACCGCATCGTACTGCCGACGGGCATGGGTGGCCTCATAGCGGGCCTGCTGCAGGCTGAGCATTTGTTGCCGCTCCCCGGCTGTTGTCTCGCTCGATTGGGTGTCGATGGCCTTGACCGCGGCCTCGATGCCGAGCGGTTTGAGGACCCGCAGCACTTCATTGGCGATCGCGGCGTCGATGCTCAAGCCACTGACCGAGATGCAGCGCGCAGTGCCATGGTTCAGGCGTGCGCCGGAGCAGTGATAGCGACCAAGCTTGCCGCTGTAGTGAACATGGAGCTTACGCCCGCAGTGTCCGCACCGCAGCAGGCCTGGCAGCAACAGTTCGCCTTCACGCGCTGCTCCGCGCGCCAGCGCATTGCTCATGCCTGTCGCGTTGCTGGCGATGGCCTTGAGGTTGCCCTCGAACTCGTCCCAGGCGATGTAGGCGGCGTGATGGTCTTTGATCAGGACATCCCATTGAGCCATCGGCTTGTGCACGCCGCGCCGGATACGCTTGCGGCCATCCACCACGCTGACCTGGCTGGTCGTGCGCCCGAAAGCGTAGGCACCGGCGTAGATGGGGTTGGTCAGGATACCGTGCACGATATTGTAGGCCGGCAGGCGCCACACGATACCGTGAGCCTCGCCGCTGCGCGATTTGACGGGCAATTCGATCCCTTCGTCCCGGAGCCAGATGTGAACCTGCCGCGCACTTTTGAATTCGGCAAATTTTTCAAAGACGAGCCCGATGGCCTGCTGGACACGGCTATCCGGATTCTTCTCGACCCGGTCGCGCCCAACCTTCACATATCCGGCGGCCACACCCAGCACCAATTCGCCGCGCCGCGCCTTCTGGCGCAGCGCTTCGTGCGAACGCTGGCGAAACAGCGACAACTCGAGTTCGCTCATCGTGCCCTTCATGCCCAGAAGCAGCCGATCGTTGGGGTGACGAGGGTCATAAATTCCGTCCTCGTCGACAATGATCGTGCCGACCAGTCCACAAAACTCGATCAAGGTGTGCCAGTCACGACCGTTACGGGCAAGCCGTGAAGCCTCGATCGCGAGTACCGCGCCCACCCGAGCGTCGCAGATCGCAGCCAACAGCCGCTCAAACCCTGGGCGGGCAATGCCGCCACCCGAGCGACCGAGATCATCATCGATGATTTCGACTGCCATCCAGCCCAGCTGTTTGGCGCGATCGGCGAGCGCATATTGACGCCGCTGGCTCTCACGATTGTGCACAAGCTGGTCGGCCGTCGATTGCCTGACATAGACGCAAGCGCTGCGCTGGAGATGCTCAGCCGTTATCTTGTTCATGGCTGCCCTCCGCCCTGCTCACGTTGACCAGCGTCTGCGCGATCTCGCGCATCAGGCCTTCCAGAAGGCCCTGCAGCTCGATCATGCGGGTCGGGCACGGCGTCACGCGCGGTGGCCCTGCGTCGAACAGACTTGGTTGGTGAGTTGGGGATTTGCGCGCCATCATCAGCTGTCTCCGTGTTGGATTCGGACAGCAGAAAGCTTAGAAGCGCGTCGACTTCGGCGCGCATTGCGCGCAGGATATCAAGTGGAAAGCGCGGCGGACCGCCACCAATCTCGAAGCACGATGCCGCAGGTTCCGTCATCCAGGCCGGCAAGCTGGCGAATGAACCGTCGGGTTGTAATACAACAACGTATTCGACGCCGGCATATTCGAGCCGACGCCTGATCTCTACAATTTCGCCGAAGCGGGGATGAAAGCGATAGGTGATCCGGCTTTCAGCAGGATGTTCGTTGGCAGTATGTCGCCATTCCGAGCAAGATTTGCACCGCCCGCAGGTTATCCGTCGCCTTGTAGATCAGTGACGCTTTTGTTCGCCGCATCGAATGGGTGCCGTAGTCGCGCTTGTCCAACCCAACAGCGGCGACCCACTCATCGACCAGACGCGCATACTGGCGCGTGCTTAGATGCCCAAGATAGTCGATCCGGCTCGGAAAGACGAAATCCTCGACCGTGCCGCCACGCCTTTCAAGCCAAGCCTTCATGCTTTTCCGCACATCGGCCATCATTTCGAACTGCACCGGGCGACCCGTTTTTTGCTGAATGACAATAGCCCGATTGCGCAGGGTTCCGCCGCTGACAAGGTCGCCGATCCTGATTTTCACAATGTCACATCCGCGCAATTTGCTGTCGATAGCAAAATCGAACAGTGCTCGGTCGCGCAAGCGGTTGTGCTCATCTAAAAAAACGGATCGCCCATATGTCGCGTGGCCTCAATGGCCGCTTCGGCCCAATGATGTAGCCAGCATTCCAAGGTTGCCGTTCACGGACGGCAGGATCAAGATCTGAATGTCCCACGGTAGTTCTCCATTGGCCGGATTGGCCAAGGTGAAGATATCAAACTTGGGCATATCAGAGTCGAAGATGCAGCGACCTTGACGCAGCCGGTCTCAGGCGAAAAAGGCGAAACGATAACCCCCCGCCCTATAGCGGTCGTTCAAAGCGCCGGATCGGCTGCCTAGAAGGTGCCCTCCATTCATCGACGCTACCAGCGTAGAGTTTGCGCTGCACTGGCCCAGTTTTGGCGGCAATTTAGCGCGGGGAGCTGACTTTGCCGGCGATCTGCGGAGCGGCGGATATCTATATTAGTCGTCCTAAGCTACCTGTTATGCGATGGCTAGATTGCTTGAACCGGGGACGAAGAGCGGAACTGCCTCGAAAGGGCGTGATATAGCTTGTGCCGGCAGATCATGGCGCTGACGGCATCCGCGATCAACGCCGTCGCAAACAGCGGCAGGATCATCGTCCGGTCCGCCGTCATTTCCATCATGATGATGACCGAGGTCAGCGGTGCCCGCACGACCCCGGTAAAATAGCCGACCATGCCCAGCAGCACAATCGCCCCAGGCGAACTGCCGGAAAAGAGCATGGCAATCAGCTGACCAAGGCCCGCGCCTACCGACAGCGACGGGGCAAAGATGCCACCAGGCGCACCACTGAGTGCCGTGGCCAAGGTCGCGACGAACTTTGCCGGACCGAAACTCAGCGAAGCGCCATGGCCTGAAAGCAGCAGTCGGGTGGTTTCGTACCCGGTCCCCCAACTGAGGCCGTTCGTCGCCCAGCCCGCCAGAGCGACAACAAATCCGCAGAGCGCTGCGAGCCATACTGGCCGGGACCGGACATGCATCAACCAGGGGTGGGCCGGCCGCGTCATTGCGATCAGGCTGCGCGAGAATAACCCGCCAAGAACGCCGCCGACGACACCCGCAATCGGTGACACCAGCATCATGACGTGAAGCGACAGGCTACCATCCATCGCCCCGAAGTAGACATAGTCGCCGGCAAGACCCAGGCTGACCAGCCCGGCAATCATCACCGCGGCCATGACCATTACTGCGACCTTCTGCTCGAAGGCCGCAGCCAATTCCTCGATCGCAAAGGCAACCCCAGCCAACGGGGTATTGAAGGCGGCGGCGACGCCTGCTGCGCCGCCGGCAATTATGACTCCGGCGGAAACCGGCACGCGCAACCAGCGGTGGACGGCAACCATCAGCGCGGCGCTGATCTGCACGGTCGGGCCTTCGCGTCCTACCGAGGCGCCCGCCATCAGCATGGCAAGGGTGGCACCCAGCTTGGCCCAGGCTGTCTTCAACGACAACAACTCCTCGTCGGCGTGGCGCTCGGGATTATGGCTGGCCGCCATAACCTGTGGAATGCCCGAGCCACGGGCGGCCGGGTAAAATTTGCGCGTCAAATGAACGACAATCGCAAAGACCAGGGGCGTGACGATGAACGGCGCATAGGACGAGATTGCGACCAATTGCACAAACAGCTTTTGCGCCACCTCACCCATGCGGGCAAAGGCGATCGCCATCAGTCCGAGCGCCACCGCGCCCACGACAGCGGCCATGCGGCCATGGACGGCGGCCACATGCTTGCCGGCCAGCAGGGTGCGAAAATAGTCGGGCATGAATTGCCTTAACCTGCCGGAGATGAACCCGCCAAGGCAATAGCTGGCAGTCATGCCGAATGCGCTTGCCATCGTGTCCGGTCGAACCACAAGGGATCAGTACCCTTTGCGAGAACACCGGATCGTGCTTCAAGTCGATATGGTCACGATTGGCCTGTTGCTGCTGGTAGCCTGTTTCGTCGCCATCGCGACGCGGCGGATCGGCCTGCCCTATTCGGTGGGGCTGGTCGTGGCCGGGATAGGTCTGGGTTTCACAGGCTATTCTCGCGGGATCATACTGACCCCGCACATGATTTTCACCTACTTGCTTCCACCGCTGATATTCGAAGCGGCCTTGCACGTGTGCTGGAGACAGGCCCGCCGCGAAGCCCCGCTGGTGCTGACGCTGGCCTTCGTCGGGACGTTTTTGTCGGCGTCGGTCGTCGCGGCAGGAATGCACTGGCTGGTTGGCTGGGGCTGGATGGCCGCGCTGCTGTTCGGTTCGCTGATCGGCGCGACCGACCCGGTGTCGGTGATCGCGATGATGAAGGAGCAGAATGCGGAAGCGCGGCTGCGGTTCATCCTGGAATCGGAAAGCCTAGTCAATGACGGCGCGGCCGCCGTGCTGTTCGCGTTGTGCCTGGCCGCGATGGATGGCGCCAGCGTGACCGCCGCCAGCATCGGCTTTTCGCTGATTTTGACGGTGCTGGGCGGCGTCGCCTGCGGGCTGGCCGTAGCCGGGTGCCTGCTGCTGGTCGCCGGTCGCTCGGATGACCATCTGGTGGAACTCACCCTGACCGTGCTGGCGGCCTTCGGGTCGTTTGCCCTGGCTCAGGCGCTGGGCGTGTCGGGAGTGCTGGCAACGCTGTCCGCCGGAATGCTGGTGGGCAACCATGGCCGCAGCAAGATTCTGACTGACCGTGGCGGCGAAGCGACCCTCCGGTTCTGGGATTTTGGCGCCTTCATTGCCAATTCGATCATTTTCATCCTCATCGGCAGCCGTGCGGTAAACCAGTCGCTGATCGGTTATCTCTGGCCTGCCTCGATCGGCATCGTTTTGGCGCTGTGCGGACGTGCCGTCGCTATCTACCCAGTTGGAGCACTGTTCTTCCACACCCGACTCGCGATTGATAGCGCGACCCGTCACCTGCTGTTCTGGGGCGGCCTGCGGGGAGCTCTTGCCCTTGCTCTGGCGCTTGCTGTGCCTCGGTCGCTGCCGGAACATGATGCCTTGATTGGCGTGGCGTTTGCGGTCGTCGCGTTTTCGGTTTTTGTCCAGGGCCTGACCTTCCCGGCATTGCTGCGCCGCTCGGGATTGCTGGCCAAGGCCGACCGAGCCACATGACCGGCGCCTGCTGCGCCGATCATGTGCGATACGCTAGCCGTGGACCGTTTGCGGCTTCTGTCGCACGCGCCCGTTGAAGTCGCGCTTGCCGATCGCGAGACCCTTCATCCGCAGGATGACGTAAGCAGTGGTGGCGTGGAAATAGAAATAGGGTTGGGAAAAGGAGAGCAGGAAATCCTCAGCCGTGAAATCCATGCGATGGTTTCCGAACTGGAACCGCATGTCCCGTCGGGCGAAGCTTTCCACCTCGCCCGGATCCAATGCTTCCAGTTGGGCGATGGCCCCGGCCACGCGTCCCGCCAGACCGGCAAAAGTCGTGGGCGGCGCAGCCGTGTCGGGCTAGAACAGGCCGGAGCGCACACCATCGATCGCGCCGATCGAATGCACCGCAGTTGATTTGACCTGGTAAGCGAAGGGGAACATGTCGTCGGCCAGCCGTGCATCCAGTATTGCGACTGGTTCAAGACCCTGATCTTGGCAGAAAGCCTGTGCCTTGCCGACGAGATGGGTCATCGATTGCAGTATTTGCAGGTACGACGGCACTACGGCGGCATAAAGCGTGAGGGCCATGAAAATCCCCGGCTGGCTTATTTTAGATATAGATGCCCAAGTTCCGGCGAGCGCAAGGTGCGCCTGCGTATTTCGTTTAAAAGTGCGTCGATTTCGTCGATGGTCGTGCGCGGTGCCATTTCTAAATGGCGAGATGGTTGCCTGCACCGCGAAGGACCCTTGTCCTACTCTTTCCAGTCCTCAGGAAACAGGCCCTTGAGCGCTTCGACCTTGGGGCGGTCGTTGACGACGATGTACGGATAGCTAGGGTTAAGCGCGTAGAAATTCTGGTGATAGGCTTCTGCCGGATAGAAGGCATGATTGCCCTCGACGCGGGTCGCGATCGGCCGCTTGTAGACATGCGCCGCCGACAGCTGGGCGATATAGGCGCGCGCCACCTGGTCCTGCGCCGGCGTCAGCGGAAACAGCGCCGACCGATATTGCGTGCCGCTGTCCGGGCCTTGGCGGTTGACCAGCGTCGGGTCGGCCACCACCGAGAAATAGATGCGCAAGAGATCGGCGTAATTGACCTGCACCGGATCGAAAACCACCTGGACCGATTCAGCATGACCCGTGGTCCCGCTTGAAACAGTATCGTAATTGGCGGTGGAAGCTCCGCCGCCGGCATAACCCGAGGTCGCGCTGATCACGCCCCGTACATGCGAGAAAACGCCCTGAACCCCCCAGAAACAGCCGCCGGCGAAAATTGCGATCTCACGGTGCCCGGCTGCAGGTTCGGCCATGGCCGGAGCCGGTGCGCGCATCGGCGCCTCAGCGGCAACCGGCGACATTGTAGCAAAGAGCGCGCCGCCAGCCAGGAGGACGGCGGCCAAAGGGATGAAACGGGACATGGAGGAAAACCTTTTCGTGAAAGCCATGTCCTTGATACGGGCCGCGCGCCCATTTGGTTACAGTGGGACGAGCCGCCGTTCGCTATATTCCGGCGTACCATTGATAGCCGACGTTATCCTCCCAATACCCACCTTTGCCGCCGCGGACCGGCGCGAGGCTGTCGACCAATTCGACCGCCATGACATATTTGGCCTGCTTGTAGCCCAGCTGGCGTTCGACCCGCAGCCGCAGTGGTGCGCCGTGGCCGACACTGAGCAGCTGGTCGTTCATGCCCCAGGCCAGGATCGTCTGCGGGTGATAGCCATCGATCAGGTCGATGCTCTCGTAATAAGGTGTGCCGTCAAAGTCGTCGGCGCAGTGAAAGACAACGTAGCGCGCCTTGGGCAGCACCCCGGCGCGGTCCAGCGCCAGCTTGAGCGGCAATCCGGTCCATTTGCCGATCGCGCTCCAGCCCTCGACACAATCGTGGCGAGTGATCTGGGTGCGCGCCGGCATCGCCCTGATCTGTTCCAGCGACAGCGCCAAAGGCTGGCGCACCAGCCCGGTCACCGCCAGCCGCCATTTCGCAAACTCCTCGGTCACGTGGGTCTGATAGGTATCGCTATCGGGCAGGGTTTTGCCATTGGTGCGAAATACCGGCGACATGTCATGGACCGAATACTCGTGAGCCAGCGCGGTGCGATCGATTACCAGATGCTGGGCGCGGCGGGTGAGCCCCTCGCCCAGGCCCAGTACGTGCTTGACCGACGGCGACGCCACGATCCGGTCGCAGCCGGAGAGCAACAAGCCGCCGGCACCTGCGCCGATCGATCCGATCAGGCTTCGGCGCGAGAGTATGGTCATGCGTTCTTCTCCATCGTCGGCTTTGTCGTCGGCTTTTCCGGGGGCAACCGGTACCAGCCGGTGATCATCGAGCGAAGTTCGTTGAACGGCCCCGCCAGTATGACCATGATCAGGTGAACGACGATAAAAGCCAGCAGTAACCCTGCGCAAATGAAATGGATCGAGCGCGCCGACGGACGCCCGCCAAACAGCTCGAGCAGCCAGGGCCAACTCGCGTCCATTCCCGGAGACATGGTCAGTCCGGTCAACACCACCAACGGCAACAGCACGAAGATTACTCCGACATAGCTGAGCTTCTGGAGGATATTGTATCGCCTCGCCGCCTCGCCGGTATGGAAGCGCAACCTGGCGTGGTCCTTGATATCATGCCATATGTTCGCTGGACGCAATTCGCTGGGCGTCGGCGCCAGGTCGTGCTGGACATGGCGGCTGGCGAGCCCCCAGAGCCAGAATAGCAGCCCCGGTATCACGAGCAGCCAGGCGAAGGTGAAATGCCACTGCCGGGCATCGGCGAGGCTGTACGTCGACGGGATTGTAACGAGCGGCGGGAAGGCGCGATCGGAGCCGCTGGTAAGTCCAAGGACGCCTGTTGTCGGGATCGTTACCCGGCCCAGCCGCAGGAAGCCGGCGGTTTCGGTATGGCCGATCTCCAGCCAAGGCGATTCATGATTAGCGCCATACTGTCCCCAATAGAGCCGGGGGTGAGCGTTGAAGATCATCGCCCCGCTCATCAGCATGACGAACACCGTGAGCGCATTGAGCCAGTGCCACAAGCGCACCACTACTCTTTGCCGATAGACGAGATCGCCGCCCGCAGCTGTCGATCCCGGCGTTGCGGATGCATGCTCACCCGCTGCGGCTGGCCGCGAAGCGAGGCTGGGCACGGGAGTTTCGGCCATGGCGCATCCTGTCGATTGGAAGGAGGCGGACGTGGTCCGAAGAACCACGTCCGCTGATTGATCAGTGCCGCGGATCAGTGGCCCGACATCATGCCATCGCCGCTCATCATGTCGGGATGCATCTTCATCATTTTCATGCAGCTGGAATTCTTCATCATCATGTCGTGCGACATGGCCTTGCACTTGGTCATTTTCTTCATTTGCATGGCGGACATCGGCTTGGACGAGCCGGAGCTCATCGCGCCGCTCGACATGGCGTCCTGGGCCAGGGCCGGGGCGGCCAGGGCAAGCGAAAGTGCCGAAGCAGCAAGCAGATTAAGTATGCGCATGATATTCTCCTTGAGGTAACGCCGTGTGGGAAGGAACAGCCGCGGCGTCGTCGGCAAACTTAGAGCCTGCTGGCCGCGATTATCGTTCCGCCGCGCCCGCGCTGGATCAGAACCGCGCTGATCAGGCCGGCTTCGCGTACCCTTGGCAGCGCAAAATCGGTCGGTGAACCGGCCCATTCGCCCAGCTTCACGAGCTCGCGCACAATGTCGCGATGAGGCAATGTGCGCCCGTCATTTTCACCGGCGCGGATCGGAACGTTGCGCGTTGCGGGGTCGTAGCGCACGAGCCATACCGTTGCCGGCGCGGCAGCTGCGCCTCTGCCAAGGCGAATGGTTTGCCCGCCGAACGCGATGTCTGGACCGCCACGGGGCTGCCCGGCGCGGGCCACCGCCGTGTCGAACGCGCGGCGATCGCTGCCAACGACGGCATAGGTACCATTGACGATCAACTCGGGCGTTGCGACTTCGCCACGCCCGGCTGCCGCATAATCCTGTTGCCGCGCCGTGAAACGCGGCGAGGCGAAGGTATCCTTCCAGCCGAGCTGGTCCCAATAAGTGACCGCAAAGGACAGCGCGAGCACATCGGGGCGATCGGCGATAGCATTGAGCAACGCATTGGCCGGCGGGCAGGATGAACAGCCCTGGCTCTGGAACAGCTCAATGACGGTCGGGTGGGCGGCGGAGCCGCCGATCGGGCCATCAATGGGCGTACCGATGGCGGAGCTGTGCGGGAGCGTGGTCCCCGCTGCGGGATTGGCCAGCAGCGGCCAGACGGCAAAAGCCAGGGTGCATCCGAGCATTGTATGTTTGAACATAGGTGCAAGCCTCTGGTGCAGGATCGGCGCAAAGCATTTGCGCCGGGAATAGCCCTAGTTCGCGGGCGCCCTCATCGCGGTTACAACGAAGCCTGAATTTAAATCGCCGGATTGCATCACAGGGTGCCGTGGCGTGGCGCCGATGGCAGGACGTTCATGGGCGGATCGCGGTCGGCGTTGGCGCGGCAGGGCTATTGGGCTAAAGCGCCAAATTCGTCAGCACCGCTGTAACCAAAACCGGTGCTCGCGCGAAAAGCTTTGAGGAGCGTGAATGCTACCTGGTGGAGACCAGCTCAAGGCCTGGATGGTGGAGGGCCTCAATGGGGATGCTGATGCGCACACCGCTCTGCTGCGCGCGCTGGTTCCCGTTCTGCGGCACTTCTATCGTCGCCGGCTTGGCGATGTCGATGACATCGAGCACCTGGTGCAGG
>CAXTOS010000088.1:0-10043 GCA_964245935.1 uncultured Novosphingobium sp.
GCTGCAGCTTCGTGCAGGCGCCCGGCAATGCGACCGCGCTGACGATCGGGCAACGCGCGCTGACGCTCACCGCAGACCCGCTGTCCCGCCCCGGCGGCAGCGCCAACCCGGCCAGCGACACCGCCACCGCTGCCCTTGCGACCGCCACCACCGGGCTGGTCAATGGCGACAGCGTCGGCAGCGAGACGGTGACCTCACCGGCCACATCCGGCTCGGGGGTCGGCGTTTATAGGCTGGATGGCTCTGCCGCGCTGTTCAGTTCGGGCGCGGCGAGCAATTATGCGATCACTTACGCCAGCCGCGAGGGCGGCCTTTCGATCACCCCGGCGGCACTGACGCTGACCTATACCGCCGATCCGGGAAGTTCCACCTATGGCCAGGCGCCCGCCGGCCTGACCGGCAGCACCGCCATCGTCGGACTGGTCAATGGCGACACCGCTGCCGGCACGATCAGCGGCGCTGCGCTGTGGACCAGCCCGGCCACCGCTGTCAGCAACGTCGGGACTTATGCCATCAACGGCTCGGGGATCGCCCTTGCCAACACCAATTATGCGCTGACCAGCGTGCAGGCGCCGGGCAACGCCACCGCCCTGACGGTCAATCCCGCCCCGCTCTCGATCACTTACATCGCAAACCCGCTGAGCTCGATCTATGGCAATGCGCCCACCGGGCTGTCGGGGACCGAGAGCGCAACCGGCCTGGTCAATGGCGACACGCTGGAGACTGTCACCAGCGGCACCGCCAGCTATGCCACCGCCGCAACGTCCACCAGCAATGTTGGCGCTTATGCCGTCACCGGCTTGGGGCTTGCAGCCGGGAGCGGCAATTACAACTTCAGCTTTGCGCAGGCGCCCGGCAACGCCACCGCGCTGACCATCGCGCCGCGACCGATCACGGTGACCGCCGATCCGCAACTGCGCCAGGTCGGGGCCGCCGACCCGCTGTTCACCTATGCGGTGACCGGTTCGAACGAAGTCGTTACCCCGGGGCTCGTCAATGGCGATACGCTGACTGGCCGACTGGCCGGCACGGCGACCATCACTTCCCCTGCGGGGCAATATGATATCCTCCAGGGCACGCTGGCAGCTTCCGCGAATTACCGGCTGACCTATGTGGGCAACATCCTGACACTGACGTACGCCGCCGGCCCGATCCAGGCGATCACCAATTTGATCGAAACGAATTTGCCCGACCAGGCCGGCACCAGCACCGAGGAACGCCGCAAGCAGCGGGAGGCCGCCGACCTTGCCGCAATCTATTCCGGCCTTGGCCTGCATCCCCCGCAGATCAGCCAGAGCATGATCAACGACCGGCAGGTCACGACCCCGCCGCCGGTGAACGAACCGGTCACCAGCAATGGCAATTCCAGCCTGTGGGGTCGCGGAGCGCCATGATGACCATTGCTTCGCATGTTTGTTGTGCCCGGGCGCTGGTGCCCGGCTTGCTGGCGGCATTGCTGCTGGCTGCTCCCGCCGCCGCCCGCCAGCCGCCCGCGCCGGTTTCCGCTGCCGACAGCTTCCGGATCGGCAACCAGGGGGTGCTGTGCACGGCCCAGCTGCGCACCGAGGACGTCCATTATCGCACGATCTTCGACCGGGCCTATGACGTGGTCTGCCGCGATGCGGCCAGCCCGGTGGCGACGCTATACGCCTTCCGGGACAGCCGGGTGGGCGAAGACGCAGCGATGGCCGCGCTCGCCGGAAGCGGCACGGCCTGCGAGCCGGTCGCCACCGCGACGGTCGCGGGATTGCCGCGCCTGCGCAGCCGCACCTGCCGCGATGCGGCGACCGGGCTGACGCGGATCGTCTACGCCCTGGCGCGCAACGGCACGACCTATGCCGCAGCGGGCCTGGTGGCCTATGATTCGGCGCTGCAACTGGGCCTGCGCAGTCTGGTGGCAGACCGCCAGGTGCCGGGCGAGATCAGTGTGGCGGTGATCGGCGCCGACGATCCGGCCGCACTGGCCCAGGTCCAGGCCGAGCGGCTCGATCCCGGCCAGGCGCTTAACGCGGCTTACCTCCATGCCAACGACGGCAGCTATCCCGACGCATCGGAATTCTTCGACCGGCTGGTCGCGCGATCGCAGCTGGGCGAACCGGGGGCCACGCACCCGGCCGAATATCTCGCCAATCTGGCCGCCGAACAATCGATCCTGGGCAATTATGCCGAGGCGGACGCGCTGTTCGCACGGGCGGATCATGCCAGCACCGGCGGCGATCCGACCTTTTCTCGCCTGTACCGCAACCTCTCGGCGATGCACCGGCTGAACGAGCACGACCCCGCAGGCGCCATCGCCATCCTCGATGCGCCGCTTCCGCACAATGGCCAGGACTTCGGCTTCACCCCGTCGCGTGTGGCCGGCGGATTCATCGACCAGCCGCTGGCGCAGCGGCTGGAACTGGACAATTCCGCGCGCCGCCACTTCTGGGGCGGGGAACTGCCGCTGTCCGATTGGGAGCGGGCCAGCCTGCTCGATGCCCAGGCGGCGTATCTGCACGGCGAAGCGGCGCGCCTGACCGGGCACCGGGCTGCCGCGCGCGCCGATCTCGCCCGCGCCATGGTCCAGTTCGACGGGGTGCGCGGCGGGCAGGTCATGTCGATGGCGTGGCTGCCGGCGAATGTCGCGACTTCGCTGGCGGCCCTGGCCGACGCCGATGGCAAGCCGGACGCGGCCGAGGGGTATCTGCGGCAGGCACTCGCCATCGATGCGACGCAATATCCCGATTCGGCGGCTTTGCTGGCGGCACGCGCGCGTCTGGCGGCGGCGATGGCAGGCCACGGCAAGACTGCTCTGGCGCTGGCCGAATATCGCGACCTTGCGCAAATCGCGCCCGGCGTGGTCGGCGGCAGCGAGGCGCTGCGCCCGCTGATCGGGCCCTATTTCGACGCCCTGGTGGCTCATCCCGCAGGGGCCGGCGCGGCGGCGGACTTTTTCATCGCGACGCAGGCGCTGGTCCGCCCCGGGGTGGCCCGGACCCAGGCTGTGCTGGCCCGCGAATTGTCGGCGGGCAGCGATGCGGCGTCGGAGCTGTTTCGCCAGTCGGTCGAGCTTGGCCGCGATCTGGTTACCATCGACCAGGACATCGCCCGGATCTCGGACCCCGAGCAAATCAGGCAAGGCAACGGCGCGCTGCTGACCGCGGCGCTGGCCCGGCGCCAGGATGTGGCATTGCGCCAGACCGATGTCGTCGCGCGAATGGTGGCTTTCCCGCGCTATCGCGCCGTGGCCAACCAGACGGTGACGCTGGCCAGGTTGCAAGGCGCGCTGCGACCCGGCGAAGCCTATTACAAGCTGGTGCTGGTCGGCGATGCCACCTTCGCGATCTGGGCGCGCGCGGGTGAAGCGCGCATTTTCCGGATCGACGCCAGGCCGGCGGAACTGGAAACCATCGTCGACGCGATCCGCGACAGCATCGCCCTCGAACAGAACAACCAGCTGGTCACTAACCCGTTCAACCTGGTGTCGGCGCGGCGGCTTTACCTGCTGCTGTTCGGCCCGGTCGCCGCGGAAGTCGCCGCGACCCGCCACCTGATCTTCGAACCCGACGGCGCCCTGCTGAAACTGCCGGCAAACCTGCTGGTCACCGCCGACGACGGCATCGCCGCTTATACCGCCCGCCAGGCATTGCCTGACGCCGATGCCTTCGATTTCACCGGCGTGGCGTGGCTGGGCCGCAGCCATATCGTCACCACCGCGGTCTCGGCCGGGTCTTTCCTCGACATCCGCACGACGCCCCCCTCGCAGGCGCCGCGCCGCTTCCTGGGCCTGGGCCAGAATGCGCCCCTGACCGGCGCCGCCATGCAGGCTTTGATCCCGACCCGCGATCCGTGCGACTGGCCGCTCGCAATTTGGAATCACCCGGTCAGCGGCGCCGAACTGACGCTGGCAGCGCGGCTGATCGGCGGCAATGGCAACGAGGTGGAAACCGGCGCCGCGTTCAGCGACACCGCGCTGAAGGCCCGCACCGATCTGGCTGAGTTCCGGGTGGTCCAGTTCGCGACCCATGGCCTGGTCACCGCGCCGCGTCCCGGCTGCGCGGCGCGGCCGGCGCTGGTGACATCGTTCGGCAAAGGCGATTCCAGCGGCGTGCTCACATTCAGGGATATCTTCGACCTGCACCTCAATGCCGACACGGTGATCCTGTCGGCGTGTGACACCGCAGGCGCCGCCAGCGCCTTTGCCACGCGCGAGGCGGGGTTGACCACGGGCGGCAATTTCGCGCTCGATGGCCTGGTCCGGGCGTTTGTGGGGGCCGGGGCGCGCGGCGTCGTGGCCAGCCACTGGCCGGTGCCCGACGATTTCAACGCGACGACGCGGCTGATGACCGGGATTTTTCAGTCGGGGATCGGGCATAGCCTGGGCGATGCGATGCAGGCGGCGCAAATCCGGCTGATGGACGACCCCTTGACGTCGCACCCCTATTACTGGGCGGCTTTTGCGATCGTGGGTGATGCGACCAAGCCGCTGACGACGCAGTGAACGCGCCGGTACAGGTAACTCAGTCGAAGCGCGCTCCCAAGGCGCTCGAAACCGTCTCGAAGATGGTCCGCCAGATCGGTGCGTGGCAAGTCGCGCTGACCATCGTGGCGCTGGTGGTGGCCGTGGGGGTGGCGCGCGACAGCTGGCATCTGCGGGTGTTCATCGATGCCGAGCATGCGCTGTTCGACGCGCGCGTCGTCGCGAGCGCGCCTCTGGTGCATCAGGACAACCGGATCGTGCTGGTGCCCTATACCGACGAAACGCTGATCGCCACCGGCAAGCGATCGCCGCTCGATCGCACCACGCTGGCCCGCGCCTTGACCCGGCTCGACGCGATGGGCGCCAAGGCAATCGGGATCGATATCCTGACCGATCAGCCACAAGCCGATGATCCCGTGCTGATCGCCGCCTTTCACCGGATGCATACGCCGACGTTTCTGGCCTATGCCTCGGCGGCCGGCGTCAGCGACAAGATTCTCTATCGCCAGCAGCAGTTCCTCGACCGGTTCCAGCAGGCGATTGCCGGTCCGTATGTCCGCCCGGCCAGCATCATGTTGCAGACGGATTCGGACAATGTGCTGCGGCGCTGGGCCGACAAGGTGCCGGGTGCACCCCCGCGCCTGCCGAATGCGATGATCCCGGGGGCGGGTGCATTTGCCGTTTACCACGGCTCGCTGGCCTATCGCCGGGCAGCCGATCGAGACGAACCCATATTTTCGGCGATTCCCATCGATAGTTTCGCAAACGACAACATCTTTGCGGTGCCGGGGGCAGCCGAACTGTTCGCCCGGCAAATTCGCGGGCGTTATGTGCTGATCGGCGGCAATATCGAAGACATCGACATCTTCCAGACGCCGCTGAGCCAGGCGACTGCAAAGGGCGAGTCGCATTCCACCTGGGGCATGGATCTGTTTGCCACCATGTTGGCCCAGATTCTGGACGGGCGAGACTTGCGCCCGATGTCGAGCGGCGCACTGTGGGCGACGGCGCTGGCGGTAGTGGCCGCAGGCGCGCTTACCGCCGGCGTCAACCGGCGCGCGCTGGTCTCGGTGCCGGTGCTGATAGGCCAACTGGCGTTGCTGGCCGGGCTGCCGTTCTGGCTGGCCTGGCGCGGCGATGAAACCTATGGACTGCCCGCGTTCGGCTGGCTGGTCGGCTGGTTCCTGGCTTTTCTGGTCGTCGGCATGGCGGCGCGCAAGCTCAGTTCCGAGCAACGCCGCTTTGCCCAGGGCGCGCTGGGTAAATATCTGCCGCGCGATATCGCCGCGCGCATCATCCGCGACCCGGACTCGCTGCAATTGAGCGGCGAAAAACGCGCGATCTTCGTGATGTTCTCGGATCTGGAGGGCTTTACCGCGCTCAGCCATGCGATTGAGCCGGAAATGGTCGCGACCCTGCTCAACCGTTATCTCGACATGCTGAGCGACGTCGTGCTATCGCATGGCGGAACGATCGATAAATTCGTCGGCGACGCGGTGGTGGCCTTCTGGGGCGCACCGATCGGCCGCCCCGACGATGGCCGCAGAGCCGTGGAGGCGGCAATCGCCATGCACCAGGCCGGGGAGACATTCCGGGAGAGCGCGCCCGACGGGGTTCCCCCGATCGGCCGCACCCGCGTCGGCCTGCACTGGGGCGAGGCGATCGTCGGCAATTTCGGTGGCGAGGGCCGGATCCAGTACACCGCGCTGGGCGATGCCATGAACACCGCGGCCCGGCTCGAATCCGCCAACAAGCAGACCGGTACCAGCGTGCTGGTCAGCGGGCCGGTGGTGGAGCGTTGCGGCCTCGATATCTTTCGCCCGCTGGGGCGCGTGGTGCTCAGCGGCCGGGCGAGCGCGCTCGATATCCATGAGCCGGTGCCGCAGATGCCCGCAGACGAGCGCCGCAGCTTTGCCGAACTGGCGCACCGCGCAAGCGATGGCGATGCCGGGGCTATTGCCGAAGTGGTGGCAATGGCCGATCAGGCGAGCCATGACATGGCGCTGAACCGGCTGGCGTTTCGATTGATCAACCAGAAAGGCAGAAACTATTATGTCCTGGATGCGAAATAGAGCGCCGACCTCGCGCGCTGTGCTGATCGGCGCCGCAGCGATCGGCCTGGCCGCCAGTGCCTGCGCCGGGCACGCCGCGACCATCGTGATCCGCTCGAACGGCCCATCGGCCAACGCCTTTCCGCCGGGCAAGAGCCTGCCGGGGACCGCGATCGTGCTCAAGGCCGGCGATGTCATCACCGTGCTCGACGCCGCCGGCACCCGCGTGCTGCGCGGTCCGGGCAAGGTTGCGGTGTCCGGCGGGGGGCAGGCCAACGTCAATGGCATCGCGGCGCTGATCGCCGATACCGGCGCGCGGCAAAGCCGGACCGGGGCCACGAGAGGCAGCAGCAGCCTGGCCGCGCCCCATCCTGCCAACCTGTGGTATGTCGATGTGGCCAGGGGCGGCAATTTCTGCGTGGCCAACGTCAAGGCGCTGGCGCTGTGGCGGGCGAACAGCGATGCTGCGGCCAGCCTGACCATCGTGGCAACCGGTGCAGGCGCTACCCGCGTGCCGATCGCATTCCGGCCGGGACAAGCGGTCGCGGCGTGGCCGCTGAGCGCGTTGCCGGTCGCCGACGGCAGCCAGTTCCGCATCGAGGGCGCAGGCCGCGTCACCATTGTCACCCGACTGCTGCCATCCAGCCCCGCCACGCTGGACGATGCCGCCAGAGCCTTGCTCGATCACGGCTGCACCGCGCAGGTCGACACGCTGGTCGCGGCCACCGCCGCCGATCCGGGGAGCTGATCCGCGCTAAATCCTCCCCCTCTGGGGGAGGTGAATCGCGTAGCGAGACGGAGGGGCAGGTATCAGCACCAATCTCGCACCCCCCCGCCCCGCCAGCCCTGCGGGCTGCCACCTCCCCCAATGGGGGGAGGATTTAGATAAACGGAATAGCGCAGGGGGGCTTCTGTGAATTTGCAGATCGACACCGGACGGCTCAAGGCTGCGAAAATCTTCGTCGGCTGTCCGATGTACGATGGCCGCTGCCATGCCGAGTTCACCTTCGCCTTGTGCCAGTTGACGGCGCTGTGCACGCAGCTGGGCGTCGCGGTGCAGCTCTATTTCGCGTCCGGCGAGGCGCTGGTGATGAAAGCGCGCAACGCGATCGCCGACCAGTTCCTGCAATCCGATGCCACCCATTTGATGCTGATCGACGCCGACATCGGCTTCCAGGCGGTCGATGTGCTGTCCCTGCTCGATTTGCAGATGGCCGAACCGAACGAATACGACGTGGTGTCCGCGCCTTACCCGATCAAACGCATGGCCTGGGACCAGGTTGCGCGGGCGGTCAGGCAGGGTCTGGCCGATGGCGACACCGCAATCCTGCCGGTTTTTGCCACCCATCCCCTGCTGTTTCCGGCGCAGCCCGGCAGCTTCGACATTGCGCGCCCGCTGGAAGTGACGAAGGCGGGAACCGGGTTCATGATGATCCGCCGCCAGACCCTCGAGCAGTTTCAGGCGCATTATCCGCAGCGGCGCTACAACTCGGGGAACATCGGCATCGAGCAGGGCGGTTCGGCCCGGCTGACCCAGTTCTTCGACACCGCGATCGACGGCCAGGCCGACACGCTGGATGCCGACCTGCGCGCCTTTCTGCTGGAAAATCCGGCGGCCGGGCATGACACCATCCGGCACTTCCTGTCCGCCCGCGCATCGGCGGGGGGCGATTATATTTCGGAGGATTTCCTGTTCTGCCGGCTGGTGCGCGGCATGGGCCTCAAGCTGTGGAGCTGCCCGTGGATGAAGCTGTCCCACACCGGCAGCTTCACCTTCACCGGCGATCTGCGCGCATCGGCGCGGCTGGACCCGGCGGGCGCATGAATTCCCGCATTGCCGTCGTCACCCCTTATTACCGGGAGACGCGCGAGGTGCTGTGGCAATGCCACCAGAGCGTGCTCGACCAGCGGGTCGGGGCCCGGCATTTCATGGTCGCCGATGGCTTTGCGCGTGCCGAGATCGACGATTGGGACACCCGCCACCTCAAGCTGCCCAGGGCGCATGCCGATAACGGCAACACCCCCAGGGGGATGGGCAGCCTGCTGGCGAAGTCGCAAGGGTTCGACTTTATCGCCTGGCTGGATGCCGACAACTGGTACCACGCCGATCATCTGGCATCGCTGCTCGCGCTGCACCGGCAGACGGCAAGCGCCATTTGCAGTTCGTTTCGAACATTCCACACCCAGGCGGGCGACCGGCTTGGGGTGAGCGAAGCCGATGAAGACGCGGCCCGGCACGTCGACACCAGTTGCTACCTGATCCATGAATCGAGCTTCGACCTGATCGGCGTCTGGCTCGACATGCCGCGAATCCTGGCGCCGATCTGCGACCGGGTGTTCCTGGATGCCATCCTGCAACAGGGGCGCAGCATCCAGTCGACCGGACTGCGCACCGTGGCCTTTCGCACCCAGTACGCCAGCCACTACCAGGCCGCAGGCAGGCCCGTCCCGCATGGTGCCAAGGGAACGGATTTTGCCGATGGGGCGTGGCAGTATCTGCGCCGTCAGGGCCGGGTGCTGCTCCCCCGATAGTTGCGGCTCAGTGCTCCATGGAACAATGTCCCCGCCCCGCGAGTTGAATATCTGCAATTTGGGAGATCGACCATGCTAGGCACAATAATCCTTATCGTTCTCGTGCTGATGTTACTGGGTGCGTTGCCGACCTGGGGCCACAGCCGCAGCTGGGGTTATGCGCCCACCGGCGGTATCGGCGTCATTCTGATCATTGTGCTGATACTTGTGCTGCTGGGGCGTATTTGAACTAGAGTTTTCCGGCTTACGTCGAACCGGCACCAGCCCGCTCCCCGTCCGGCCCATCACACGGCGATTGCGCGTCGTCGCCATCGGTGCAATGACGTTACGCACCGCGGGGGCGGACGATCGATTGGGCTGACGGGACGGGAACATGACGGAAAACATTCCGACCCTGGCCACGCTGAAGGAAACCATCGTGGATCCGGGCGATGGTCCCGAAATCAAGCAGCCGGAACATCCCAAGCTTCTGCAGATCATGGGCCCGGGGCTAATCACCGGCGCATCGGACGACGATCCCAGCGGCATTGCCACCTATTCGCAGGCCGGCGCCCAGTTCGGCTATGATCTTGGCTGGACGCTGCTGCTCAGCTTTCCGTTGATGTGTGCGATCCAGGAAATCAGCGCGCGGATCGGCCGGGTGACCGGGCGCGGCATCGCGGGAAATCTCAAGCGGCACTATTCGGGCTGGATCGTCTATTCGCTGGTTTTTCTGCTGGTCGTTGCCAATACGATCAATCTGGGCGCCGACCTCGGCGCCATGGCAGATGCCCTAAAACTGCTGATCGGCGGCCCGTCGCTGGTCTATGTCGCCGCTTTCGGCACGGCTATCGCCCTGCTGGAGATATTCGTGCGCTATTCGCGCTATGTGTCGGCGCTCAAATGGCTGACGCTGTCGCTGTTCGCCTATGCCGGGGTCGCGTTGATCGTGCATGTTCCGTGGGCGCAGGTGGCCTATCACCTGGTCGTTCCGGAAATTTCGCTGAAGTCCGAATATTTCA
>CAXTOS010000089.1:0-9824 GCA_964245935.1 uncultured Novosphingobium sp.
GCCACCACGATTGAAACTGAGCCCGGCCCAGCCGATCCTATCGTACCACATTACCATCGGCACTTCGCCCGACAAATCGAATCGCCGTGCATTAAGCGATCGGCCATGCGCCGCCGGAATGGTTTCAATACCGCCGGGCGCCACATGGGGGTGCATCAACTTGCCGTTCTGGGTATTGATCCACGGGCCGTCAAGCTCGCGCTGGTTCCAGTGCGTTGCCGGCAGCGCGTTGGCGGGGGCGGTGTAACGCGGGGTTCCGGTGGCCTCGACCACCAGCCCGCCGCCCTCTCGCCGCGCATTCAGCCGGCAAGGTGTGCCGTTGTCGTTAGTGCGGCTGTCGAGCGCGACAATCTGGCCGCCATCCCAGATTTCGGTGCAATGATGGCTATAGCGATACAGCGTGATCCCCAGCAGCTTGTATATCAGGTCGACCTCCACCGTCACCGTCAGCCGGCTGCCGGCGGCCGCGAAGGTCAGCACATGGCTGCCCAGGCGCGATCCCTTGCGCATTATGTCAAAGCCCAGCCGATCGGTTGCAGGCACCGGCAGCGCGGCATGTGCGGCCGACGGAAGCAGCATTCCGGACGTCAGGGCCATCGCGCCGCCGCCGATCAACACCTCGCGCCGGGCCAGCATTCCTTGCGACATCACTTAACCCTTCAGCACGTAGAGACCGACATCGATGGTGCCGCTACGAAAACCGGCCTCGCAATAGCACAGGTAATATTCCCATAATTTGCGAAATTCCGCATCGAAGCCCAATGCCGATACTTCAGTCCCGGCGCTCAGGAAACGCCGCCGCCATTCGGCCAGCGTCGCGGCATAGCCATCCCCGAAGCGTTCGACCGATTGCAGTTCCAGCCCGGCCCGCTCGGCCTGCCCGGCGATGATCGAGGAAGTGGGCAGCAGCCCGCCGGGGAAGATGTAACGCTGGATGAAATCGCTGCCGCTGCGATAGGACACGAACCGGTCCTCGCGCATCGTGATCACCTGCAGCACCGCCGTGCCGCCCGGCGCCAGGCAAGCGCGCAACTGGTCGAAATAGGTTGGCCACCAGGCCTCGCCCACCGCTTCCAGCATTTCGATCGACACGATCCGGTCAAACCGTTCGGTTACATCGCGATAATCCTGCAGGCGCAGGTCGACATTGACCAGTCCCGCCTCGACGCAGCGCGTGCGCGCCTGGGACCATTGTTCGCGCGACAGGGTAATCCCGGTCACGCCGGCGCAGCGCGGGGCGAGATGAGCAGCCAGCGCACCCCAGCCGCAGCCGATTTCCAGCACCCGTTCACCGCCTTGCAGATCGAGCAGGGTACCGATCCGCTCCAACCGGGCGGCCTGCGCCTGCTCCAGCGTCTGCCCCGGCGCTACGCTGCACGCCGACGAATAGCTCATGCTTTCATCGAGCCACAACCGGTAGAAATCATTGCCCAGATCATAGTGGAAGGCGATGTTGCGGCGGCTGCCCGAGCGGGAATTGCTGCGCAGCATATGGCGCAGCCGGTTGACCAGCCGCACCGGCGCGAAACCGTCCATGGTCTTTTGCAGAGCCGTGACATTGTCCGCGAACAAGCCGATCAATGCCACCAGGTCGGGCGTCGTCCAGTCGCCGGCGATGAAGCCTTCGGCAAAGCCGAGATCGCCGCCGGTAACGATCCGCTTCAGGGCACGCATGTTGCCCAGCGCGATCGTGGCGGTGAACCCCGGCTCGCTGCCGGCATGCTCGATCCGGGCGCCGCCGGGCATAACAATGGTCAACCGGCCCTTGCGGATGGCGCGCAGGGCGCTGCGGATCACCCGGGCGCGCAGGCTGAAGCGCGGGCGGCGCAGCGTTGCAACCGAACCATCACGATCCAGATCAAGATACATGCGCAGGCCTTTCATTTACGTGCAACATCGTGACTGTTTCGGCAGGCGGCGCGGGCCGCTGTCGTACCGGCACGCCTTTCAGCCACAGCTTGAGCGCTTCCCAGCCGATCCCGGCGACCACCTTCAGCGTGACCAGCGGCATGGTGCAGAATATGCGCAGCAATGCCGCGTCGGTCAGTTCGCGGCGGCGGGCGGCCAGCACGGCGGTGATCAGCGTGCCGGTCGCATCGGAACCGGTGATGGCGATACCCAGCGCGGCCGCCGGCGGCACCACGCGAAAGGCATAATCCATGTCCATGCCCATGAACGGCGAGACATGAAACCGCTTGGGCACGGTCTGCCGGATCGCCGGACCGGAGCCGGGCTCGACGGGCAGGAGATAGGAATGGCGTTGGCCGAAGGTGTTGTTGACCTCGTACAGCGTCGCAGCCAATTCGCCGTCCGCGCGATAGCAGAAATAGACGCTGATCGGATTGAAGGCGAAGCCGAGCACGCGCGGCATGGTCAGCAGGCGGATCGCGCCGCCGGCGATCGCGAGCCCCGCCGCGTCCAGATGCCGCTCGACCTGCGCGCGCAGCGGCTCCGCCGTGCCCGCGCCATGATCTTTATCGTGAAACGAGAACAAATTGCGCCGGCCCCGCGAAAACAGCCGCAACCGCGCCGCGCAGCCATCGAGTTCGTCGAGATCGAGCAGCACCATGTATAGCCGATAGGACAGCCGGTGCCGATGCGGCCGCAATCGCTGGTGCATCACCTGCCCGGCATAGATTGCGCTACGGGTGATCACGCCGGCTCCAGCTCGGCCGCGATCGCGACCGGCGCGGGCCGGTGAATTCGCCCCGAAGGCTCGGCGACCGACCATGGCCGCTGGACACCGCCCAGTTGCTCGGCCACCGCCAGCCCCGCCTGCAGGCCGTCCTCATGAAAGCCCGAACCGAAATAGGCGCCGCAGAACCAGACGCCGCCGTTGCCCTGCAGCGACCACAATTGGTGCTGCGCCTGCAACGCTGCGCCATTGAACACCGGGTGGGTATAATCGCCGCGCCAATGCACGCTGGCCGGCGCGGGCTCGCGGATCGGATTGAGCGTGACGAACAGCGGCAGCGTATCGGGCAGGCCCTGCAGACGGTTCATCCAATAGGTCACCGACAGCCGGTCGGGCGCCGCCCGGTGGGTGGTATAATTCCACGCCGACCACACCCGCCGACGTCGCGGCATCAACTGCTCGTCGCTGTGCAACACCGCCCGGTTGTTGCTATAGGCAAAGGCGCCAAGCAATTCGGTCTCGCGAGCGTCGGCATCGTCCAGCATCGCCAGCGCCTGATCGGCATGGGCAGCGATCACCACATGATCGAACCGCGACGTTCCGTCGGCGGTAACGATGTCGACCCCGCCTGCCCGGCGCGAAATGCGGAGAACCGGCGTGCCGCAGCGGATGTCCGCCAGGCCCCGGGTCAGCTGCGCCACATATTCGCGCGACCCGCCTTTCACGGTATGCCACAACGGCCGGTCGCCGGCTTCGAGCAGATTGTGATTTTGACAGAAGCGAATGAAGGAGGCGACCGGATAATCGCGAATTCCCGTCGCCGGGGTGGACCAGATCGCCGCGGCCATCGGATAGAGATGATCGTCGCGAAATGCCGCGCCATAGCCGCCACGATCGAGATATTCATGCAGGCTCTCGTCGCCAAGAGCTTCATCGCCTGATCTGGCCAGGTCGCGCGGCGCCTCGCGGTAAAAGCGCAAGAGGTCGCGCACCATCGACCAGAACCGGGGCCGCACCAGATTGCGCCATTGCGCCAGCAGGCCGCCCAGGCCGGTGCCCGAATATTCCAGCCTGCCGCCGTCGAGCGACACGGCAAAGGTCATCGCCGTGCTGACGGTTTCGACTTCGAGATGGCGAAACAAGGCGGTCAAATTGGGATAGGTCGCTTCATTGAAGACGATGAACCCGGTGTCGACCGGCGTGCCCCCGGCCTCTGCCGCTGCTGCGGTGTGACCCACTTCTACCGTATGGCTGTGCCCGCCGATCCGCTCATCCGCCTCGAACAGCGTGACCCGGTGGCGCTGTGCCAGCAACCATGCGGCGGAAAGTCCGGAAATGCCGCTGCCGACCACCGCGATGTGCAGGCCGCCGTCGGTATCGACAAACCCCGGTTGCTGTTGCAGAAACATGCCTTAAATTCCCCGCTCTCCGCGATCAATGCGCCCAATCGAGCGTCATGGCCATTAATACGTGCACACCGGCAATTTGGATTTGCCACGAATTTCGTAAGCTCGAACAATCCAATTGATCAAGCCTGTCGTATACCACAGCGATGTTCATATTAATCCCGCTGCTATTCGCTGCCGCATTCTTGTCCGTGGCGATGGCCGCGGCCTGGCTGATCGCGCGAAAGCCGGGTCAGTCGGGCTGGACCGATGTGTTCTGGACCTTTGCCACCGGTGCGGCGGGGGTGCTGGTTGCGCTTGGACAGTTCCGGGGCAGCCATGCAGTCATGGCGCGACAAGCGCTGGTTGCGGTGCTTGCCGCATGCTGGGCGTTGCGCCTTGGTCTGCACATCGCCGCGCGCACCCGGCATAATGGGGAAGATCCGCGCTATGCCGCGCTGCGCGAGGAATGGGGGCCGCGCTTTTCCATGCGATTGTTCCTGTTCCTGCAGGTTCAGGCCGGGGCCGCGCTGCTGCTGGTCATCTCGATACTGCTGGCGGCCCACAATCCTGCACCGCAGCCGGGCTGGGGCGACGCGCTGGGCGTCGTCATCCTGGTGGTGGCGATTGCAGGCGAAGGCCTGGCCGACCGGCAATTGCGCCACTTCCGCGCCAATCCCGCCAATCGGGGCCGCGTCTGCGACCAGGGCTTGTGGAGCGTATCGCGCCATCCCAACTATTTCTTCGAATGGCTTGGCTGGACGGCTTATGCAATTATCGCCCTGGCCCCCGCCGCGCAGCCTGCAATCGCGTGGCTGGCGCTGATCGGGCCGATCTTCATGTATGTCTTGCTGGTCCATGTGTCGGGTGTGCCGCCGCTGGAGGCGCATATGCTGAAATCGCGCGGTCCGGAATTCCGCGTCTATCAGGCGCGCGTGTCGGCGTTCTGGCCAATACCTCGCCTGAAAAAGGAGCCTGAATCATGACCCTGCTTGAAAGCGCCATTCGCGCCGTCGAAGCCACGCCGTTGCCCGATTCCGTCACCCGGTTCGGGGTCGATTTCCTGGTCGGCCGTACCCGGCGCAAGCTGGCGGTCGAGCCATCGCGCGAGGCGCAATTCGCCCGCACCATGGCCCAGCATGCGATCGCCGAACACACCGATCTCGCCAATACCCAGCATTACGAATTGCCGCCCGAATTCTTCGCGCTGACCCTGGGCCCGCGCCGCAAATACAGTTCGTGCCTGTATCCCACCGGGCACGAAATGCTGGCCGAGGCCGAGCAACTGGCACTGGCCGAAACCGTCAGCCACGCATGCCTGGCCGATGGCCAGACTATCCTCGAACTCGGCTGCGGCTGGGGATCGCTGACGCTGTTCATGGCCGAACGTTTCCCTGCCGCGCGGATCGTGGCGGTATCGAACTCCGCCCCGCAGCGCGCCTATATCGAGGGCGAACTACGCCGGGCCGGGCGCAGCAACGTCACCGTCATCACGGCGGACATGAACGATTTCACGCCTCCGCCACACCTGGCCGCACACTTCGACCGCATCGTTTCAGTGGAAATGTTCGAACATATGGCCAACTGGCAAGCACTGTTGCAGCGCGTGCGCGGCTGGCTGAATCCCGAAGGTCGCCTGTTCCTCCATGTCTTTACCCATCGCAGCCAGCCCTATCGCTTCGATGCCGCCGATCCGGCCGACTGGATCGCGCAACATTTCTTTACCGGCGGCATCATGCCCAGCCATGGGCTGGTGGCGCAATTCCCCGAAAGCTTCACGGTGGAGCGCGAATGGCGCTGGAGCGGCCTGCATTACGCCCGCACCGCACAGGACTGGCTGACCAATTTCGATGCCAATCGCGCCCCGATCACCCGCCTGCTGACCGAAGTCTACGGCCCCGGCGCCCGCCTATGGCGCCGCCGCTGGCGCCTGTTCTATCTCGCCACCGCCGGGCTGTTCGGCCATGCCAACGGCGAGGAATGGGGTGTCAGCCATTATCTGCTGAAGCCGACCCACAGCGAATAGTTACGTAAAGTTTAATATAATTAAGGGTTCAGGTGCGAGGGGTATTCCTCTCGCGCTCCCCGTCATTTTTGTTGTGTGTTCTTTAGATGGGTGGTTTCAGCCTGTGACATCCGCCACGGCCGCCAGGAAAGTATCGATATTCCCCAAAGTCAGCCCGGCGATGTTGATCCGCCCCGATCCGGCAAAATAAATGCCGTGGCGTTCGCGCATCGCCAGTACCTGCGCGGGGGTGAACGGGATGATCGAGAACAGCCCATTCTGGGTGCCGATGGGGGTCAGGTCCACGCCGCCGACCTTCCCCGCGGCGGCGAGTTCGTCGCGGACCTGGCGCATGCGCACGCGCATAGTGTCGAGTTCGTCCTGCCAGCGGCGGGTGAGGCCGACATCTTCCAGCACGAGGCGGACCGCCGCGGCGCCGTGATCGGGCGGTTGCGACCAGCTGGCACGGGCCAGCGCATGGCCGTTCGACATGACCGCGGGCAATGCCGAAGCCTCGCCCATCATCGCGTAGACCGCTCCGACGCGGTCGCGATAGAGGCCGAAATTCTTGTCGCAGCTATAGGCGATCAACGCTTCGGGAACGGCGTCGAGCACCTGGCGGACGCCATAGGCATCCTCTTCCCAGCCCTGGCCCAGGCCCTGGTAGGCCAGGTCGAGGATGGGCAGCAGCCCGCGTGCGGCGATCAGTCGGGCGATCTCGTCCCACTGGGCGGGGGTATAATCGATGCCGGTCGGGTTGTGGCAGCAGCCGTGGAGCAGGATGGCATCACCCGGCCCGGCCCGGGCAATGGCGCTACGCAACGAGCCCATGTCGGCCACGCCATCGGCGGTGTTGTGCGCGAACGACATTAGTTCGCAGTTCAGGTCGGCAAACATTTGCGCGTGGTTGGGCCAGCTTGGCGTGCCCATCCAGAAGCGCTGGACGCCGGCGCGCCTGGCCATCGCGAAGGCGAGACGCAGCGCACCGGTGCCGCCGGGCGCCTGCATGCCGTCGATCCGGCCGGCCGCGACCGCTGCGGAGTGCTTGCCGAAGATCCACGGCTTGAGCACCTCGACGAAGCCCATGTCGCCTTCGGGACCGAGGTAGGCCTTGGACTCCTGCGTTTCGAGCAGGGTTTTCTCGGCCACCTTGATCGCGCTGAACACCGGCGTATCGCCTTGTCCGGTGCGATAGACGCCGACCCCCAGGTCGATCTTGTTGCCGCGCGGATCGGCATTGTGGAGCTTGATCAGCGCGAGCAGCGCATCGGCGGGCTGTTGGGGCAAGTTTGCAAGCATGGCGGCGGTCGCTTAGCCGCCTGACGGGCGGGGGGCAAGGCGTTTACTTTTTATCGGGGAGCGGCTGCATCCGGGCTCAGAACGGAATCCAGTTCTGGCGCCGCGAAATTTTCATGTAGCCCCCGTTGATCCCCAGCCGCAGCCCCACGCCCAGCCGCACCGGGATCAGCACGACATTGCCGCGCCGCAGATAACTGACGTTGAAACCGCCGACGAAATAGGCCTGCCCCTCACCCGCGCCGAAGCGGCGGAACAGATCATCGGGATTGTCGAGATTGTAGACCAGCACAAAGGTCTTGGCGGCATTGGCGCCGGCGTCGAAGCCAATCGACGGGCCGGTCCAGTACACCGGCAGCGGGGCTTGCGCCTTCTGGCACAGCGTTCCCGAGCCATAGCGCAGGCCGACGGCAAAGGCACCACCCGCTTCGCGCCCGGCGATATAGCCATCGGGCGTGCCCTGTTTGCGCAGGATGTCGCGAATGAGCGAGGCCAGCCCGCGCGAGCCCGAACCGAACACGCCCTCTGCCGCGCCGATCAGATCGTCCGACTGATACGTGCGGCCGCTCGCATCCTGGCGGCCGCACAGCGAACCGGTCGGGCCATTCGCCATCGGTTGGGCATTGCCGTATGACGGCGCAGCGGGATAGGGCGCGACGCCGGATGAACCCGCTGCCTCGGGGGACGGCGGCAGCGGCGCCAATGGCGCATTCGCATTGCCGCCATCGGGCCGCGACAAATCGCTGTCGATGCCACCCCCGGACTGAAGCGGTTGCGCACCCGCCGGAACGGCAACCGCAACCAGCACCGCAAGCCCTATATTCAGGCGCAATATGCGATGCCAGGCATTCATTGCGCAGCGCGCGACCGTGGCCATTATTCGTCCCTTCCCGTCGCAGGCCCCGCCGCCATGCCAGGTGACCCTTACGACCCTGGCCGGAAAAGAGAAATCGCTCAAATGCAATAACCCACACCTCCGGCGACGAGGCGAGTCGCTTTTGCGACGAAGCGAGTCGCAGCGAGGCCAGGCAGGCACCCTTCCCCGCCCCGCCAGCCCCCCAGAAAACTCCCGCAGACCTCTTGCCGCCCCCAATACCCCCCGCTATAGCCGCCCCTGGCTACCGCGGTCTGGAGACGTGGGTGAGTGGCTGAAACCAACGGTTTGCTAAACCGTCGTACTGTGAATACGGTACCGAGGGTTCGAATCCCTCCGTCTCCGCCAGCGCTTGCAGAAACCCAGGAAACGCCTAGAACGGCGGAATGCCAAGGGTTTCCAGCGAACAGTTGATACACAAAGCTGCTACACAGCGCGGCAAGCCCATGGCTAAGCCACCAGGCCTTCGGCAGCGCGGCGGCAGTTGGGAAATGCGCGTCCGCGTCCCCGACCGCCTCAGAGCCGCTTTGGGGAAGCGTGAAATCGTCAAGTCGTTCGGCGGCGTGTCTACCCGAGTAGCGTACCGGCAAGGATGGCACGAACGGGCTGAGATCGAACGCCTGTTTGAACTTGCCGAGGTGCAGCTTGGCCTCAGCAAAGCGAATACCCCACCAAAAGCGCCTGTCCGCGAGGGGATGTCCGAGGATCAACTGCTGGCAGTAGCCAAACAGTTTCTGCACGAATTGGAGGCGAATGCTCCGCCAGTACCACTGGACGAAGATGCGCAGAGGGATTTGCGGGAGGTCTTCATCGAAGAGGCATACAATCTGGGGCAGCCACGTGCCGCCGAAGATGCAACGGTTCAACACATCGCAGATCGATTTTTTGAGCGGTCCGGGCTCGCCTTGCCCACGGGCCAAACGGGTGTCGCCGCCTACGAAGCAATCCGCAATGCTCTGCATGAACACGTGGAACGGCAATTGGAGAGGCATAACGGTGCAACTGTTGCAACGATCAATCCCGCCTTTGCAGGTATCGACGCAGCCAACGGCGCCGACGAGGCAGGTCTCACGCTATCCGTCGCTGTCAACATGTACATTGAGGCGCCAGCCCGGTCCGGCAATCAAGAAAGCTCCAAGAAAATGGACCGGGCTAGGCTGGGCGCACTCAGAGACATTTTAGGTGCACAGCGGGCGGTAATTTCCATCGGCAAGGCCGATATGCGCGAATATCTCGATCAGCTTATAAAGCTACCTGCACATTCGACCCAACGGTTCCCCGGCTTGACGCCAGCAGAGGCAATAGTTGCTGGTGCGGCGGCAGGCGCCCCCACGCTTTCGCCGACAAGCATCAAGCGTGACATACAGGCGGTGCGATCCCTTTTCACTTGGCTGGAAAAGCAGGATTTCATCGTCAAGAACCCCGCCATCCATCTTGAGGGACCACGCGCGCCGAAAAAGTCAGAACGCAGGCCGTTCTCGCCAGATGAGATGCGATCACTCCTGAATGCCACGAACGACCCTGGCGACTGGACCTACTGGTCCGCCCGCATTGCGATGCTGCAAGGTTTCCGTTTTATACCAGTCGTCTAACGTCCTGACTCACGGGGGGATTCCCAAATGCGCCGGA
>CAXTOS010000090.1:0-9802 GCA_964245935.1 uncultured Novosphingobium sp.
GTCAGTCTCGCATCAGCATTGCTCTGGATACCCTTTGTCCACGAAACCTAGACAAGCAGCAGAAGGATAATGAAGGACATGTCAAACTTGTTTGAGACGTGGTCGCTCGATCGCGAAATCGTGCTGGTAAAGCTGCTACACCACTCCCGCGCCAAGGTCTTTGCCGCATGGATGGACCCGAAGGCGCTGACCGAATGGTACGGCCCAGCCGGCCTGCGCATCGAGAGCTACGAGGCCGACATCTGCGAGGGCGGGGTCTGGCGGTTTGACATGGTGGGCATGTTCGAGGGCCGGGAACAGCGCTTCCCGAACCTCATGCGCTTTCTGGAAATCGTGCCGAATGAGCGGATCGTAATGGACTATGGCACGCCCGACCCCGACGACCCGGACCGTTTCCGCGCCACGGTGACCTTCGACGAACAGACCGATGGCTAGACGGTGCTGACTTTGCGTCAGCTCCACCCCAGCCGCGAGCGGCGTCAGTTCGTCATCGGCTTTGGCGCAGTGGAATACGGGCTGCAGACGCTGGAAGGCCTCGCCGCCTGGCTGGACGGCTGAGCTTTGGCTGCCAGCGCCCCTCCGTCTCGCTACGCGGGCCAACTCTCTGACGGTTCTTTAGAGTCTTTCCGACTTACGTATTACACGGAAATACCCTAATGATCCCCCCGCCCGAAATCCGCCCGCGCATCATCTTGCCCCTGTTCAATAATCGAGCGGCGCACGGCGCGGGTGCGGGTGAAGTGGTCGTGCAGGGCTTCGCCATCTTCGACGCGGATGGCGCGTTGCAGGGCGGTCAGGTCTTCGGTGAAGCGCTGGAGCATTTCCAGCACGGCATCCTTGTTGCTCAGGAAAACATCGCGCCACATGGTCGGGTCGGAGGCGGCGATGCGGGTGAAGTCGCGGAAGCCGCCGGCCGAATATTTGATGACTTCGCTTTGCGTGACTTCTTCCAGGTCGGCTACCCTGGAAACGAGGGTTTACGGGAGACGATTGGTCAGGAAGTCGAGCCTCCAAGGTAGCTTGCCAGGACAACCAAAAATGGCGGTCGGCGACGATGAAGCTCCAGATCAGGACGTTGCAGGATAGCCTCCGCGAGCGGCGCTGGCTCATCAACCTGGTCCAGTTTGAAACCGGCTTTGATAAGGCCGTTCAGGTATGACGATATCGTCCGATGATATTTTAGGACACCGTCTACAAACCAGGTCGTGCTGCGTTGGCCTTGATCCTGGTAGCTATCGACGGGCCAATGGCGAGGCTGCCGCGCTTCATCCGTTTCCCATCTTTGCGTTGCCAAGGCGGTGCAAATTGGGTGCTCTACGGAAAACAACAGTCGACCGCCAATGCGCAGGCTGCCGGCCATACCCGCCAGGGCAGCGGAATAATCACACACGTAGTGGAGCGCGAGTGACGAAACGATCATATCGAAGTCGCGTCCGGGCAACGGAAGTTGTTCGATACCAAGTTCTAAATACTCGATTTTCGCGTCCTGGGTCGAAGCTCGGGCGACTTCCAGCATTCGCGATGAGGGGTCCAGGGCCGTAACAGATCTGGCTCCCATACGACGCGCTTCACGGGCAAACTGCCCGAACCCGCATCCGAGGTCCAATATGTCCAGCCCTTCCAGAGGCGGCAGCAGTCTTTGAAGGGCCGGTTGTTCGATCGCCTCGTTAAGGCCCGAGCTACTCCGCCTCAATTCAGCATATCCGGCAAAAAAGTCCGGATCGTCGTAGATGTTCTGGATGTGAGGTGGTTCAATCGACATGGGGGGAGTATGCTCATGGTAGGGCCCACGCGCCATTGATTTTCGATGGGCCTGCTCTTCCACCCCCCGGAAGCAAGGCCGGACCTTCCCCTGCCAAGCTGACCATGCTCGCGTGTCTCATTTATCGTCAGCCAGATTCGCCCTCGAACTGGCAGTTTTCAATCTGTGAACGCTCGTTTTTAATAATGGCGTTATCATTCCGCGCTGCTGCAAGTGCTACACGAACGGTGCTTCACGGGCGAAGCAATGTGGCGAGGACGTACAACAAAAATGACGGGGTGCACGAGGGGATTACCCCTCGTTTCTACCTCTTTGTAACTAACTCCAACCCTTTACTCGAATTCGATCACATTGAATCGTCACCCTGAACTTGTTTCAGGCTCCATTTCGCCCCACGCCCAGCCGTCCTTTGGGGCATGATACATGCTAAAAGTTCAGCATGACGAGCTTGCTAATTTGGTCGAATCCGACCCGCATGATCCCCCCGCCCGAAATCCGCCCGCGCATCATCTTGCCCCTGTTCAATAATCGAGCGGCGCACGGCGCGGGTGCGGGTGAAGTGGTCGTGCAGGGCTTCGCCATCTTCGACGCGGATGGCGCGTTGCAGGGCGGTCAGGTCTTCGGTGAAGCGCTGGAGCATTTCCAGCACGGCATCCTTGTTGCTCAGGAAAACATCGCGCCACATGGTCGGGTCGGAGGCGGCGATGCGGGTGAAGTCGCGGAAGCCGCCGGCCGAATATTTGATGACTTCGCTTTGGGTGACTTCTTCCAGGTCGGATGCGGTGCCGACGATGGTGTAAGCTATCAGGTGCGGCAGGTGGCTGGTGACGGCCAGCACCCGGTCGTGATGGGCGGCGTTCATCAGTTCGACGTGCGCGCCCAGCGCTTCCCAGAATGCCGTCAGCCGCGTCACCAGCGCGGGGTCGGCGTCGTCGGGCGGGGTGATGATGCACCACCGCTGGCGGAACAGCGCGGCAAAGCCCGCATCCGCCCCGGAATGCTCGGTCCCGGCAACGGGGTGCGCCGGTATCACGGGGTTGTCGGGCAGGGCCGCTGTCAGGGCCTTGACCACCGAGACCTTGCACGAGCCGACATCGCTGATCACCGCGCCGGGGGGCACGGCGCCGGCGATGGCTTGCGCGGCCTCGCCCATCGCGCCGGGGGGCACGCAAAAGATCACCAGGTCGGCGTCGGCCACGGCGTCCGTGGCGCTGACGCAGATTTCGTTTGCCAGCCCACGCTCGGCGGCGCGGCGGCGGGTGTCGGCGTCGCAGTCATAGCCCGTGGTCCTGGCGCCGGGCATGAATTCGCGGATGGCCAGCCCGATCGATCCACCCAGCAGCCCCAGGCCGATGATCGCGATACGCGAGAAACTCATTTTGCCGCCTGCGTCAGGCGGTGCAGCGCGGCGATCACCGCGTCCGTCTGTTCCGGCGTGCCGATGGTGATCCGCAAGGCTTGCGGCAGCCCCTGGCCCGGCAGCCAGCGGGTGATATAGCCGGCGTCCGCAAGTCCGTTATAGGCCGCCTCTGCGGTCAGCCGGCCGTTGAACAGCACCAGCACGAAATTGGCCTCGCTGGGCACCGCGCGCAACCCGTGGTTGCCCATCGCCTCGATCGCGGCGACGAAGCTTGCGCGGATCGCGGTGTTGCGGGCGCAGGCGTGGGCGACGAAATCCTGATCGCCCAGCGCGGCGAGCGCGGTCGCCTGTGCGCTGTTGCTCAGGTTGAAGGGGCCACGCAGCCGGTTGAGGATTTCGACCAGTCCGCGCGCGCCGGTCGCCCAGCCGACGCGTTCGCCGGCCAGCCCATAGGCCTTGGAAAAGGTGCGGGTGACCAGCACATTTCCGTGGCTTGCCGCCAGTTCGAGGCTGCCGTCCTCGTCTTGCGGCGCAACATATTCGGCATAAGCCTGGTCGAGCACCAATAGCACATCGCCGGGCACCGCCGCATGCAGCCGCGCCAGTTCCGCGCGGGGCAGAAAGCTGCCGGTGGGATTGTTGGGATTGGCGATGAAGATCACCCGGGTGTGCGGGGTGATATGCGCGATCAGCGCGTCGACATCGGTGCCGTAATCGCGGTCGGGCACCACCACCGGGGTCGCGCCGCAACGCCGGGCGGCGATATCGTAGAGCGAAAAGCCATAGCGCACATACAGCACTTCGTCGCCGGGCCCGGCAAAGGCGCTGGCCGCCACGGTCAGCAATTCGCCCGAGCCGGTGCCGCAGACGATGCACTGCGGATCGATCCCGTGCAATGCGCCGAGCGCGCGGCGCAAGGCGTGGCTGTCGGGGTCGGGGTACAACGCGGGATGGACGATGTGCTCTCGCGCCGCCAGTACCGCCGGGCTGCAACCCCACGGGTTTTCGTTGGCGGACAGCTTGATCAGCGGGCGGCCATCGGCTCCGGCGCTCTTGCCGGGAATGTAGGCGTGGATTCCGGCGATCCAGGGCTTGGGGACGGGGCATTCGGCCATAATGCCGGCGCATAGCAGTCCCCGGCTGTTTTGCCAGCCCCGAGGCCGCGCCGATGCCGCCAGTTTCGACCCTACCATTGACACTGCCGCCGCGACCTCCCAATTCCCGCTGCCATGTCCACTTGCCTATCCTCGATATCCGACACCGATCTCACACGAACCTTGACGTTGACCCGGCCGCTACCGCTCGATTGCGGGCAACAGCTGGACGATGTGCGCATCGGCTATGAAACCTATGGCATGCTGAACGCCGCCGCCAGCAATGCGGTGATGGTCTGCCATGCGACCACCGGCGACCAGTTCGTGGCCAGCCAGCACCCGCTGACCGGCAAGGCGGGCTGGTGGAGCCGGTCGGTCGGACCGGGCAAGCCGATCGATACCGACCGTTTCTTCGTGATCTGTGCCAATGTGCTGGGCGGCTGCATGGGCTCGACCGGGCCCGCCAGCCTGGCCGGCGACGGCCAGCCCTATGCGATGCGGTTTCCGGTGATCACCATCCGCGACATGGTGCGCAGCGCTGTGGCGCTGCTCGATGCGCTGGGAATTGCGCGGCTGCATGCCGTGCTGGGGGGTTCGATGGGCGGGATGCAGGCGCTCAGCCTGGCCGCGAACTGGCCGGATCGGGCCGAACGGGTCATGGCGATCGCCGCCACAGCCGCGATGCCCGCGCAGAACATCGCCTTTCAGGAAGTCGGCCGCCAGGCGATCATGGCCGATCCCAACTGGCAGGAGGGCGCCTATTACGGCAGCGGCAGCGCGCCCGACGCCGGATTGTCGGTGGCGCGCATGGCCGCGCATATCACCTATCTGTCCGAAGAAAGCATGCATGAAAAATTCGGCCGGCGGCTTCAGGACCGCGCCGCCAAGACCTTTGGCTTCGACGCCGATTTCCAGGTGGAAAGCTATCTGCGCCACCAGGGGGTGACCTTCATTTCGCGATTCGATGCCAATTCCTACCTCTATATCACCCGCGCGATGAGCTATTTCGATCTGGCCGAGGAACACGGCGGGCGGCTGGCGGAGGCTTTTGCCGGCACGCCCGCCCGCTATTGCCTGGTCAGTTTCGACAGCGACTGGCTGTATCCGACGCCCGAATCGCGCAAGATCGCACATGCGCTGAACGCCGCCGGCGCGCCGGTCAGCTTTGTCGAACTGTCCGCCCCGTTCGGGCATGACAGCTTCCTGCTCGATGTGCCCGCGCTGGACCGGGTGATCGCGGGATTCCTGAACCAGTGACGGATTTTCCGCCGACGAAAATTGGGCACAGCCGCCTCCGCCCCGACCTGGCGTTGATTGCCGGGCATATCGCCGACGGCAGCCGGGTGCTTGACATCGGCTGCGGCGATGGCACCCTGCTGGCGGCGCTGCGCGATGAACGCGGCTGCGATGCGCGCGGCATGGAGCTGGACCCGCACAATGTCGCCGAATGCGTCGCGCGCGGGCTGTCGGTGATCCAGGGCGACGCCGATGTCGACCTGACCTTCTATCCCGACGCCAGCGTCGATTACGCGGTGCTTAGCCAGACGCTGCAAACCACCAAGCGCCCCGATCTGGTGCTGGAGGAATTGCTGCGGATCGGCGCCCGCGCCTTCGTCAGCTTCCCCAACTTCGCGTATTGGCGGGTGCGGGTCTCACTGTTGTGGCACGGGCGGATGCCGGTCACCCGGCTGCTGCCAGTGGCCTGGTTCGAAACGCCCAATATCCATCATCTCACCGTTGCCGACTTCCGCGATCTGGTGGCGAAGCGCGGCATCGCGGTGGAGCAGGCATGGTTCCTGTCGGGCACCGGAATGGTTCGTGGCGCAGCAGCCAACTGGCGCGCGGAACATGCGGTGTTCCTGTTGCGGCGTGACCGCGCGGTCTAGAGTCTTTCCGACTTACGTCGTCTTAACCGGAAAGACTCTAGCTCTTCCCCCCTGCTCTGAAGAGGCGGGGCTATAGGTTCCGATCTGGTATCACGCCATTTTGCTGCGCAGCATCGCCAGCCGGTCAACCGCTTCATCCAGTTGCGCGTCGGGCTTGGTGAAACACAGCCGCAGGTAATTCCGTGGTGGCGACGGGCCGCCATACAGCGCCGAAATCGGGATCGTCGCGACCCTTGCCTCGCGGACTGCCCGGTCTGCGAATTCGGCATCGCCCAGGGTCACGCCGGAGGCCGCCAGATCGATGCACAGAAACCAGGTCGCCGCGTTGGCCTCCACGACATATCCGGCCGCCATCAGACCCTGGGCCAGTCGCGCACGTGACCGCGCCCATTGCCGATGCTGCGCGGCAAACAGTTGCTCGGGATAGGCCAACCCTTCGGCTACCGCCCATTGCAGCGCGGGCGGGGTGGTAAAGGTCAGGAACTGGTGCGCCCGCGCCAGTAATGCCGCCAGGCTCGCTTCGGCGACGATCCAGCCGATCTTCCACCCGGTCAGGCCGAACAGCTTGCCCGCCGATCCGATCTTGACGGTGCGGGCCGCCATGCCCGGCTGGCTCATCACCGAGGCGTGCGGCGCCTCATCAAAGCGCACCCCTTCCCAGACTTCGTCGCAGATCGCGACCAGATCGTGCGCAACGCAGATCGCCGCCAGCATCGCCAGCTCCGCCGCCGATGCCACGGTGCCCAGCGGGTTGAGCGGATCGTTGAGAATGATCGCACGGGTGCGCGGCGTCAGCGCGGCGCGGATCGCCGCCTCGTCCAGTTGCCATGCCGGGGGGCGCAGCGGCACGAACACCGGCACCGCGCCGCAGCGGCGCACCATCGGCGCATAGGCGTCATAGGCTGGTGCAAACACGACCACCTCGTCACCCGGCTGGATCAGCGCCAGTGCCGCCGCCGCGATCGCTTCGGTCGCGCCGGAGGTAACGATGACCTGCGCCGCGGTCACCGCCAGCTGCCGCGCCGTGTAAAACCCGGCCACGGCCTCGCGCAAGGCGGGCAATCCGCTCGACGGCGGATACTGGTTCGACTTGTCGCGCAGCGCGCGTGCCGCGGCCTCCTGCAAGCGGGTGGAAATCGCATTTTCGGCGGCATAGACGTCATCGGGAAAGCCCTGGCCCAGATTGATCGCGCCCAGTTCGCGCGCCAGGCCCGACATATGTTCGAAGATCGTCGCGCCCGCCTGGGCATAGACCGGATGACCGGGGGTCATGTGCACTCCTGTGTTGCCGCAGACGTTCAGCGGTGTTGATAGCCCAGCCCGCTCGCCTCGCCCAGCGCCGCGCCATCCAGCAGGATCGGATCGTCGCGGGCGGCGACTGCCCAGCCGATGCATTGCGCCGCAACGCCGGGTTGCGCGCCGGGGGGCAGCGTAAACAGCAGCTGGTAATCGTCCCCCCAGCGCAACGCCTCGCCCCGTCGCGCTTCGCTGGTGGCGATCGGCACCGCTGCCCCGTCGATCGCCAGCGTAACGCCCGAGGCACGGGCCATGCGCGCCGCATCGAGCAATAGCCCGTCGGACACATCCATCATCGCGGTGACCTGCGGCGCCAGCGCCTGGCCCTCAGCCAGCAAGGCGGTCGGCCGCCGATAGGCGCGGCTGACGGCTGGATCGGGGTCGCCGCCCCGCAGCGCCTCCAGCCCCAGCATCGCACCGCCCACCGGGCCGGTCAGCCACAGCCGATCGTCGATCCGGGCGCCGCTGCGCGATGGCACCGGGCGATGCGTGGCCCGGCCGATCGCGGTCAGGCCGAAGCTGCGCGGGCCGGGCATCGCAATGGTGTCGCCGCCCAGCAGCGGGGTGCCGAATGCGGCCAGCGCCTCGGCCAGCCCGGCCGCGAACCGTGCATCGTCCCCGCCCAGAACATAGCCCAGCAGCACGCCGAGCGGCTCGGCGCCTTTGCTGGCCAGATCGGAGAGATTGGTCGCGACCAGTTTCCAGGCAACATCCGCAGGGTCTTGCCCTGCCAGGAAATGCACCCCTTCGGCCATCATGTCATGCGTCAGGATCAGCGTTTCGGCGCCGAATTCCAGCACCGCGCAATCGTCGTTCAGCCCGCGCGCGGCGGGGTGCGTCGCCATGGCGCGCAGGCCCTGGATAAAGGCGAGTTCGCCTGTTACCGGACCGCCTTGGCCACGGCATCCAGCACGCCGTTGACGAATTTGGCCTCGCGCGCGTCGAAAAAGGCATGAGCCACGTCGAGATACTCGTTGATCACCGTGCCGGTCGCGACATCGGGGCGCGCCATCAGCTCGTAAACGCCCGCACGCAGCAGTTGCAGCATGGTCTTGTCGAGACGTTCCAGCCGCCAGCCATCCGCCAGCCTGGCCGATAGCTGCGCATCGATTTCGCCCCCGCGCGCCACCACGCCGCTGACGATGTCGTCGAAAAAGGCGGTGTCCGCCGCGACGAATTCCATGTCCTCGATCGTGGCACCGAGCCGGTGGCGGTGAAATTCGTCGAGCAGGCCGGCCAGCGGTGTCGCCTCCATCGCCTGCTGATACAATGCCTGGACGGCGGCGAGCCGGGCCGCGGAGCGCGCCTGGGAATGAACATTCATCGCGCCATGCTCACTTCGGTTGCCAATCTTGCTTCGATGGAACGGGCATGCGCGGGCAGCCCCTCGGCATGGGCCAGGGCAACGGCCGCCGGACCGATCGCGCGCAACGCGGCATCGTCGAGCTGGATGAAGCTGGTGCGTTTCATGAAATCGAGCACCGACAGCCCCGAGGCAAAGCGCGCGCGGCGGCCGGTCGGCAGCACGTGATTGGGCCCCGCGACGTAATCGCCGACGGCTTCGGGAGTATGGCGGCCCAGAAAGATCGAGCCGGCATGGCGGATGCACGCGAACAGTGGCTCGGGGTCGGCTACCGCGATCTCGACATGCTCGGCGGCCAGCGCATTGGCCAGCGCCGGGGCTTCGTCGAGGCTGGCAACCGTGATGATCACGCCATGGCGCGCCCAGCTTTCGGCGGCGACCTGGCCGTTCGCAAGCGCCGCCAGTTCCACCATGACCGCCGCAGCCACCAGATCGGCGAAGGCCGGGTCGTTGGTGATCAGGATCGCTTGCGCGACCGGGTCGTGCTCGGCCTGGCTCAGCAGGTCGGCGGCGATCCAGGTAGGGTCGTTCGCGCCATCGGCGATGACCAGGATTTCGCTCGGCCCGGCCACCATGTCGATGCCGACCACGCCGAACAGCTGCCGCTTGGCCTCGGCGACCCAGGCGTTGCCGGGGCCGGTAATCACATCGACCGGCTGGATGCGCTGCGTGCCGTACGCCAGCGCGGCCACCGCCTGCGCGCCGCCGATGCGCCAGATTTCATCGACCCCGGCCAGATGCGCGGCAGCCAGGACCAGTGGATTGACATGGCCGCCCGGCGTCGGCGTGACCACCACCAGCCGCCCGACGCCTGCGACCCTGGCCGGAATGGCGTTCATCAGCAGCGAAGAAGGATAAGCCGCGCGGCCGCCGGGGATATACAGCCCGGCAGCTCCTTTCTGGGCAACCGTCACTGCTGCATCCTACCTGACAGCTATGACCTCTGACAGAAAGGTAAGGCTTCCCATGCAACCTCGAGCCCTGGAACCATGACAGCAACTGCTGCCCTCCGAGCAGGCCACAAGCTGCACCTGCTGAACG